>NZ_JBBBNY010000008.1:0-148947 GCF_037137055.1 Fulvimonas yonginensis
TGCATCAATACAACTGGCACCGTCCGCATGCCAGCGTTGACTACCAGCCTCCTATCACCCGCATTGCCATGAACAACCTGGTGGGTTTACACACCTAGCCCGTTGACGCCGGGCGCGGGCATGCGCACAGTGGCCGCTTCCGTTCCCGGCGAGAGCCTCCGATGCGTCCCAGCGTGCCCGGCATCATCCTGATCGTGGTCGGCGTCCTGTTCCTGCTGCGCAACTTCGGCTTCGAACTGCACCTGAGCGAGCTGTTCGCGCGCTGGTGGCCGCTCGTGCTGATCGCGCTGGGCGTCGGCATGCTGTTCAAGAACAGGCGGGCCTGAGGCGTCATGAACGCAGCCGCGGTGCCGGTGGATGCCGCTGCGCGCCTGGGTCGCGCGGATCTGCGCACGTTGCTGCTCGCCGCCCTCGGCGGCGCGCTGGAGTTCTACGACTTCGTCGTCTTCGTGTTCTTCGCGCTGCCGCTCAGCCAGTTGTTCTTTCCGCCGGACAGCGCCCCCTGGCTGGCGCAGCTGAAGGTCTACGGCATCTTCGCCGCAGGCTATCTGGCGCGGCCGCTGGGCGGCATCGTGATGGCGCACTACGGCGACAAGCTCGGCCGCAAGCGCATGTTCACCCTGAGCGTGTTCCTGATGGCGCTGCCCACGCTGGGCATCGGCCTGCTGCCGGTGTACGCGCAGGTCGGCATGCTGGCGCCGCTGCTGCTGCTCCTGTTGCGGGTGGTGCAGGGCGTCGCCGTCGGCGGCGAGGTACCGGGCGCGTGGGTGTTCGTGGCCGAGCACGTGCCGCCGAGCCGGGTCGGCTTCGCCTGCGCCAGCCTCACCTCCGGGCTCACGGTGGGGATCCTGCTCGGCTCGCTGGTCGCCGCCGGCATCAACCGTTCGCTGGCGCCTGAGGCCTTGCTGGCCTATGGCTGGCGACTGCCGTTCCTGGTCGGCGGCGTGTTCGGCTTCCTTGCCGTGTGGCTGCGCCGCTGGCTCAGCGAGACGCCGGTGTTCCAGGCCATGCACGCGCGCCGCGAGCTGGTCGCCGGCCTGCCACTGGCGCAGGTGGCGGCGCGGCACCGGCCGGCCGTACTGCTGTCGATGCTGGTGACCTGGATGCTCACCGCGGCGATCGTGGTACTGATCCTGATGACGCCCTCGCTGGTGCAGTCCGCGTTCCACGTGGCGCCCGCGCGGGCCTTCCTGGGCAACAACGTCGCCTCGTTCGCGCTGGCGGTCGGCTGCCTGTTCTACGGCGGCCTGTCCGACCGGATCGGTCCGGCGCGGGCGCTGCTGCTCGGGGCGGCCGGGTTGCTGGCGGCCGGCTACGCGCTGTACCTCGGCCTGGCCGCCGGCGGCGCGCACTTCGTCGCGCTGTACGCGGTGGCCGGTTTCGCCGTGGGCGTGGTCGGCGTGGTGCCGGTGCTGATGGTGCAGGCGTTCCCGCCGCCGGTTCGCTTCTCCGGGCTGTCCGCTTCCTACAACGTCGCCTACGCCGTGTTCGGCGGGCTGACCCCGCCGCTGATCGGCCTGCTGGTGGCGCGTTTCGGCGTGCTCGCGCCGGCGCACTACGTGGCCGCCACGGCGGTGCTCGGCATGGCGGTGGCCATCGCCCTGCTGCGCCGCCCCGGTGGATTACCGTAGGAGCGAGCTTGCTCGGGATGCCTTGGCCTGGAAGCTGCCCGGGCCGAGCAAAGCATCGCGAGCAAGCTCGCCTCTACCGAATAGAAGAAAGCCCGCTCAGAACTCGAGTTCCTGCGCGGCGCAGAGGTAGTCGATCATCGGCGCCACGCGCTTGAAGCTTTCCACCGTCCACGGCAGCAGTTCGGGGGAGCAGGCGAGCGCCTCGTCGAAGCCCTGGCAGGCGGCGAAATCCTTGCGCTTGAGGTCCTCGATCAGTTCGTGCCCCGGGTCGAAGCCGCGCGGCGGGCGGCTGAGCGACTCGCCCCAGAACGTGATGTGCTCGCGGAACGCCTTGCCCTGGGTGGCGCGCTTCCACGCCGCCGGGTTGTCGGCGAGGAAGGCGCGGATGGTCTTCAGCGTGTCCGGCTCCGGGTGCCACATGCCGCCGCCGGCGAAGCAATCGCCCGGCTCGATGTGCAGGTAGAACGAGGGCGCCGGGATCTCGTGGCGGCGCGCGTGGAAGAAGCGCGAGCCTTGCCAGGTCTTGTAGGGCAGCTTGTTGTGGGAGAAGCGCGTGTCGCGGTGGATGCGGAACAGCGAGCCGCCGTTCCTGCGTGCATCGGCGCGGTAGTGCGGGCTGATCTTCGCCAGCGGCGCCGCCATGTCGGCGATCAGCGCGAGGAAAGGCTCGCGCACGTGGCGCTCGTAGTCGGCCTTGTGCGCGGCGAACCACTCGCGGCTGTTGTTGCGCGCCAGCGCGCGCAGGAAGCGGAAGGTGGCGGGAGTGAAGTAGGTCTGGGCCATGGCCGCATTATCGGCCATCGAGGCCACACCGGCCGCTACACGTGGCCTACGTGCCGGGGCTCAGGCCACGGCGGGCGTGGGCGCCAGGGTCAGGCCCCAGGCGTCCAGCTGGTCCAGCAGGGCGGTCTGCTCCGGCCGCTCCCGGCGCAACACCGCGATGCGCGCGAAGTAGTCGTCGAGCGTGCGCGCGGTGAGGGGCGTGGGACGGGTCAGGCGGGCCTGGCGGAAGGCCTCCCAGCGGGCTTGTTCCTCCGCATCGAGCGTCGCGGGCCAGTTGCGCGCGCGGTAGCGGAACAGCAGCTCCGGATAGCGCGGGTCGCGGAACGGGAAGGTGCGGCGCCCCAGTTGCTCCGGGGGCGTGGCGCGCACCTCGGCGAGCAGGCGCCTGTCCGCGTCGGGCAGGAAGCCGTCGTACAAGGCGAGTTCCGGGTCCTCCGGCGGTGCCATGGCGGCGGCCCGCGCGAACACGCGGCACAGCTTGTCGGCCAGGCCGGCGCTGGCGCGCATCACGGCGTGGTGGCGCAGGCAGCGTTCCAGGTCCAGGCGCAGGCGGCCGTGGTCGACGTCGCGCAGCACGGACAGCGGCGCCAGTGCGGGCGCACGGTTGGCCCGCACGGTGCGCAGGGGAATGCGCTCGACATCCTCGGGCAGGTCGGCGCGGGCGGTGAAGATGCGGTCGGCGATCTCGTCCTCGTCCAGCGCCAGCCAGCCGGACGGGTCGGCGTCCAGGTCGTAGACGATCACCTCGCCCGGGCGCGCCGGATGCATCGCCAGCGGCATGATCACCGCCAGGCAGTGGCGGCTGGCCGGGTAGCGCGAGGACACGTGCACCAGCGGCGTCATGCCGACCACGTCGATCAACCCGAATACCTTCTGCTTGCGGCGCAGCTCGAAGTGCCAGTCCCACAGCCGCGGCTGGCGCACGCGGATCAGCCGGGCCAGGCCGATCAACGCGTGCACGTCCGACAGCGCGTCGTGCGCGCGATCCTGCTGCAGGTGGTTGGCCGCTGCCAGGTGCTCCAGCCGGAAGCTCGGCGTGCCGTCCTCGCGGACCGGCCAGACGATGCCCTCGGGGCGCAGCGCCTGGCACATGCGCACCAGGTCGATCAGGTCCCAGCGCGAATTGCCGTTCTCCCATTCGCGCGCGTAGGGGTCGTAGAAGTTGCGGTACAGCAGCTGGCGGGTGAACTCGTCGTCGAAGCGCAGCGAGTTGTAGCCGACGCCGCAGGTGCCCGGCTGCGCGAGCTGCTCGTGCACGCGCGCGGCGAACCCGGCCTCCGACACGCCCTCGCGCTCGGCCTGCTGGGGCGTGATGCCGGTGATCAGGCAGGCGTCCGGGTCCGGCGCCATGTCCCGTGGCGGGCGCGCGAAGAACATCACCGGTTCGCCGACGATCTCCAGCTCCGCGGTGGTGCGGATGCCGGCGAACTGGGCCGGCCGGTCCCTGCGCGGGTCCGCGCCGAAGGTCTCGTAGTCGTGCCAGAGGAAGGTCTGCATGGCCGGATCATCGCATGCGGAGCGGCGCGGGCGCCTGCGCTAGACTTGCGCGCTCCAAGGAGGACGCATGAGCCACGCCAACGACGACAACCTGATCTGGATCGATCTGGAGATGACCGGTCTGGACACCGACACCGACTCCATCCTCGAGATCGCCACGATCGTGACCGACAAGGACCTCAACGTGCTCGCCGAAGGGCCGGTGTTCGCGATCCGCCACGAAGTCGACCGGCTGGAAGCCATGGACAGCTGGAACCGCAACCAGCACCGCAAGTCGGGGCTGTGGCAGCAGGTGCTCGAGTCGACCACCGACCACGCCCAGGCCGAGCAGGCCACGCTCGACTTCCTCAAGGACTGGGCGCCGCCGGGCAAGTCGCCGATGTGCGGCAACTCGATCTGCCAGGACCGTCGCTTCCTGCACCGGCAGATGCCGCGGCTCGAGCGCCATTTCCACTACCGCAACCTGGACGTGTCCACCCTCAAGGAGCTGGCGCGGCGCTGGGCGCCGGCCATCGCGCGTGGCCTGAGCAAGGAGTCGGCGCACACCGCGCTGTCGGACATCCGCGACTCGATCGAGGAACTGCGCTACTACCGCCTGCACATGGGCGCGCTGGGCGGCCGGGACTGACCATGTTCGAGGATCCCTTCGCGATCGTGCTCGACTGCGCCGGCCGCCGGCTGGTGCTGGACCGCCCGCGCGTGGTCGGCATCCTCAACGTCACGCCCGACTCGTTCTCCGACGGCGGCGCCCATGCCGACACCGCGGCCGCGGTGGCCCACGGCCTGGCGATGGCGGAGCAGGGCGCGGACATGCTCGACGTCGGCGGTGAGTCGACCCGCCCGGGCGCGGCCGAAGTGCCGGTAGAGGAGGAGCTGCGCCGCGTGATCCCGGTGATCGAGCAGCTGGCCGCGCGCACGACGCTGCCGATCGCGGTGGACACTTCCAAGCCCCAGGTCATGCGGGCCGCGGTGGCCGCGGGCGCCGGCATGGTCAACGACGTCTATGCGCTGCGCCGCGAAGGAGCACTGGATGCCGCCGCCGAGCTGCGCGTGCCGGTGTGCCTGATGCACATGCAGGGCGAGCCGCGCAGCATGCAGGACGACCCGCGCTACGATGACGTGGTGGGCGAGGTGCACCGCTTCCTGGCCGATCGCCTGTTCGCCTGCGAACTGGCCGGCGTCGACAAGCGGCGCGTGCTGGTCGACCCCGGCTTCGGCTTCGGCAAGACGCTGGAGCACAACCTGGCGCTGCTGCGCGCGCTGGAGCGCTTCGCGGACCTGGGCGCGGGCGTCTACGTCGGGCTGTCGCGCAAGTCGATGATCGGCGCGCTCACCGGCCGGCCCGCGGGCGAAGCGCGCGCGGCCGGCTCGGCGGCGGCCGCACTGGTCGCGGTACAGCGTGGCGCGCGCATGGTACGTGTACACGACGTGGCCGCCACCGTTGACGCACTCGCGATCTGGCGTGCCGTGCACGAAGGCGACACGCCGCGGCGTGACGTACGTCTCACTGCTCCACGCTGGCCCGACGAAGACTGAGTTACTTAGGTGCGGTCCGCTCAGTGGCGCCACCGCAGGGAATGATGATGAGCACACGCAAGTACTTCGGCACCGACGGCATTCGTGGCCAGGTCGGGCAGTGGCCGATCAGCGCCGACTTCATGCTCCGCCTGGGCCGTGCGGCCGGCGCCGTGCTGGC
The DNA here is from genome assembly GCF_037137055.1 of Fulvimonas yonginensis. Classification (NCBI taxonomy): domain Bacteria; kingdom Pseudomonadati; phylum Pseudomonadota; class Gammaproteobacteria; order Lysobacterales; family Rhodanobacteraceae; genus Fulvimonas; species Fulvimonas yonginensis. The sequence goes on from NZ_JBBBNY010000008.1 coordinate 5,608, forward strand.
GCGCGAGTCGCAGCGCAAGCCGCTGGTGCTGATCGGCAAGGACACGCGGGTGTCCGGCTACATGTTCGAGTCGGCGCTGGAGGCCGGTCTGGTCGCCGCCGGCGTGGACGTCGGCCTGCTGGGGCCGATGCCGACGCCCGCGGTGGCCTACCTCACCCGCTCCATGCGTGCGGTCGCCGGCATCGTGATCAGCGCCTCGCACAACCCGCATACGGACAACGGCATCAAGTTCTTCTCGGCCCAGGGCGAGAAGCTTTCCGACGAGATCGAGCAGGCGATCGAGCAGGAGCTCGACGCCGACTTCGCCACCGTGCCGTCCGAGCAGCTGGGCAAGGCCACCCGCGTGGCCGATGCAGTGGCGCGCTACGCCGAGTACTGCAAGTCCACCGTGCCCGAGGACTTCACCCTGCGCGGCATGAAGGTCGTGCTCGACTGCGCGCACGGCGCGACCTACCAGGTGGCACCCAAGGTCTTCGCCGAACTCGGCGCCGACGTCAGCGCCATCGGCGACAAGCCGGACGGCTTCAACATCAACCACAACGTGGGTTCGACCCATCCGCAGACGCTGCAGCAGGCGGTGCTGGCGCAGAGCGCCGACATCGGCGTCGCCTTCGACGGCGACGGCGACCGCGTGATCCTGGTGGACCGCGCGGGCAGCATCGCCGACGGCGACGACATCCTCTACGTGCTCGCCCGCAGCCTGTTCGCGCGTGGCTGCCTGCGCGGCCCGGTGGTCGGCACGCTGATGAGCAACTACGGCCTGGAGCAGGCGCTGGCCGAGCTGGAGGTGCCGCTGATCCGCGCCAACGTGGGCGACCGCTACGTGCTGCAGCAGCTCAAGGCCCACGGCGGCATTCTCGGCGGCGAGACCTCCGGCCACATCCTGTGCCTGGACCGCGCCACCACCGGCGACGGCATCATCGCCGCGCTGGCGGTGCTGGAGACGCTGGCCGCCTCCGGGCAGGATCTCGCGCTGGCCCGCCGCGGCCTGCAGAAGCTGCCGCAGGTGATGGTCAACGTGCGTGCCCAGGGCGCGCGCGAGGCGCTGGCGAGCCATACCGTGCGCCATGCGCTGACCGAGGTGGAACGCACCCTGCAGGGCAGGGGCCGCGTCGTGTTGCGTGCGTCCGGTACCGAGCCGGTGGTGCGGGTCACCATCGAGGGTGCCGATGCCGGCGAAGTGCAGCAGTTGGCCGGTTGGCTGGCCGACGCCGTAAAATCCGCCGCGCACACGCACATGACGGAAAATCCATGAAGCAAGTTCCGACGCTCGACATCCGCCGCTACGACACCGACCGCGACGCTTTCGTCGCCGAACTCGGTGCCGCCTATCGCCAGTTCGGCTTCTGTTGCATCAGCGGGCACGGCATCCCGCGCGAACTGGTCGAAGGGGCCTACCAGGCCTTCGAGCGTTTCTTCGCGCTGCCGACCGAGACCAAGATGAAGTATCACGTGCCCGGCTCCGGCGGCGCGCGCGGCTATACCCCGTTCAAGGTCGAAACGGCCAAGGACAGCCGCTATCCCGACCTCAAGGAGTTCTGGCACATCGGCAGGGAGATCCCGCGCGATTCCAGGTTCGCCGAGGTGATGCCGCCGAACCTCTGGCCGCAGGAGGTGCCCGAGTTCAAGCCCTACGGCTACGGCCTGTACGAGGCGCTGGATGCGCTCGGCACCCGCGTGCTGCGCGCGCTGGCGCTGCACATCGGCCTGCCGGAGCGCTATTTCGACGACAAGACCGACCAGGGCAACTCGATCCTGCGCCCGATCCACTACCCGCCGATCACCGAGGAGAACATCCCGAACGTACGCGCGGGCGCCCACGAGGACATCAACTTCATCACCCTGCTGGTCGGCGCCAGCGCCGAGGGGCTGGAAGTGCTGAGCGAGGGCCAGTGGCTGCCGATCACCACCGAGGGCGACGCGATCGTGGTCAACATCGGCGACATGCTGCAGCGCCTGACCAACCACGTGTATCCGTCGACCTCGCACCGGGTGGTCAACCCGCAGAACGAGAACGCCCGCAAACCGCGCTACTCGGTGCCGTTCTTCCTGCACCCGAACCCGGACGTGGTGCTGGACCCGCTGCCCGAGTGCGTCACGCCGGACAACCCCAGCCGCTACGACACCTCGCTGACCTCGCACGAGTATCTGATGCAGCGCCTGCGCGAGATCAAGCTGATCTGACCGACAGCCCGCGCTGCGCGAGCAAGGTCGCTCCTGCTTTCCGGGCCTTGGAAGCACTGGCGCGCGGAGCGGCGCCGGCGCGCCGCGCGTTGCTCGATGCCGCCCGGCCGCCGGTGGCCGGGCCACGCCAGGGTGCACTCTGCTGCGGGCATGACTTCCGGTCGATGCGTCACATGACCCGGCCGCCTAGCGTTGCAGGGTCTCCCTTGCAACGGCCACGCCATGCGCCACATCTCCCTGTTGCTCCTGCTCGCAGCCACGTCGGTCAACGCTACCGACACACAGCCGATGCGGACCCTGGATTATTTCCAGGGCAGCTGGCGGTGCGAAGGCGTGTTTCCCGCCAGCGGCAGGACGATCGCCTCGCGCATGACCTACGTCGCCGACCTGCAGGGTGCCGCGCTGGTCAAGCACCACGACGACACCTCGCCCGGCGCGCGCTACCACGCCATCGAAACCTGGGCCTACGACGCCAGGGCCGGGCGCTTCAACGCGGCGATCGTGGACAGTTTCGGCGGCGTGCGCCGCTTCGGCTCCGACGGTTTCCGCCAAGACACGCTGACCTGGGAATCGGCCGCCGAGGTGGCGCCGGCGCAGCGCTTCGCCTACACGCGGCTGGGTCCGCGCCGCTACCGCGTCGACTGGCAGGTCGCGCGCAACGGCAAGGACTTCGTGGTCGGCGACACGCTCACCTGCACGCGCGACACGTAGCGGGCCGCTACGCCATCCAGAAGAACACCGCCGTCATGCGCTTGCTGGCTACGTCGTCCAGCCCCCAGTACGCGCTGGCGCTGTGCACGATGTTGGCCTTGTACAGCAGCAGGCGGTTGAAGCGATGGGCCACGCGCACGTCTTCGGCGAAGGCGTTCGGCTGCACGAAGCGGTTGCCGAGCGCGTCCACCAGGTTGCGGTAGGGCGGCGCCACCATGTTGCCGCCCAGCTGTCCGCCGGGCATGCGCTGGCGGAAGAAGCTGGTGCCGCAGCTGTCGGGCACGTCCGGGTTGAGATAGAGCACGGCGGCGTAGCGGCACAGGTTGAGCGAATCCGTGTGCGGCTTGACCGCGCCCTCGACCGCACCGACCACCTGCACGCAGTTGTGGTTGAGCTTCTGCCCGGCCTCGGTCTGCTCCACCCACAGCTTCTTCGCCCCGGTGGCCTGGCGCACCTTGGCCTCGATCAGGGCCAGTTCGTCCCCCAGCAGCGCCGGCGAGGCGCGCATGCCCGGCCACGCCTCGCCGGTGGTGGGAAAGCCGTATTCCCAGTCGGTCTTGGCCAGGCACCGCTCGCGCACGGTGTGCGGATCGGGCAGGGCATCGTCCAGCACCCAGTAGTCGCGGCCCTCGGTGGGCTTGCGGTAGGGCAGCGGACGCATCTGGGTCGGGAACAGGCTCATGGCGGTCTTCGCAACGAGGAGCGGGCCACGTTAGCACCCCCGAGGCTTGCGTTCCGTATGCCTCAGTCGAGCTGGCGGTAGCGCCGCGACTGCCGTGCCGACAACCACAGGCCGAGCCGGTCAGGGATCAGCTTGGCGAGCGCCTTGATCGCGCGGTTGGCCCGTCCGGTGACGTGCACGATCTGGCCGCGTTCGACCGCCGCCACGCCTTCGTCCACCACCGTCTCGGCACGCTGCCACAGGAACCGCGGCAGCTTGCCGACCAGCGCGCGGGTGCCGGTGACGTCGTGGAACTCCGACCAGGTGAAGCCCGGGCACAGGGCGCACACGTGCACGCCGTGCGCGCGGTTCTCCAGCGCCAGCGACTGCGAGAACTTGATCAGGTAGGCCTTGCTGGCCGCGTAGAGCGTGTGTCCCGCCGATCCGGGCACGTGGCCGGCCAGCGAGGCCACGTTGACGATACGGCCGTAGCCGCGCGCGCGCATGCCCGGCAACAGCCGCCACGCCAGCTCGGTCGGCGCGGTCAGCAGCACCTGCAGGAACGCGGCGTGGACTTCCCAGGCGCTCGCCTCGAACGTGCCCGGCACGCCGTAGCCGGCGTTGTTGACCAGCCAGTCCACGGCAAGGCCTTCGGCGGCGAGTGCGGCGCACAGTCGCTGGGGCGCCGAGGGATCGGCCAGGTCCAGTGGCCTCACGTGCACCGCGGTGCCGTGTGCCGCCCGCAACTGTATTGCCAGTGCGTGCAGGCGGTCGGCGCGACGCGCCACCAGCACCAGGTCGTGTCCTCGCGCGGCGAGCGCGCGGGCGAACGCGGCGCCGATGCCGGCGGAGGCGCCGGTGACCAGGCTGAGCGGGCGGTCGAGGGGCATGCGATGGCGTCCGAAGCGGGGTGGCGCGACCATCTTGGCGGAGGGGAGCCGGGCGCGCCAGCAGGCGTTTGCCGGGTCACCGGGGCGTCGTTATGCTTGCGGCTTTTGCACAGGTAGGGATGGCATGCGCAGGAAACTCGTCGCCGGCAACTGGAAGATGCACGGCAGCCGCTCGATGGCGGAGGCGCTGGTGGCCGAGCTGGCCGCGGGCCGGCCCGAGCAGGCCGACGTGCTGGTGTTCCCGCCGTTTCCCTACATCGCCGCGCTGACCGAGCGGTACGCCGGCAGCGGCCTCGGCTTCGGCGGCCAGGACGTCAGCGAGCACGAGGGGCAGGGCGCCTACACCGGCGAAGTGTCGGCCGCCATGTTGGCGGACGTCGGCGCGCAGTGGGTGCTGGTCGGCCATTCGGAGCGGCGCCAGTATCACCGCGAGAGCGACGCGCTGGTCGCACGCAAGTTCGCCGCCGCCTGCGCCGCCGGCCTGACGCCCATCCTGTGCGTCGGCGAAACGCTGGAGGAACGCCAGGCGGGCCAGACCGAAGCCGTGCTCGCGCGCCAGCTTGGCGCCGTGCTCGCACGCAACGGCATCGCCGCCTTCTACAGCGCGGTCATCGCCTACGAACCGGTGTGGGCGATCGGCACCGGGCACACGGCCACGCCGGAACAGGCGCAGCAGGCGCACGCTTTCATTCGTAGCCAACTCGAGCGGGAAGATGCTATGATCGCCCGTCTGACCCGGCTGCTTTACGGCGGCAGCGTCAAGGCGGCGAATGCCGCGGCATTGTTCGCGCAGCCGGACGTGGACGGGGGGTTGATCGGCGGAGCTTCGCTCACCGCGGTCGATTTTCTCGGCATCTGCGCCGCGGCGCACTGAGCGCTACGGATTCCAAGAGAACATGTTCGTCATCTTCAGCGTGTTTTACATCCTCATCGCCGCGGCGATGATCGTGCTGATCCTGATGCAGCGCGGCGCAGGCGCCGATGCGGGCTCGGGTTTCGGCGGCGGCGCCTCCGCGACGGTGTTCGGTGCGCGCGGCTCGGCCAGCTTCCTCACCCGGGCCACTGCAGTGCTGGCGGCGCTGTTCTTCGTGCTGAGCCTGGGCATGGGCATCTACCTGAGCCGCAGTGGCGCGCCGCAGAGTACCGAGGCGGATCTGGGCGTGATGTCCGGTCTTGCCAACAAGCCCGCGCCCACCCAGAATGCGCAGCCCGCGGCACCTGCCGGCACCGACGTGCCGAAGGCGCCGGCCACGTCGAACGCCGACGTGCCCGCCGTACCGGCCAGGTCGGACGTGCCGGCCCCGGCCTCGACGAAATAACGGCAACACACCTGCCCAGGTGGCGGAATTGGTAGACGCACTACCTTGAGGTGGTAGCGACGCAAGTCGTGGGGGTTCGAGTCCCCCCTTGGGCACCAATCGAAGAGTCCGGCTTCTCCAGGCCGGAGACGCAACGAACCCGCCGCTGGCGGGTTTTTTGTTGCCGGGGGTTGCAATGGGCGGGTCGCCCGCCTACTTTTCGGTTCACTTGTACCCAAGGAGGGCCCGAAGTGATCAATGTCGTGCTCGTGGACGATCACGAATTGGTGCGTACCGGTTTCCGCATGATCCTGCAGCAGCAGCCGGACGTACGCATCCGCGGCGAGGCCGCGACTGCGGAAGAAGGACTCAGGTTGATACGCACGCTGGCGCCGGACGTGGCGCTGGTGGATGTGCACATGCCGGGGATGAGCGGCATCGAGCTCACCGAGCGGGTGATCCGCGCCAAGCTCAACACCCATATCATCATCGTCACCGTGGTGGACGACGCGCGCTTTCCCAAGCGCCTGCTCGACGCGGGCGCCTTGGGCTACCTCACCAAGGGCTGCGCGGCCGACGAGCTGCTGGTGGCCGTGCGCCAGGTCGCTGGCGGACGCCGCTACCTCGCGCCGGCGGTGGCCCAGCAGCTCGCCTTGGCCACGCTGGACGGGAGCAGTGCTTCGCCGTTCGACGCCTTGTCCAGCCGCGAGCTGGAGGTGGCGATGATGCTGGTGCGCGGCAAGCCGCTCACGGTCATCGGCGAGCAGCTGAGCCTGAGCCCGAAGACGGTGTCGACCTACAAGCAGCGCCTGATGGAAAAGCTGCAGGTCGAACACGTGATCGGCCTGGCGCATCTGATGACGGTGCACGGCCTGCTCGACGCCCCGCATCACCAGGTCGGCTGACGGGGCCGCACGAAAAAGGGCCGGACGGCGACGTCCGGCCCTTCTTTTTTTCGTCCCCCGAGAGGCTCAGCTCTGCGCCGCGTCCTTCGGCTGCGCGGTCTCGGCCGGTCGCGGCGCGTCCTGCGCCGGCGCGGGCCGGGACCCGCCCGGCTGCGCCAGCAGGTCGCCCTGGCGAGGCTGCGGCGGCGTGAACATCGGTGGCGTCGTCGACGGCTCCGGCAGGTCCTCGTCGACGGGCGCGTTGCCGACCGGGGCGGTGTCCTGGGCGGCCATCGCGGGTTCGGCTTCGGCCGGCTCGCTGGCCGTCGTGTGCTCCGCGGTGGCTGCACTAGGCGCAACGAACGTGCTGTCGGTCGTTGGGGGGGCGGCCGGAGCCGGCGCAGGCGCGGACGCCTCCGCGACCGGCTTCACGGCCGGCTCGGCAGGCTCCACGGCGTTCTCGACCGACTCGTCGGCCATTGCCGATGCTTCGACCGCGGGCGACGCCGGAATCGGCGGCAGCGTAGGCAGGTTGAAGGCCACCGGCGCGGGAGCGGGGGGCACTTCGGTCGGCATCTCGGGCACCGGCAGCGGCTGGGCAGCCGGGGCTTCGGCCGCCTCCACCGCACGCTCGGCGTCGGCGGGCGCGGGCTCGCGGAGGCCCTCGGGTGCCGCGGCAGCGCCGGCTTCGAGGCCGGCGGGGGAGCCGATGGCACCGGTCACGTCCTCGTCCCGGTCCTCGTCATCCAGCTCCTGGATCGCGTCGGATGCCACCACGCCGGCAGCGGCTGCACCGTCCTCGTGCCGGCGACGGCGGCGGCCGCCACGGCGACCACGACGCCGGCGCGGCTGGCCGCCCTCGGCTTCCGGCTTGTTCTCCTGGGTGGGCGCGCCTGCCTCGGCGACGGCGGTGACGGTCTCGACGTCCGCCGCGGGCTCGGCGACCGGGGAGGTCTCGGGACGCTCGGCCGGAGCCGGGCGGGACGGGCGTTCGGGCTTGGCCGGGGCGTTGCGGCGGGCATCGGCCGCGGCGGTGCCCTCGACCGGGCTCGGCTGGGCAGCCGGCGGCGCCGGTCTGGGCTGGCGCGGCTCCTTGGCGGCAGCCGGCTGGGGCTGTTGGCGCGGGGAGCCGGATTCGTTCGTACGCTGCCGCTGGCCGCTCTTTCCGGCCGCGGGCGCGCCGCCCTTGGCGGCCTGCGCCGCATTGCCGTCGCGGCGGCCCTGGCGCTGCGGGTTGCTGGCCTGCGCCTGCTGCGGGCGGCCACGCTCGTCGCGGCGGCTCTGGCGCGGCGGCGGGTTGGCGTTGTCGCGGCGGGCGGGCGCCGCCGGGGCCTCGGTCTCGGTCGTGCCGCGGAACCAGCCGAGCAGGCGCGCGATCACGCCACCCTGCGGCTTCGGCGCGACGGTGGTACGAGGCTTGGCCGCGACGGCCGCCACCGGAGCCGGAGTCGGCGCCGGGGCCTCCTCGCGCACGGGCGCCGGCGTGGCCGGGACGATGCCGCTGACCGCCGGCTGCTCGGTGCTGCCGAGCATCTGGCCCATTTTCGGGATCGGGGCGGCCTCGACGGCGGTGAGCCGCTCGTAGCTGGGCTTGCTGTGCTCGCCCATGTCCGCTTCGCGGATGCGCTGGATCTGGATGTGCGGGGTCTCGAGCTTCTCGTCGGCGACGATGACCACGTGCACCTTGTTGCGCAGCTCGATCTCGACCACGCTGGCGCGCTTCTCGTTGAGCATGAAGTTGGCGACCGCCGGCGGGGCCTGCACCAGCACCTGGCCGGTGTTGTCCTTCATGGCGTGCTCTTCGATCAGGCGCAGGGTCGAGAGCGAAAGCGATTCGACGCCGCGGATGTGGCCATGGCCCTCGCAGCGCGGGCAGACCACCTGGGTCGCCTCGCCCAGGCTCGGACGCAGGCGCTGGCGCGACATCTCCAGCAGGCCGAAGCGGCTGATGCGGCCGACCTGCACGCGGGCGCGGTCCAGCTTGAGCGCGTCCTTGAGCTTCTCCTCGACCTCGCGCTGATGACGAGGGCTGTCCATGTCGATGAAATCGATCACGATCAGGCCACCGGCATCGCGGATGCGAAGTTGGCGGGCGATCTCGACCGCCGCCTCGAGGTTGGTGTTGAACGCGGTCTCCTCGATGTCCGAGCCCTTGGTGGCCTTGGAGGAGTTGATGTCGATCGCGGTCAGCGCCTCGGTCTGGTCGATCACGATCGAGCCGCCGGAGGGCAGGCGCACCTGGCGGTCGAACGCGCTCTCGATCTGGGTCTCGATCTGGTAGCGCGAGAACAGCGGGGTGTCGTCCTTGTACAGCTTGAGCTTGCGCAAGGCGTTGGGCATCACCTGCTGCATGAACTCGCGCGCGTCGTTGTAGAGCGATTCCTCGTCGATGAGGATCTCGCCGATGTCGTTGCGCAGGTAGTCGCGCAGGGCGCGGATGAACAGCTTGGATTCCTGGTAGATCAGGAACGGCGCCTTCTGCCTGGCGGCCGCCTCGGAGATCGACTTCCACAGGGTCAGCAGGTAATCCAGGTCCCACTGCAGCTCTTCGGCGTCGCGGCCCATGCCGGCGGTACGCACGATCAGCCCCATGTCGTCGGGGACGCTGAGGTGGTCCAGCGCCTCCTTCAGGGCCTGGCGATCCTCGCCCTCGATCCGGCGCGAGACGCCGCCGGCCTTCGGGTTGTTGGGCATCAGCACCATGTAGCGGCCGGCCAGGCTGATGTAGGTGGTCAGCGCCGCGCCCTTGTTGCCGCGCTCCTCCTTCTCCACCTGGACGACCAGTTCCTGGCCTTCCTTGAGCAGCTCGCGGATGCCCGCCTTGTTCGGGTTGACCCCGGGAGCGAAGTACTGCTCGGAAATTTCCTTAAGCGGCAGGAAGCCGTGGCGCTCGGCGCCGTAATCGACGAAGCAGGCTTCCAGGGATTGCTCGACGCGGGTGATGCGGCCCTTGTAGATGTTGGCCTTTTTCTGTTCGCGGGAGGGGATCTCGATATCGAGGTCGTAGAGGGTCTGGCCATCGACGATGGCCACGCGCAACTCTTCACGCTGAGTTGCGTTGATCAACATGCGTTTCATTGTAGTTTTGTTCCTTCGGCCTGCCGCGCGTCGCGTGCCGCGGTGGCGCCTAGGAGGGCAGCCTGCCGGGATCGCGCCGCTGCGGGTGGGCGGCAAAATGAACCGGCACCGTTCCCGGTACCGGGTGATTCGTGGCACGCGCCCCTGCCGTCTCGCCACCCCCTGGCGGCGGACAACGGCATCCCGAACCGTTACGATGAGTGGGAGTTTACGGCCGGCTGCCGGGGTGGCCACCGGCGCAATCCTCGCCGACGTCGCGGACGGGCGTCCCCCCGCTATCGAAAATCCGATGGGGACATAAAGCGCCTGCCGAGTATCCTATTACCCCAGGTTTTTTTCAATGCAGACGGCAACTTCCCACGACGCACCTCACGGTGTGCGTCAAGTCGATATCGGCCCCGAGCGCGACGGCCAGCGCATCGACAACGCCCTGGCGACCCTGCTCAAGGGCGTTCCCAAGAGCATGATCTACCGGCTGTTGCGCACCGGCCAGGTGCGCGTCAATGGCAAGCGGGCCAAGCCGGACACTCGTCTCAGTGCTGGCGATACGCTGCGGATTCCCCCCGTGCGCACCGCCGAGCGGCCAGTCGAACAGGGGCCGTCCCCTGACCTGATGGCCGCCGTCGCGGACGCGGTGATCTTCGAGGACAAGCATTTCCTCGCCATCGACAAGCCCGCGGGCATTGCCAGCCACGGCGGTTCGGGCGTCAGCCACGGCGCCATCGAGCTGCTGCGCGCGGCCCGCCCGGGCCAGCACCTGGAGCTGGTGCATCGCCTGGACCGGGACACCAGCGGGGTGCTGGTGTTCGCCAAGACCCGCGCCGGACTGACCGGGCTGCAGGCAGCGATCCGTGCGGGCGAGGTGACCAAGCAGTACCTCTGCCTGATGGTCGGGCATCCGTCCAAAGCCCGCTTCGACGTCAATGCGCCGCTGCAGAAATCCGTGCTCCAGGGCGGAGAACGGATGGTAAGAGTGTCCGATAACGGCAAGCCATCACTGACATTTTTCCGCGAGATGGAGCAGTATCCCGGGGCCCGCCTGATGCAGGCGACGCTCGGTACGGGACGCACCCACCAGATCCGCGTGCATGCCGCGCATGTCGGCCACCCGCTTGCCGGAGACGCCAAGTACGGCGATCGCGAGGCCAACAAGCGCTTCCGCGAGAAGGGGCTGCAGCGCCTGTTCCTGCACGCCGCCCACATGGGCTTCGAACTGGAGGGGCGCGCCTACGGCTTCTCCGCGCCGCTGCCAGACGACTTGAAGAACTTTCTGGATCTGCTTGGGCAGAAAGGAAAAAGCAAGCGATGACATGCTCGCCCGGCACCACGAGCCGGGCGGCTGCACCGGAATCAGGCCAGCAGCGCCTCGACCTTGGCTGCGCAGACGAAGTCGTTGAGCGACAGGCCGCCCACGTCGTGTGTCGACCACAGCACCTGGCAGTGGCCGTAGCCGGCTTCGAGATCGGGATGGTGGTCTTCGCGGTTGGCCATGAAGCCGACGGCGTTGATGAAGCCGAGCGTGCGGTGGAAATCCGGGAAGCGGAAGTCCTTCACGATCGCCTTGCCGTCCAGGGCGAGCTGCCAGCCCGGCAGGCCGGCGAGCAGTTCCTGGACCTGGTCCGGCGCGAGCGCGTGTTCCTTGCCCTTGCGCGGCTGGCAGTGCTGGCGGGAAAGCTCGGTAAGGTTCATTGCGGTCTCCATGAACGGGAAACGCGAAGCGTCGAAGCTGCGACCGGAAAAGTCAAAGCCGGACTTTCGGGCAAAACAGGACTAAAATGGTGCTGTTTTCGCCGGACCGTCCCCGCCGGCGCTGGAGAACCCACTGATGATCGACATTTCCGACCGTGCCCAGCAGCATTTCCGGCGCCTGCTCGCCCAGCAGGGCGACGAACTGGGCATCCTGCTGCGCGTCACCGCCCCGGGCACGCCGGCGGCCAACTGCGAGCTGGAGTTCTGCGAGCCGCGCGAGCTCAGCGGCAACGAGTGGCTGGTCGAGTGCGAGGGCTTCGACTTCTACCTGGAAGGCGACAGCGCGCGCTGGCTGGAGGGCGCCAGCATCGATTACGAACCCAACCCGACCGGCGGCCAGCTCAACATCCGCGCGCCGCGCATCAAGGGGGAGATTCCCGGCGCGGAGGCGGGTCTGGTCGAGCGCGTGCGCTACGTGCTGGAGGCGGAGATCAACCCGCGCATCGCCTCGCACGGGGGCCGCGTGAGCCTGCTCGAGGTCGGCGCGGACGGCACGGTGCTGCTGCAGTTCGGCGGCGGTTGCCACGGCTGCAGCATGGTCGACGTGACGCTGAAGAACGGCGTGGAGAAGACGCTGCGCGAGCGCGTGCCGGAGATCACCGCGGTGCGTGACGCGACCGACCACAGTGGCGGAGCCAATCCGTACTACAAGGAAAAGGCGGGTAGCTCGGCGATGGGGTGATGGCCCCGACGTCAAGTGCCTTGCGCCCTCTCTGGTTCGGGGAAAGGGCTGGGGTGAGGGGCGGGGTTCACGGGGAAGCGGAAGCGAGCCGTGCTCCGGCGAAACGATGGGGTGGGAGAGCGAAGCCTGGCCGCAAGACGGCCCCTCACCCCAACCCTCTCCCCGCAGAGGGGATGAATGAAAAGGCCCGCCGAGGCGGGCCTTTTGCTTCTGTCCGGTGGGAGCGGGGCTTACTTGTCGCCCTGGATGTGCCCGTCCAGCGTGCCGAGCTTGGTCGGCAGGCTGGAGAAATAGGCGGCGACGTCCTCGATGTCCTGGTCGGACAGGGTGGCCACGAAACCCTTCATGATCGGGTTGTTGCGGCGGCCGTCCTTGTACTCGTGCAGCGCCTGCTGGATGTACAGGTTGTACTGGCCGGCCAGGCGCGGGTACTGCGGGTCGACCGCATTGCCGTCGGCGCCGTGGCAGGCGAAGCAGGCGGCGGCCTTGGTCTTGCCGTTCGCGGCATTGCCTTCGGCCATCAGCACGGTGGAGGACAACGCCAGGACGGCGCCGAAGATGAGCAGGGTGAGCGCGCGCTTCATGGAAGATCCTTCAGGCTTACTTGGCGAGGCTGGAGAGGTAGGCGGCGATGTCTTCGATGTCCTGGTCGGACAGGCTCTGCGCCTGCGCCATCATCGTCGGGTGGGTGCGTTCGCCGGTCTTGTAGCCATGCAGCGCGTTGATGATGTACTGCTCGTTCTGCCCGGCGATCTTCGGCACGGGGTAGTCCGGATAGGCATTGGTGTAGCCGGGCACGCCGTGGCAACCGTTGCAGGTGTAGACCAGCTTGCGGCCGTTGGCCTTGTCGCCCGCGGCATGCGCGTTGCCGGCGGCGAGGAGGGCTGCGGCCACCGTCAGGCCGAGCAGTTGCAGTCGAATCATCGAGATCATTCCCACGCTAGGTCGGTAGGGTGCAAAGTCGCGGAAGTATAAAGGCTGCGTTACGCGAGGGACAACCGACGTCCACCGCGGATCCGGCGCAGGCCCTTGCGATACGGCCGGTCAGAACAGGCTCTTGACGATCTGGATCCCGGCCGCGTACTCGCCGATCACGGTGCCGGCGCTGACCAGTATGAAGTTGAGCAGGGTGCGCGCCACGCGGTTCTTCCACCATCCGGTCCATTGTCCGATGTCGTCGCGCAGCGTCTCGAAGTCGGCCACGCGCGGCCGGCGGATCCAGGCCTCCGCCATCGCGCTGATGCCGCCGGCGGGGATGCCGGGGCGGAACGGCTTGATCGGCGCGGCGATGAATGCCGCCAGGATGCTGAGCGGATGCGCGCCGGCCGCCAGTGCACCCAGCGCGGCGCAGCCGCCGGTGAACAGCACCCAGTTGCGCAGCGCCTGCGCGCCGAGCGAGGGGTTGCGGTGGAAGGCGTAGCCGATCGCCGCGAACACCAGCAGCACCAGGCCCAGCGCCAGCCACTTGGGCCAGCGCGCCTTCGGCGGCAACTGCGCCAGTTCGGTGATGCGCAAGGCCGGCGGCTCCTGCTGCTCGCGCAGCTGCCGGCACAGTCCCCTGAGGTGGCCGGCGCCGATCACGACCAGCACGCGGCGCACCTGCGGCGCCGTCTGCGCCTGTTCGCGCAGGCGTGCGGCCATGAAGGCGTCGCGTTCGCCGATCAGGCTTCCGTAGAGCGCGGCCGAACTCTGCGCGAACTCGCCGAAGGCACTTTCCAGCAGGTCGCCTTCCTTGAGCTTTTCGATCTCCTTCTCGTCCACGTGTTCGCGTTCGAACACGCTGGCGATCAGCCCGCCAAGCAGGCCGAAGCGCGACCAGAAGCCGACGCTGCGCCAGGCGCGCTTGAGCGTGGTGCCGACCTCGCGGTCGATCAGCCACACCGGCAGGTTGGCGCGGTCGGCGCCGTCCATCGCGGCCTTCATCTCGGCACCCGGCTGGATGCCGTACTGCGCGGCCAGGCGCTGCTGGAACGAGGACAGCACCAGGCTCGCGGCGACCATGCCGACCTTGCCCTGGCGGATCACCTGGAACAGGTCCATCTGCTTGAACGCGTCCGGGTTGCGCATGCCTTCGGCGCGGCTGGGACACAGTTCCACCGCCACCGCATCGAACGCCTCGGTGGCGACCAGCGCCTCGACGGCGGTCACGCTGGCCCGCGACACGTGCGCCGTGCCCAGCACCACGTACTCCACGCCGTCGCGCACCACGCGTTCCAGCGGCTGGTCGAGCAGGGCAGCCGGCTGCGTGTCGGATTCGGGGAGGCTCATGCGGGGTTCCGGAAGGAGAGGGGGAGGCCATCCTGCATGGCGTCGGCGCAGGGCGTACTCAAGCGGCCGGGTTCAATCGCGGTAGCGCTTGAGCAGGTCGCCGTAGGCATCGATGCGCCGGTCGCGCAGGAACGGCCAGATCCGCCGCACGTGCTCGCTGCGTTCCAGGTCGACGTCCACCACCAGCAGCTCGCGCCCGTCGGTGCCGGCCTTGGCCAGGAACTCGCCCTGCGGCCCGGCCACGAAGCTGGTGCCCCAGAACTGGATGCCGGCACCGACCCCCGAGGGGTCGGTCTCGTAGCCGGTGCGGTTGCACGCCAGCAGCGGCAGGCCGTTGGCCACGGCGTGGCCACGTTGCACGGTGACCCAGGCGTCGCGCTGGCGGTCCTTCTCGGCTTGGTCGTCGTTCGGATCCCAGCCGATCGCGGTGGGATAGAGCAGCAGTTGCGCGCCGGCCAGCGCCATCAGCCGCGCCGCTTCCGGATACCACTGGTCCCAGCACACCAGCACGCCCAGGCGGCCGACCGAGGTGTCGATCGGCTCGAAGCCCAGGTCGCCGGGGGTGAAGTAGAACTTCTCGTAGAACGCCGGGTCGTCGGGGATGTGCATCTTGCGGTAGGTACCGGCGATCGCCGCGGAGCGATCGAACACCACCGCGGTGTTGTGGTACAGGCCGGCGGCACGCTTCTCGAAGATCGACGCGACCACCACCAGGCCGAGTTCCTGCGCCAGCTGGCCGATGCGCTCGGTGCCCGGACCGGGGATGGTCTCGGCCAGCTCGAACTCGTCCACGCATTCGCGCTGGCAGAAGTACGGGCCGTTGTGCAGTTCCTGCAGCAGCACCAGCCGGGCGCCGGCAGCGGCGGCCTCGCGCAGGCCGGTCTCGATCGCGTCGAGGTTGGCGTCGCGGCTGCCGCGGTTGGTTTCCTGCAGCAGCGCGACCTTGAGAGTGGGGGTCTTCATCCACGCATTATCGCAACCCGCCGGCCTCCTGTCCCGTGAACGGCCGTTTCAGCGACCGAAGGTCAGCGTCTGCTGCGCCTTGCCGAGCACGTGGCTGCGCAGCATGAAGCCGGTCAGCGCGGGCGAGGCATCGGCCGGTACGCCCAGGGCGGGCACGTCCAGCGCGTAGACGGTGAAAACATAGTGGTGCGGCGGGTCGCCCGCCGGCGGGCAGGGGCCGCCCCAGGCCTTGTCGCCGTAGTCGTTGCGCACCGCGCGGGCCGGTGGCGGCAGGCGGCCGCCTTCGGCCAGGCCATGGGCCGAAGCGGGCAGGTCGATCACCACCCAGTGCCAGAAGCCGCTGCCGGTGGGCGCATCGGGGTCGAACACGGTGAGCGCGAAGCTGCGCGTGCCGGCCGGCGCGCCGTCCCAGTGCACCGCGGGAGCGACGTTGGCGCCGCTGCAGCCGAAGCGGTCGTAGCTGTAGCGGGTGGCGATGTGTCCCTGCGCGTCGGCGGCGTCGACGCGCAGCCGGAACGTACCCGCCTGTGCGGTGGTGGCGAGGGCGACGAGGGCAAGGCAGGCGAACGGGCGAAACATGGCGGCATTCCTGGGGGAGGTGGCGCAGATGATGCGCCTTGCCGGGGCGGGCGAGTGTCCTGGAGCGCGCAAGCGCACGCCCGAAACGCTCAGGCGCGCAGCTCGGAGGGCCGTGCGCCGAAACGCGCGCGGAAGCGCGCCGCGAAGCGCGACGCCGACCGGTAGCCGCAAGCCAGCGCCACCTGCTTGAGCGGCTGGCGTCCGGCCTGCACCAGGCCGAGCGCGTAGGCGAGCCGCACCTCCTCCAGCACGGCGCGGAAACTGCGGCCCTCGGCGGCCAGGCGACGGCGCAGCGTGGCGGGGCTCATCGCCAGCCGGCGTGCGATCTCCCCGGCCTGCCACGGATGCGCGGGGGCGTCCGCGAGCAGCAGGCGCACGCGGTCGGCCAGGGCCTGCTCGCAGCGGCGGGATGGAACGAAACCGGCCAGGCGCATCGCCTCGAGCAGCTCGCGCACGCGGTGGCGCAACAGCGCCTCGGGCAGGCCGTCGTGCAGGCCGCGCTCGACGTGGGCGAAGGCCTGATCCAGCGCCGGCGTCGCGGCGAGCCGGGCCCAGCGCTGCGCGGGAGTCCCGGCGCGTAGCGCCTCTGCCTGCAGCCAATCGGCGCTGATGCACAGGCAACTGGCCACGTACGGCCCGTCGGCCGAAGGCAGGTTCTCGACGTTGAGCAGGCTGCCCGGGGCCACGCAGAGGTAGCTGCCGGCGTGGACCTCGGTGCCGGCCGTGCCTTCGCCCACCCGCTTGGTCCCGCTGCGCACCTGGGCCACCAGCAGCTCGGCGAAAGGCACCGCCGCGATGCGCTGGCGCCGGCGGGTGGACAGCGCGACGTGGGCGATGGCCATGCGCGGGCGCGTCAGGTGACCAGGCCTGCCGGCAGCTGCATGGTGATGCAGTGCAGGCTGCCGTTCTGCCAGATCAGCGGGCGACAGGGCACCTGCACCACCTCACGGCCGGGATACGCCGCGCCGATGACGCGGGCGGCCTCGCAGTCCGCGGCATCGCCGTAGGCCGGCACCAGCACGGCGCCGTTGACCACCAGATAGTTGGCGTACGAGGCGGCCAGGCGGCGCCCTTGGTCCAGGATCGGCTGCGGCCAGGGCAGCGGCGACAGGCGGTATGGACGTCCCTGCGGCGTGCGCAGGGCAGCCAGTTCGGCGGCCATGCGTTCCAGTTCCTCGTGGTGCGGGTCGGCCGGATCGTCGCAGGCCTGGAACACGATGCGGTCGCCGGGGGCGAAGCGGGCCAGGGTGTCGATGTGCGCGTCGGTGTCGTCACCCTCGAGGTAGCCGTGGTCGAGCCACAGCACGCGCCGCGCGTGCAGGCTGTCGCGCAGGATCGCGTCCATCGCCTCGCGCGACTGGTCGGGATGCCTCTGGTGCAGGCAACGCCAGGTAGTGAGCACGGTATCGCCGCCGTCGCTCTCGATGCCGCCGCCTTCCAGCGCCCAGTCCACCCGCGCGTGCGCTGCCGGACCGAACACGCCCGCTGTCACCAGGCCGGCGACCAGCGCGTCGTCCCGGTCGGCGCCGAACTTGCCGCCCCAGCCGGTGAAGCGGAAGTCGGTGAGCTGGAAGCCCGCGTCCGACACCAGCGTGATCGGGCCGGAGTCGCGCAACCAGGTGTCGTCGTAGGGCAGCTCGATGAATCGGATGCGCTCCAGATCCACGCCCGTGCCGCGCAGCGCGGCCTCGGCGTCCGCGCGCACCTGTGCGTCGGCCACGATCACGATCAGCGGTTGGAAGCGGGTCACCGCGGCGGCCAGCGCGACGTAGGTGGTGCGTACCTCGGCCAGGCGCTCGGCCCAGTCGGTCCCGGCGTGCGGCCAGGCGATAAGCACCGCGTCCTGCGGTTCCCATTCGGCCGGCAGGCGCAGGTTGGGGGAGGCGGTCATGGCGTGCTCGCGTGGTGATGCCCGGAGGCGAAGCGAGCAAGTTTAGAGGAGGGGCCGGCGGTTGGGGACGGCCGGTGTGCCGAGCGACGGCAGGTGACGCCGCGCCCGTCGCGGGTATCCCTTGTTACTGCGCCGCCGCCGGATTGCGATTGTTGCCCGCCGGCGTGTTGAGCACCGAATGAATCACGTGGTCGTGCTCGAAGTAGACGATGAAGGTCCTGTAGTCCCAGCGGTTGATCACCGGGTGCCTGCTGCTGTCGCCGCCGCGCGGTTCGAGCTTGCGCTGGGGCGCGCCGTAGCGCTTCTCGACCTGCGCCATGGTCATGCCGCGGGTGGGCAGGTTCATGCCCTGTTCCTGCTGCACGCGGTTGATCAGCAGGCTGTCGCCGGCCTGTGCCGGGGCGATCGAGGCCGCGCCGAGCAGGACGGCCAGCGCCAGGCTTCCAGTGAACTTGACCATGATCCCCTCTCCGCAAAGGCCAGTGCGGCGCCGTTGTAGCAGAACTGTCGGGGCCATGCCATGGCGGACTGTGCCGATTGAGATGGGCTGGGCATTCGCGGGCAGCTATCATGCGCAGTCGCCCCTTCGCCCGACCCTCCGATGATCGCGTTCCGCCACTTCGCCCTGCGCCGCGGCAGCCGGCTGCTGCTTTCCGATGTCGACCTGGTGATCCAGGCCGGCTGGCGGCTGGGTGTGGTCGGCCGCAACGGCTGCGGCAAGTCCAGCCTGTTCGCCGCCCTGCAGGGGCGGCTGGAGGGTGACGCAGGCGAACTGGACATGCCGGCCCGGATGCGCCTGGCCTCGGTGGCGCAGGAGACGCCCGCGCTGCCCGATGCCGCGCTCGACTACGTGCTCGGCGGCGACGAGGAACTGGCGCAGGCACTGGGCGAGGAAGCCCGGGCGCAGGCCCGTGGCGACACCGAGGCGATGGCCCGGGCGCATCACCGCATCGAGGAACTGCACGGCTACGACGCGCGCGCCCGCGCCGGCCGCCTGCTGCACGGCCTGGGCTTCTCGCCGGAGACGCACGAGCGTGCCGTGAAGGCGTTCTCCGGCGGCTGGCGCGTGCGCCTGAACCTGGCCCGCGCGCTGATGGCGCCCTCCGAGCTGCTGCTGCTGGACGAACCGACCAACCACCTCGACCTCGACGCCGTGCTGTGGCTGGAGGAGTGGCTGCGCCGCTACCAGGGCACGCTGCTGGTGATCTCGCACGACCGCGAGTTCCTGGACGCGGTGACCACCCACACGCTGCACCTGCACGAGGGCAGGGCGCGGCTCTACACCGGCAACTACAGCGCCTTCGAGCGCCTGCGCGCCGAGCAGCTGCGCCAGCAGCAGATCGCGCACGAGCGCGAGCAGGCCGAGCGCGCGCACCTGCAGGCCTTCGTCGACCGCTTCAAGGCGAAGGCCAGCAAGGCCAAGCAGGCGCAGTCGCGCATGAAGCGGCTGGAGAAGCTGGCCGGCACCGAGGCGGTGCGCGCTGAGCGGCCGTTCCGGTTCCAGTTCGCGGTGCCCGAACGGTTGCCCGATTCGATGCTGCAGCTGGAAGAGGTGGAGGCAGGCTACGCGGCTCTGCGCCCTCTCAAAGCCGGGGTGAGGGAAGGGACTGAGGCAAGCCCCGGCCCCGCACCCCAACCCTCCCCCCGGGAGGGAGAGGGAGCACACGTCGTCCTTTCGGACGTCCGCTTCAGACTGGAGGCCGGCGAGCGCATCGGCCTGCTCGGCCCCAATGGCGCCGGCAAGTCCACCCTGGTCAAGACGCTGGTCGGCGAGCTGCCGTCGCTGGCCGGCGAGCGCAAGGCGCACAAGGATCTCAAGGTCGGCTATTTCGCCCAGCACACGGTCGAGAGCCTGCGCGAAGGCGCCAGTCCTTTCGACCACCTGCAGGACAAGGCGCCGGGCGTGGCCGCGCAGGTGCTGCGCGACTTCCTGGGCAGCTGGAACTTCGCCGGCGACCGCGCCTTCGAACCGGTGGACGGCTTCTCCGGCGGCGAGCGCGCGCGCCTGGCGCTGGCGCTGATCGCCTGGGACAAGCCCAACCTGCTGCTGCTCGACGAGCCGACCAACCACCTCGACCTGGACATGCGTGAGGCGCTCGCCGATGCGCTGGCCGACTTCGACGGTGCGTTGGTACTGGTCTCCCACGATCGCCACTTGCTGGGGATGGTCTGCGACAGCTTCTGGCGCGTGGCCGACGGCCGCGTCGAACCGTTCGACGGCGACCTGGACGACTACGCGCGCTGGCTGCGCGCCCGTTCCGGCGTCGCAAAAAGGAACGCGAAAACCGAAGAGGGCGGGCAAGAAGGTCCGCTGCCGGATGTGCCCGCACAGGCTGCGCGCACGAGTGCACCCGACCGGCGCCGCGCGGCCGCCGCCCAGCGCGAGCAGGACAAGGCCTCCCGTGCCCGCGTGAAGAAGATCGAGGCGCGCGTCGCCGCCATCGATGCCGACCTGGCCGCGCTGGACGCCAGGCTGGCCGACCCGGACACCTACAACGGTCCCACCGCCGAACTGATGAAGCTCGGCCAGCGCCAGGCCGAACTGCGTCGCGAGAAGGAAACCCTCGAAACCGAGTGGCTGGAACTCTACGAGCAACTGGAGGCTGCTGGCGCATGAGCGGTGCCGTGGAACTGTGGCTGCCGGCGTGGGACCGGTTCGACCCGGGCCATCCCCTGCATCGGTTGCTCGCACGCGCGGACCGGCTGGACCCTGGCCCGCGGGGTTACCTGGCCGGCCTCGCCGCCTGGTTCGACACGGCCCGGCCGATCCCCGCCGGCGCGCTGACGCGCGAGCTGGCGGCGCACGATGCCGGGGGCGCGGGCTGGCTCTGTGCCGACCCGGCCTGGATCGAACCGGACATGACCGGCGCACGCCTGCTCGCCTGCGGCCGCATGCAGTTGGGCGTCGGCGACGCGGAGGCGCTGGCGGAGCCGTTGCGCCCGCTGCTGGAAGAGCAGGGCATGCACCTGGAACTCACCACGCCCGACCGCTGGCACCTGCGCCTGCCGGCCGGCACCGTCCTGCCCGATTTCCCGGCGCCGGAACGGGCGCTGGGCGAAGACCTTCTGTCGCACCTGCCGCAGGGACCGCAAGGGCGACGCTGGCGCATCCTGCAGAACGAACTGCAGGTGCTGCTGCACCAGCACCCGCTGAATGCCCGGCGCCGCGCGGCAGGGTACCCGCCCGTCAACAGCCTGTGGCTGTGGGGCGGCGGTACTCTGCCGACACGGGTCGGCACGCGGCTCTCGGGCGTGGTGAGCGGGGACCCGCTGCTCCGCGCGCTGGCCGCGCGCGCCGGCATCGTCCATCGGCCGCGCGACGCCGCCGACGATGCGTTTGCCGCAGGGCCGGGCTGGCTGGTCGACCTGCAGGACCTTCCGGCCGCGTCGATCGCGACCGAATGGTGGCCCGCGATCGACGCGCTCGCGCGCCGGCAGCCGCTGCACCTGAACTTCGCCAGCGGCGAACGCCGGCTCCACCGGCCCTGGCATCGCTGGCGCTTCTGGCGCTCCGGCACATGAGGGCACCCACGCTGCACCGGCGCGTGCCGCACGGCATGCCCGTGGGCTGGGGCGATGCCGTTCACCCGGTGCTGCGCCAGGTCTATGCCGCACGCGGCGTGCTGCATCCGGCCCAGGCCGAACACCGGCTGCGCCACCTGCTGGCGCCGCAGTCGCTCGGCGGCCTGGAGCGCGCGGTCGACCTGCTGGTGGAAGCCATCACCGGCGACGCGTCCATCGTGATCGCCGGCGACTACGACTGCGACGGCGCCACCGGCACCGCGGTCGCCGTGCGCGGCCTGCGCCTGCTCGGCGCGCGGCGGGTGGACTACGTCATCCCCAACCGTTTCGTGCACGGCTACGGGCTCAGTCCCGCGCTGGTCGCCACGCTGGATCCCGCGCCCGACCTGATCGTGACGGTGGACAACGGCGTGGCGAGCCTCGCCGGCGTGGACGCGGCAAGGGCGCGCGGGATCCGCGTGATCGTCACCGACCACCACCTGCCGGGCGAGCGGTTGCCGGCGGCCGATGCGCTGGTCAATCCGAACGTGCTCGAGGTGCGCGCCTGCGGGCACGGCGAGCCGGCCTGTACGGACTGCACGCAGAGCGCCCGGCTGAACCAGGCGTTCCCCAGCCGCGCGCTGGCCGGAGTGGGCGTGATGTTCTACGTCCTGCTGGCGGTGCGCGCGCGCCTGCGCGAGCGGGGCGCCTTCGCCGGCCGCGACGAACCGGATCTCGGCAGCCTGCTCGACCTGGTCGCGCTCGGCACCGTGGCCGACCTGGTGCCGCTGGATTTCAACAACCGCGTGCTGGTCGAGGCCGGGCTCAGGCGCATCCGCGCCGGGCGCGCCTGCCCGGGCATCCACGCGCTGGTGGAGGCGGGCCGGCGCAGCCCGGCCAGCGTCTGCGCCAGCGATCTGGGCTACGCGGTGGGGCCCCGCCTCAACGCCGCGGGCCGGTTGGAAGACATGCGCCTGGGCGTGGCATGCCTGCTCGCCGACGATCCCGGCCAGGCGCGGCTGCTCGCCGAGCGGTTGAGCGCGATCAACCAGGAGCGGCGCGACCTGCAGGAGGCGATGGTGGCCGAGGCCGAGGCGATGCTCGGCCAGGTGGGGCTGGGGGCGCTGGAGACGCGCACCGGCGTCACGCTGTTCGAACCGTCCTGGCACGCCGGCGTGGTCGGCCTGGTCGCCTCCAAGCTCAAGGAGCGCCTGCATCGCCCGGTGATCGCCTTCGCGCCGGCCGACGAGAACCGGCCCGACGAGTTGCGTGGCTCCGCGCGTTCGATCCCCGGCTTCCACGTGCGCGACGCCTTGGCCGCCATCGACGCGCGCATGCCCGGGCTGATCGAGCGCTTCGGCGGGCACGCCATGGCGGCGGGCCTCAGCCTGAAGGCGTGCGACTACCCCCGTTTCGCCGAGGCCTTCGACGCGATCGCCCGCGAACGGCTGGACGAGGAACGCCTGCAGGCCGTGCTCTACACCGACGGCGAGCTGCCGGCTGGCGCCTTCACGCTGGAACTGGCGCGCCAGCTGCGCGACGGCGGTCCGTGGGGGCAGGGCTTCCCCGAACCGCTGTTCGACAACCTGTTCGAATACGCGCACTGGCGCACGATGGGCGAGCGCCACTGGCGCCTGGACCTGCGCGACCCGCGCGACGGCAGCGTGCACGAGGCGGTGATGTTCAACGCGCGCGCCACGGCCCCGCCGCCGCGCATGCGCGCGGTCTACGAACTGGCGATCAACGACTGGCAGGGACGCGAGAGCGCGCGGCTGCTGCTGCGCCACGTCGAACCGGCGTGAACCCGCCTGGGTTCCGGGAGCGAGCTTGCCCCGATGCTTTTTTCTGCCGCGCCGCGAAAGGGAAGAGCATCGCGAGCAAGCTCGCTCCTACATGGGTGGCGTGCTTTCACGCAGCCCTGCTTGCATAGCCGCGCCCGCCGCGCTTGGATGGGGCTCCGACCACGCGGAGACCGTCCCATGATCGAGCAGATGACCGACCTGCCAGCCGGCACGCTGGGCTTCACCGCACGCGGCAAGGTGACCGCGGCCGACTACGAGAACGTGTTCGTGCCCGACGTGGAAGCGGCTTTCGCGCTCAACCGCAAGCTGCGCCTGCTCTATCACGTGCCACCGGAATTCACCGGCTTCGAGCCCGGCGCCATGTGGGACGACACCAAGCTGGGCTTCCGCCACTGGAGCGGCTGGGAGCGCATCGCGCTGGTCACCGACGTGAGCTGGCTGCGGCTGGTGGCGCGCACCATGGGCTTTACCGTACCCGGCGAATTCCGCCTCTACCGCAACGCGCAACTGGACGAGGCCAAGGCCTGGATCAGCGAATCCTTCCGCGAGCACCATGCCTAGCCGGTGCTTGCGCGTCCGCCGCAAACCTGCTCCACTCGCGCCATGTCCATGCCGACCGCCCGCTTCCCCGCCGTTGCCGCGCCCCGCGCGGCGCGCGTGCGGCCGGCCCTGAACAACCGCCCGAACAACAACCGTCGCCTGCACCAGGGGGCCGGCGCGTAGCCGCACGTTCGAGCAAGAACTACGCGACGAAGGCCCGCCCCGTGCGGGCCTTCGTCGTTCTGGGCGTTCGACGGATCAGCCGGACCGTACGCGCCGCCACCGCCTCCGGCCACTCGACCCTCGGGAGCTGCGTGTATGTGTGGGATCTTTGCCATGTTCGACCTGGGACCGGGTGACGACCTGGCCGCCCTGCGCCGGCAGGCGCTGGAGCTTTCGCAACACCAGCGCCATCGCGGGCCGGACTGGTCCGGCGTGTTCGTCGACGCCGGCGTGCTGCTGGTGCACGAGCGCCTGGCCATCGTCGACCCGGCCAGCGGCGCACAGCCGCTGCGCTCGCGCGACGGCGCGCTGGCGCTGGCGGTCAACGGCGAGATCTACAACCACGCCCAGCTGCGGCGGGGCAGCGGCTACGACTTCACCACGGGCTCCGACTGCGAGGTGATCGCGGCGCTGTACCGCGAGGGCGGTGATCCGGCGACGTGGCTCGCCCGCCTCAATGGCATCTTCGCCTTCGCTCTGTGGGACGGCACGGCCCAGCGCTACCTCGTCGCGCGCGACCCGATCGGGGTGTGTCCGCTGTACTGGGGCCACGACGCGCAGGGGCGCCTTTGCGTGGCCTCGGAGATGAAGGCGCTGACAGGCGTGTGCGCCGACCTGGCGGTGTTCCCGCCCGGCCACGTCTACGACAGTGCCGGCGGTGAACTGCGTCGCTACCATCATCGCGCCTGGCGCGACCACGCCGCCACGCAGGGCAGGGCGCCGGGCAACCTGCGCCTCGCGCTCGAACAGGCGGTACAGCGCCAGCTGATGACCGACGTGCCCTGCGGCGTGCTGCTGTCCGGCGGCCTGGATTCCTCCCTGGTTGCCGCCTGCGCCGCGCGCTTCGCCCGCGAGCGCGTCGAGGACGGCGGCCGCAGCGAAGCCTGGTGGCCGCGCCTGCATTCCTTCGCCATCGGCATGGAAGGCTCGCCCGACCTCGGCGCCGCGCAACTGGCCGCCGAGGCGCTGGGCACCGTGCACCACGGTTTCGTCTACACCTTCTGGGAAGGGCTGGACGCGTTGCCGGAAGTGATCCGCCACATCGAGAGTTACGACGTCACCACCGTGCGCGCGTCCACGCCGATGTACCTGCTGGCGCGGCGGATCAAGGCGATGGGCGTGAAGATGGTGCTCTCCGGCGAGGGTTCCGACGAGCAGTTCGGCGGCTACCTCTATTTCCACAAGGCGCCTTCGGCCGAGGCCTTCCACGAGGAGACCGTGCGCAAGCTCGATGCGCTGCACCTCTACGACTGCCTGCGCGCGAACAAGGCGATGATGGCCTGGGGCGTGGAGGCGCGCATGCCGTTCCTGGACCTGGAGTTCATCGATGCGGCGATGGGCTTCGATGCCCGGCACAAGATGACCGGAACGCGGCCCGACGGCAGCCGCAGCATCGAGAAGGCGGTACTGCGCGAGGCCTTCGAGGGCGTGCTGCCCGAGGCGATCCTGTGGCGGCAGAAGGAGCAGTTCAGCGACGGCGTCGGCTACGGCTGGATCGACGGCCTCAAGGCCCATGCCGAGCGCACGGTGAGCGACCGGGAGTTTGCCGCCGCCGCGTCGCGCTGGCCGCACCACACGCCGGCCACCAAGGAGGCTTACCTCTACCGCGCGCTGTTCGAGCGGCACTTCCCCGGCGAGGCCTGCGCGGCGACGGTGCCCGGCGGCAAGTCGATCGCCTGCTCCTCGCCGGCCGCCCTGGCCTGGGATGCCTCCTTCGCCGCCGGGGCCGACCCCTCCGGGCGCGCCGTGCGCGACGTCCACGCGCAGGCGCTGGCACCTGCCTGAATCGAACGCCGGCGTCGGCCGGGACGACCTATCATCCGCCAACCCACCACGGAGGATCCGCCATGAGCCTGCTGCCCTATGTCTACTTCAACGGCCGCTGCGAGGAAGCGCTGAACTTCTATGCCGCCTGCCTCGGCGGTGGCGTACGGCTGCTCGAGCTCCACCGCTTCGCCGGTTCCCCGATGGCGCAGAACGCACCGGAAGGGTGGGGCGAGAAGGTCATGCACGCGAGCCTCGGCACCGAGGGGCAGCCGCTGCTGCTGGCCTCCGACGGCATGACCCATGCGCCGAGCGAGCCGCCGCGCGGCTTCTCGCTCGCCTACGGCGCGGCCACGGTGGAGGAGGCCGAGCGCGTGTTCGCGGCGCTGGCCGAAGGCGGCCGCATCGACATGCCGATCGCGCAGACCTTCTTCGCCGCCCGCTTCGGCATGCTTACCGACCGCTACGGTATCGCCTGGATGGTCAACTGCGACGGCTGAGTCACGCGCCGGTACGGAAGCTGCCGACCAGCGCCAGCAACTGGCCGATCCGGTACGGCTTGGGGAGGAAGGCGTCGTAGCCGAAGGCGGTGGGCGGCAGGTGTTCCTCCGGAATGGCGCTGGTGAGGATGATCGGCTGCGCGAACCCCGCCTCGCGGAGGCGGGCGATCATTTCCAGCCCGCTCAGCCGCGGCATCATGAAATCGGTGATCACCAGCTCCGGCTGCTCCTGCAGCGCGATGCCCAACCCGGCATGCCCATCGGCGGCAGCGGTCACGTGGTACCCGGCGTCCTCCAGTACGGTGGCTGCCACCAGGGCCACATCCGGCTCGTCCTCCACGAGAAGCACGCGCAGCATGATCAGTTCGAATCCCGACGGGTGCCGACCCGCGGGTCGGGCCCCAGCATCAGGCCCCGGTCGCCGATGTGGAACTCGTGCGTACGCGGGTCGAAATCGCTGTCGCGCAGCTTGACGACGGACAGCGACCGGTGAAGGTTCACGCCCCGTCGCCCGGTGTTGACCAGGAGGATGTTCTCGACCATGGCGGAGAGCTCGTCCGTGGGCATCAGCGTCTCGTCCAGACGCAGTTCCGGGATTTCGGTGGTGTAGAGCATGGTCGCGCCGAGCTGCTCCAGTTGTATCGAGAGCGCGTTGATCACGTAGGGCAGGCGGTCGGCGACCACCAGGCTGTCGCGGATCGCCACCATGCCGTCGACGAACACCCGCCTGGCGCCCATGGCGCGGGCCCGCTGCACGATGTCCTGGATCACTTCGTCGGCGAGGTTCTCGCTGGGCGGCAGCCAGACCTGCTCGAGTGCCCCGGTCTGGAACGGGCGCTCCAGGTCCAGTCCGAGGCTGCGCGCCCTGTACCGCAGGTGGGCGGGCGTCTCGTAGAAGCCCAGCATCAGCGCCGGCTCCTGTTCACTGGCCAGCGACAGGAAATGCATGCCGATGGTGGTCTTGCCCGCACCGCTCGGACCGACCAGCAAGGTCGCCGAGCCGGCCGGCAGGCCGCCGCCGAGCAGGGCATCCAGGCCCGCATGGCCCGAGCCCACCCGATGCGTGCGCGCCACCGGCGCAGGCAGGTCGCGGATCAGGCTCTCGGGGCGCGGGAACACGGCGATACCGTCCTGCGTGATGCGGAAATGGTGCTTGCCGTGCAGGACCGCCGCGCCGCGGTGCTTGCGCACCTGGATGGTGCGGTAGGCACGGAACCCCTGGGTCTCGTCACTCAGCTCGATCCAGCCGTCCACCATGGTGTGTTCCGGGCAACTGGCGGACCGGTTCTGGTGGGTGAGCATGACCAGTACCGCGTCGCTCATGCCCGCCACGCCCTGCAGGGCATGGATGAACGCGCGGAACTCCTGCTCGGATGCGACCGACTGCGCCACGAAGGTGCCGTCCAGCACCATCGCGGTGGCGCGGTGGCGCTTGAGTTCGTGCTGGACCAGCTTGAGCAGGCCGGGCAGGCCTTCGCGCTCCAGCACGCCGTAGGCGCTCAGGTACTGCAGCGAGCCGGGGACGACGCTGCTCTCGTAGAAGCTCATCTGGCTGACGTAGGCGAGCATCCGCGCGCTCGATTCGGCCAGCAGGGTCATGTACAGCGCGCGTCCGCCGGCGCGGACGTGGGTGTAGCAGAACTGGTTGGCCAGGATGGTTTTCCCCGCGCCGGGCGGGCCCTGGATGATGTAGGCCGAACCGCGCAGGAAGCCGCCGTCGGTCAACTGGTCCAGCCCCTCGATGCCGGTCGAGACTTTTTCGATCACGTCGAACTCCCGTCAGGTCCGGTGGCGCGCACCGGACGGTACTGCGCGCACGGACGAGCCGGCCATGTTAACGGCACCGCGTCCCGATGGGGGCGTGACCTGCGACCCGGGCGTCCGCCGACGGACGGCGAGGCGCGATGCGCATCGATAGCACGGTCGTTCGCCAGCCGGCCCCGTCGGCGTGGCGGCGCGTCCGGCCTTCGCGCCCGCCCGAAGAGCCCGGTGCGCGGGCACCGCCGGCAGCCGTCTCCTCGATTCGGGCACCACTCCCGCTTGACCTCGGGTTGACGCGTGCGGCTTTCCACTTGCAGCCCGACAAA
Source organism: Fulvimonas yonginensis (assembly GCF_037137055.1). Classification (NCBI taxonomy): domain Bacteria; kingdom Pseudomonadati; phylum Pseudomonadota; class Gammaproteobacteria; order Lysobacterales; family Rhodanobacteraceae; genus Fulvimonas; species Fulvimonas yonginensis. Next base: position 33,862 of record NZ_JBBBNY010000008.1, read on the forward strand.
ACGCAGCAACCGGGCGGAGGAACGGCAGCAGTGGTGGTGTGCTCTGCTGCCGTTTTGCTTGCCCGACCCGCCCCGAGGCAACGGCCCCTCCCCACGGCCGGTTCACGGATTCCTCATTGCCGACCGGACAGAGGAAATTCCATGGAGAACATCATGATTTCCCGAAGGCGCTTCCTGCAGTCATCCCTGTCGCTCGCTCTGGTTCCCCTGCTGCCGCGGGTGGCGGTGTCGGCGACCCTGAGCGTGCGGCCCAGCTGGCAGGCATTCATCACGGGCCCGAAGTTCCCGGTGCTCTGCAACACCATCGGGATCATGAAAGCCAACAAGAACAGCGCCGATCCCAATGCATGGACGTTCTGGTCGGAGGTGCATCGCCTGAACTGCCCTCACGGGCAGCCGTACTTCCTGGCCTGGCACCGCGGCTTCCTGTACCGCTTCGAGAACAAGCTGCGCGAGATTTCCGGTGACCCCACGCTGACCTTGCCGTACTGGAACTACTACCTCGCGCCTGCCGTGCCAGCGGAATTTCTCGATCCGTCCTCGCCGCTGTACCGGGGTGACCGCACCGGCTTCGACGTGACCGGGGCCCTGAGCTACGACGCCTTCGCACCCACCATCATCTACTTCCAACGCGGCAAGACCGATGCCTTCGAGCCCATCGTCGAAGCGCGACCGCACAACCGGGTGCACAACCTGATCGGTGGCGCGATGTCATCGATCCTCATCTCGCCCAAGGATCCGCTGTTCTGGGTTCACCACGCCAACATCGACCGGCTGTGGGTCGCCTGGCTGAAGGCCGGTGGCGGACGCAGGCAGCCCGCCCCGACCAACACCTACTGGTCGGGCACTTTCACCTATGGCACCGGTATCGACGACATGCCGAGGGTATGGACCAACAACACGACCACCTATCTCGGTTACCGGTACGACGACGAGACCCTGCCCACGCAGACGACCACCAAGCTGACCTCGGTCGCCAGCGCGCTCACCGCAGGTGCTCCGCCCTTGCGGCCATCGCTGCACCTGACCGTGCCGCTCGGCAGCTCGCGCCCGCTGGCGCTGGACGAGCGCTCGCTCAGCATCGACGTGCCGCTTGGCGCGACCGATGCCGCCCGCGTGCGCTCGCTGATGCTGCGGCCGACGGTCGGTCAGACCGCAGAAACAGGCCCGGTGCGCGTGGTGCTCGACGGAGTGCGGCTCACGGCACTCGGCGAGCGCGGAGGCTACTTCTACAACGTCTACCTCAACCTGCCGGAGCAACCTGGCACGAGCCGGCCGGAAAGCACCTTCCTGCTCGGCTCGCTGGGCCCCTTCGAGATCGGCGTGGCACGCATGCAGGCCGCCATGCAGGGCATGCACGGCATGCAGGAGATGCATGCATCCCACGACACCCGCGTGAAACTCGTCTTCCCGGCGATCGAGGCGTTGCGCCGGGTCTGGCCTGCCGATCTGGACAAGCTCACGGTCTCGTTCGTCCGTGTCGACGGGCGCCGCCAGCCGGTCAAGGGCGAGGTGATCCGTGTCGAGTCGTTCCGTGTCGAAGCGGACCCTGCATTCTGATTCGCGGCAAGGATCACCCCGGTTGATAGCGATGACAGGTATGGGGTGATTCCTTTACCCCCGGTTGACGTGCAACGCGCTTCACTGACGAGGCTATGAACGGGCGGAATCCAGAAATGGAGTGCAGGACGAACGCAGCAGCATGCGGGTGCGAGGAAGCCACTGCATGCAGCAATCCCCGCGTCGATCCTGTGTGCAAATCACGCATCACTGCCCGTCGGTAAGGTCCTGCAAACACCCCACCTCCGGCCCGGGCGAGGGAACGCCCGGGTCGCGGGACTGCCGTCAACGGAGGACAGCCATGATTTCAAGAAGACGTTTTCTTCAATCGTCCCTCGCCGCAGCGCTCGTTCCCATGCTGCCGCGGGTCGCCCTGTCCACCGACCTGCGCCTGCGGCAGAGCTGGGAGACCTTCCGCACCGGCCCCACGTTCGCCTCGTTCTGCAACGCGATCGCCTCGATGCGTGCCAACAAGGACGCGACCTCCCCAGCGAGTTGGGCCTACTGGGCGGACGTACACCGCATGTACTGCCCGCACGACACCTCCTACTTCCTGGCCTGGCACCGCGGCCTGCTGTACCGCTTCGAGGGCTGGCTGCGGCGCATCTCCGGCGACCCGAACCTGGTGTTGCCGTACTGGAACTACTACAACCATCCGACCGTGCCGGCGGAGTTCCTCGACCCGGATCTGCCGCTTTACCGCAAGGACCGCACCGGTACCGACGTCTCGGGCGCCCTGAGCTACGCCCCGTTCGCGGACACGATCATCCACTTCCAGCGCGGCAAGACCGATGCCTTCGAGCCGACGGTCGAGACCGCGCCGCACAACCCCGTGCACAACCTGGTCGGCGGCATCATGTCCTCGATCAGCTGGTCGCCGAAGGATCCATTGTTCTTCGTGCACCATGCCAACATCGACCGGTTGTGGGCAGCCTGGATCAACGCCGGCAACGGACGCCGCCAACCCGCGTCGACCAACAGCTACTGGTCCGGGGATTTGATCTACGGCGACGCGCTCAAGAGCGTGCCCCGCGTGTGGACGATCAACACCAGCACCTACCTCGGCTACCAGTACGACGACGAGACGATGCCGACGGCGCCATCCACGGACCCGCCGCCCGGCACTTCGACGGCCACGGCCGCCGGTGCCGGTACCTTGTCCTCGTTCAGCCTCGTCAACGCGGCGCCGCTCCGTCCGGCGGCAACGCAGCGCGTGCCGCTTGGTTCCTCCCAGCCGCTGGTGCTCGACGAGCATTCCGTCAGCATCCAGGTGCCACTGTCGGCGAACGATGCCGCACGCGTGCGCTCGGCCATGCTGCAGCCGGCGACCGAGACGGCGGATGACGGCAGCGATCCCGTGCGGGTGGTGCTCGACGGCGTGCGCCTCACTGGACTGGGCGAGAAGGGCGGCTACTTCTACTACGTCTACCTTAATCTGCCCGAACAGCTGGATGCCGGCCGACCGGCGAGCAGCTACCTGCTCGGCACGCTGGGGCCCTTCGAGATCAGCGTGAAGCAGATGAAGGCGAGCATGAAGGGCAAGAGCATGCACGACATGTCCCATGCACAGGACATGGCCGGCAGCGAAGGCCCGGAGGTGCGCATGGTGTTCTCCGCGACCCAGACCCTGCGCCGCATCTGGCCGTCCGATCTGGATCAGCTTTGCGTATCGTTCGTGCGCGTCAATGGCAGCGCGCACCCCGCCAAGGGGCCTGTGATCAAGGTGAAGGCATTCACCGTCGAAACCGATCCCAAGGCCTGATCGGGCGCCAGCCACCACGCGTGCGGTGAACGCCTCATGCGTGGTGGACCCCGCTCAGACGTACTGCATCTTCACCGTCATGCCGCCGTCGACCACGAAGCGCTGCCCGGTGACGAAGCCGGACTGCGGCGAGAGCAGGTACACGGCCAGCGCACCGATGTCCTGCGGCATGCCGACGCGGCCGGCGGGGTGCTGCGCGTGATCCTTGCGGCTGAGCTTGGGCGTGCGGCGCTCGCCCGGCTTCTTCCAGCCGTCCACCGCGATCCAGCCGGGCAGGATCGCGTTCACCCGCACGGCCGGCCCGGCGCTGACCGCCAGCGCGTGGGTGAAGGCCAGCATGCCGCCCTTGCTTGCGGCATAGGCTTCCGTGTCGGGCTCGGACTGTAGCGCGCGGGTCGAGGCAATGTTGACGATCGCGCCGCCGGCCTCGGCCAGCGCGGGCAGGGCGTGCTTGCTGCACAGGAAGGTGCCGGTGAGGTTGGTGGCGAGGTAGCGGTTCCAGTCCGCCAGTGCGAGCGATGCCAGCGGCGCGCGGTGCGGCTCGGCGATCCCGGCGTTGTTGACCAGCCCGTCGATGCGGCCGAAGCGTTCCAGCGCGGCCTGCACCCAGCGCTGCACGCTGGCCTCGCGCGCCACGTCCAGCGGCACGAACGCGGCCCGTTCGCCCACCCGCCATGCGTCCAGGCAGGCCCGGCCGGCCTCGCGGTCCAGGTCGCCGATCAGCACGCGGCCGCCGGCGCCGAGTACCGCCTGCGCGATGCCGCGCCCGATGCCCTGGGCACCACCGGTGACCAGCACCACGCGACCGTCGAGCGGCCGAGCGTCGTAGTCGGTGATGGCGGGTACGTCGGGCATGGCGGCTGTCCTGGTTCGCTGCTGCGGGGAGGCTAGCGAGGCGCCGGCAAATCCGCGTGTGCGGGGGAAGCGGGCACCGTCACGGGCCGAGCCGGCGGCACTGCTGCCGCGCCTCGCCGCCTGCTAGCCTGCGGCTTCCCCGCGAGGTAGGGCTGGATGCCGCGCATTTTCGGCCACGGCCAGTTCCTGGGCCAGCACGAGCAACGCTGGCAGGCGCCCGGCTTTTCCGTGGCGCGGCTGGTGCCGACCGTGCCCGAACACGGCGTGGAGGAGCACACCCATGCCGAGGGGCATTTCGTGCTGGTGCTGCGCGGCAGCTACGTCTCCTCCGCACGTGGCGCACCGGCGCTGGCCCGCGAACCGCTGCTGGTCTACAACCCGCCGGGCACGGTGCACCGCGACCGCTTCCGTGACCTGCAGGGCGGCGTGTTCGTGACGGTCGCCGTGCAGGTGGCCACGCTGCGGGAGTACGCCGACGCCATCGCCCTTCCGGACCATGCCTGCGTCCTCGAGGGCCTCGCGCAGCGGGTCGCCCGGCGCCTCGCCGCGGCAGGCGGCGAGGCCGGCACGGCCGACGCGCTGACGATCGAGTCGCTGTGCGCGGAACTGCTGGACGCGACCGCGACGTACGGCCGCACGCTGGCCTACCGTCAGGCACCGGCCTGGCTGTGGCGGGCGCGCGAGCGCATCCACGACGATTGCGGCAGCCAGCTCGGCCTGGCCGACATCGCGGCGGCGGCCGGCGTACATCCGGTCCACCTGACGCGGGCCTTCCGTCGCCATTTCGGCGGCACGCCGGGCGACTACCTGCGCCGCTGCCGCCTGGCCAAGGCCGCCGGGCTGCTGCGGGCACGCTCCCACCAGGGCCTGGCCGCGGTGGCCGATGCCTGCGGCTATGCCGACCAGGCGCATTTCTCGCATGCCTTCAAGCGCGCCTTCGGCCTGTCGCCGGCGCGCTATCGCGAGGCGCTGCGCCCGCCGGCGCAGGTTTGCCAGATACAAGACCGCCACCGCAGACCGGCCTAGGATGGCGCGCCACCCCTTCCCTGGAACCCGAGCCATGCGCTTTCCCGACACCGTGCTTCTGCTGCTCGCCGGCGTGCTGTCCGGCCTTGCGACGGTCCCGGCGATCGCGGCGGACGACGCGAGCCGGCTCGTCGGCCTGTGGGGCAACGAGACGGTCGCCGACACGGTGGCGGGCGAGCTGGTGATCGACGGCCGCGGCACGCCCTGGCATGCGACGATCGCCGGCTTCGAGGTATCCGTACAGCGGCACGACGACCGGCTCGACCTCGTCCTGCCGGGCGGGCAGGGGCGGTTCCGCGGGCAGCTCAGCACCGACCGCGCCGCCGTCGAAGGCTTCTGGATCCAGCCGCCGGGCATGGCGCTGGCCAGCGCCTACGCGACGCCGGTGGCGCTGCGGCTCACGCAGCCGCAGGTGTGGGCCGGCACGGTGCGGCCCTTGCCCGATCGCCTGTCGCAGTACCTGCAGATCGAGCGCGGCGCGGACGGCGCGCTCACCGCCTTCATCCGCAACCCCGAGCTCAACCTCGCGCGCGAGCGCCTGCTCACCGTGCAGATGGACGGCGACGCCGTGACCTTCGCCGACCCGCGCCGCCCCAACTGGGCGCTGCACGCCGTGCTGGACGGGGAGACCGGCCAACTGCGCGTGAACTGGCAGGGCATCGGCGTGTTCGCGTTCACCCGCCGCAACCGTGACCAGGCACCCGGCTTCTACCCGCGCACGCCCGCGCAGCCGCAGTGGCGCTACCGCCAGCCGCCCGACCTCGCCGACGGCTGGCGCACCGCCTCGCTGCAGGCGGCCGGCCTGGACGAGGCCCGCATCGCCGCGCTGGTCGCACGCCTGCAGCGGACGGCCGCCCCCGGCGCGCCGCAGGTGCAGGGCCTGCTGATCGCACGGCGCGGCAAGTTGGTGCTGGAGGAGTACTTCCAGGGCTTCGATGCGTCGCGCCCGCACGACACCCGTTCGGCCGGCAAGACCTTCGCCCCGCTGCTGGTCGGCCTGGCCATGGCGCAAGGCCGCGCCTTCCACCCCGACACGCCGGTGGCCTCGCTGCTGCCCGACTACGCCGCGTCGGCCAGGCCGGACCCGCGCAAGGCGCGCATCACCGTGGCCGACCTGATGAGCATGCGTTCCGGCCTGGCCTGCGACGACAACGACGAGCGATCGCCCGGCAACGAGGACACCATGCAGGGACAGCACGCGCAGAACGACTGGTACCGCTACACGCTGGAGCTGCCGATGGCCCGCGACCCCGGCGGCACGCAGGCGGTGTACTGCTCGGCCGGCATCAACCTGCTCGGCGCCATCGTGGCGCGGACCACCGGCCGCTGGCTGCCGGCGTTGTTCGACGAGGCGGTCGCCCGCCCGCTGCAGATGCGCGACTACCACATCAACCTCATGCCCGACGGCGACGCCTACCTGGCCGGCGGCCTCTACCTGCGCGCGCGCAACCTGCTCAAGCTGGGGCAGCTCTATCTCTCCGGCGGCACCTGGAACGGCCGGCGCCTCGTCGACCGCGCCTGGGTCGCGCAGTCCACCACCCGGCACAGCGCCTTCGCCCCCGACCACGGCTACGGCTACGGCTGGCACCTGCACACCGTCCAGGTCGGCCGGCGCGCGTATCGGGAATACGCAGCGGAAGGCAACGGCGGGCAATTCGTCATGGTGCTGCCGGAGCTGGATCTGCTGGTGGCCATCACCGCCGGCAACTACGGCGACTTCCGCACCTGGTATCCGCTGCAGGACCTGGTCCGCGAGTACGTCATCCCCACCGCGCCCTGACCGTATCCCCGCACCCGACATCCATCACGGGCCCGGATCCCCGATCGCTGCCCTGGCCGCACAAGTGGCGGGGGCCTTCCGGCCGCGCCGGCGTTTCCTTGCTCTTCATGATTCCTGCGCGTAGGGTTAACGAGCAGATCACAATCTTGAAGCCCCGGGGACGACGGCCAGCCGATGTGAAGAGCCGGATCATCGCCATTCTGTCCCGCAAACGGCCACCCGCGATGGTCGGCTACGCGGTCGCCGTGGCGTTGTCCTTGCTGGTGTGGGGGTTAGAGCTGGCGTTCAGCCCGTCCTTGCACCGTTATCTGCCTTTCACGCCGGTGATCTTCGTCACCGCCCTCGCGTGCGGCCGCAACCCGGCCCTGCTGGCCACCCTGCTCGGAGCCGTGCTGGCGGACCGCTTCTATCTCCTGGCGGACGGCCATGCCGAGCCGTTCGAGCCCGAGCCGCTCTTCCTGCTGCTGTTCGTCGGGGTCGGTGCGGCCATTGCCACCCTGGTCGAGGCGCTCGCCAAGGCCGTGCGCAAGCTGATCGTCGCCGAGGAGGAGAAGTCGCTGCTGCTGGACGAACTGGCCCATCGCACGCGCAACGACCTGATGATGATCTCCCAGGTGCTGGCCTTCCAGGCGCGGCGCCAGAGCGAGCCGCAGGTGCGCGCCGCGCTGGAGTCGGCGGTGGCGCGCGTGCGGGTGGTGGCCGAAGCGCAGGAGCGCCTGCGCAGCTCCGGCAAGCACGGCCGCGTGGAGGTGGCCAGCTATCTCCAGGCGCTCGGCCACGGCCTGGCCGACCTGCTGCGGGACGTACGCCCCATCACCGTGCGCGTGGAGGCCGCGCACGTGCTGGTCGAGGCCCCGGTGGCCGTGTCGATCGGGCTGATCGCGAACGAGCTGGTGACCAACGCCTTCAAGTACGCCTTCCCCGAAGGCCGCGGCGGCACCGTGCAGGTGCGCCTGGAGCAGGCGGACGAGGGGATGGTGCTGACCGTGGAGGACGACGGGGTGGGCTGCCCCATGTCGCAGGACCAAGGCCTGGGCTCGCGGCTGGTGCAGATGCTGGCGGCGCACATGGGCGGGCAACTGGAGCGCGTGCCGGTGCCGCAAGGGCATCGCGTGCGGGTGAAGCTGCCGATCAAGCCGGCGGAGGTCGTCCTCGGCAAGGCCGTGTGAGGCGATCGCCAGGTGGCGATCAACCGCCGCCCAGCCGCTTCATCACCTCTTCCAGCGACTGCTCCACCGCGTCGATGCCTGCCCAGGGATCCTTGCGCAGGCGCTTGAGCCGCTCGGGCGTGCTGCGGATGTCGAACGCGGCGCCGTTGCGGATCTTGCCCAGCTCCTCCCAGCGCAGCGGCACCGCCACCGGCGCGCCGGGACGGCCGCGCAGCGAGTAGCTGGCCACCGCGGTGGCGCCGCGGCCGTTGCGCAGGTAGTCGACGAAGATCTTCCGGTGGCGGATCTTCTTGGTCGACACCGCCACGAAGTCCAGCGGATGGCTGCCGGCCAGCGCGGTCGCGAAGCCCTGCGCGAAGCCTTTCACCGTGTCCCAGTCGGAAGCCGGCCTGAGCGGCACCACCACGTGCAGGCCCTTGCCGCCGGTGGTGCGCAGGAACGATTCCAGGCCCATGTCCTTGAGCAGCTTGCGGGTCAGCCGTGCGGCGGCGACCACGCGCTCCCACGGCACGTCCGGGCCCGGGTCCAGGTCGAACACCACGCGGTCGGCCATGTCCGGGTCGTCCACGTGGCTGCCCCAGGGGTGGAACTCCAGCGTGTTGTACTGCACCAGCTCGATGATCGAGTCGGCGTCCTTGGGGTAGAGGTAGACCGCCGAGGCGCCGGTCTCCTCCTTCAGCCGCGCCGAGCCCACGTAGTGCAGCCCGCCGGAGGGGATGTGCTTCTGGAAGAACGAGGAGTGGGCGATGCCCTCGGGGAAGCGGATCAGCGAGGTCGGCCGGCCGATCACGCCGGGCAGGAACCAGTCCATCACCGCGCGGTAGTAGTCCACCACGTCCTGCTTGGTGTAGCCGTCGTCGGGGTAGAGCACCTTGTCCGGGTGGGTGATGCGAATGGCCGGCCCGGTCTCGTCGGCCGCCACCTGGGCCTTGCGCTTTCGCGGTTTCGCCGAGGCCTTGGGCGCCGGCGGCGCGCGGTCGCTGTCGCGCAGGTCGTCGGGCGACTTGTCCGGCCGCATGGTCTTCAGGCTCGCCTGGCGCAGCAGGTGCTGGTTGCCGATGCCGCGGTAGTAGACCTCGGCCACGGCGCTGGGCGGGATCCACTTCGACTCGCGCGGCGCGCCCTCGGTGTGCGCGATGGTCGGCTTGCTGCTGCCGCCCCTGGCCAGCGTCCTGGACAGCGCGCGCAACTGTTCGTTGCTGAAGCCGGTGCCGACGCGGCCAACGAAGGTCCAGTCGCCGTCCGGGGCAGGGCGCGCCAGCAGCAGCGAGCCGAAGCCCTCGCGGCCGCCCTTGGCCGGGGTGTAGCCGACCACCGCGAACTCGTCGGCCTCCAGCCGCTTGATCTTCAGCCAGTCGTCGCCGCGGCCGCCGCGGTAGGGGCTGTCGGCGCGCTTGGAGATGATCCCCTCGAGCTTCTGCTCGGCGGCCGCCGCGAACACCTGCGCGCCGTTGCCGACCACGTGCGAGCTGTAGGACAGGTGCGCCGGCGCATCCTGCAGCAGCGCCTCCAGCACCGCCTTGCGCTGGATCAACGGCGTGCGCGAGAGATCCCAGCCCTCCAGGTAGGGCAAGTCGAACAGCATGTAGGCCAGCGGCGCGTTCGCCTCGCCCGAAAGCGTCTTCTGCAGGCCGTTGAAGTCCGGCTGGCCGTCGGCGTCCAGCGCGATCAGCTCGCCGTCCAGCCGCGCGGACCTCAGGCCCAGCGCCTGCACCGCCTGCAGGATGTCGGGAATCTTGTCGTCCCAGGGCAGGGCGTTGCGCGACCACAGGTGCACTTCGCCGTCGGCGATGGCGGTGAGGATGCGGTAGCCGTCCCACTTCACCTCGTGCACCCAGTTCTCGCCGGTGGGCGGCTCGTCCTTGAGCCGCGCCAGCTGCGGCTCGAAGAACTCGGCGTCGATCTTCGCCTTGCGCGCGCCCTCCGCCGCGGCCGCCCGTTCGATCGCCTTCGTGTGGCGATGGCCCTTGGCCCTGGGCGGGCTCTTGCGGCGCGTGCGGGCGAGCTTCTGCGCCACCTCCTTGGCGCCGCCGCTCTTGCCCGCCGCGGCCTTGGTGCTGGCGACCATGCGCGCGTCCAGCAGGTCGTCCGCCTCGATCTTGCTCGCGAACGGGTCCTTGTCGTGGAACAGGAACCAGGTCGGCTGGCGCGACGGCTTGCCGCTGCGCACCAGGTGCCAGGCCCCCTTGAGCCGCTCGCCGTACAGCTCGAACTGGAGGTGGCCCTTCTCCAGCTGCGCCTCCGGATCGTAGGGCGTGGACCAGTAGCCGCGGTCGAAGGTATCCACGTGGCCGGCGCCGTAGCCCTCCGGGATGTCGCCTTCGAAATCCGCGTAACTGACCGGATGATCCTCCACCTCCACCGCCAGCCGTTTCACCGACGGGTCGTACGAGGGCCCCTTCGGCACCGACCAGGACTTCAACGCATCCCCCACCTGCAGCCGGAAGTCGTAATGCCGCCGGCTGGCGTGATGCAGCTGCACCACGAAGATCGGGCGCGTACCCGTGCGGGCGGAGCCTTCGGACGAAGGCTCCGGCGTGCGGTCGAAACGGCGCTTGCGCTTGTATTCCTGGAGGCTCACGTGAGGCTCGCGCTGGGAAACACGCCAAAGCTGTCGCACTTCCCCCGTGAACCGGCCGTGGTCTGCCCCGAACTCCGACGACCACCCCAGCCCCCAAAGCGCACTCTCCACAGCCTCCGCCGGGAGAGCGCTACACCAGAACGCGCGGCGTGGAACCCGGCCGCACGATCCATGCGCCTGTTGCGGGGACGCAGGTACGGCCTGCCAGGACCCGCGACAACCACTGCCGACCGACGCGGCGCGCGGCGCCTCCGGCCATCCTGCGAACCTGGAATCGTTTCAGAGGCGTCACCTCCGGCGTGTAGCGGCCCCGCGTGCAGTGAGGGTCCGGCGATGTTTCATCCGAAAACGCGGCGTAGTTGATGTGGGTCAATAAGCCGGCGGAAACCCGCGCACCGTCGCGCCCGTTGTTGAGGGACGTTTTGGTGTCGAGGAGCATCACGGTTGGAGCCGGAGACTTGCGCCTGGTCTTCGGAGCGTCGCGCGCTCCGGCTGGGGAACTTCATGCACGCGATATCGTGGAGTTTGGCTGTAAGCGGCTTATACCCGCGCTTAATCTCGATTGCGGGGGGGGGGTATCCGGGCATCCTGAACCCTGCTAGCGATCTCACGCAAAAGACTTGCTTTTTTCCACTGCATGCGTTGGTGCCAGGTGGTTTTTGAAGAATTCGCTTGTTTCCTGGTCGTCGCAGTATATGTAACAGCCTTTAATTCCACGTGTCATGAGCGTTTTGTAAGTGTTGCGGATAATGCGGTCTAACTTTTTTCGAGTTTCTTCGGGCTCGGCCTTAGCTTTCTTCTTCCATCCGCGAATTGAACGGTCCATTCGTGAACGAGCCCCCGGAACCGTTAGGAGCGCTCCGTTTCTGGCAATTAGATCGGGGCCAATGATGACCCCGATATAGTCGACTTCTAGGCCTTGGCAGGTGTGGATGCAACCAACCTCTTTAATCGAGGTTGGAGATACGATCCAAAGGCTCCCATCGCTGTTTAAGTTCCAACGCCTGGCATAGCCGTGTTTTTGGATGACAATGTCATGACTATCTTGATCCTTTTTGCTTATCCAATCCCAACAATAGCCGGCGACGACGCGGGCTTTGTTGTTGCCATTGCGAGCAGCGATCAGATCGTGGAGTTCGTTTGGCGAATCTACGACACGGAAGTCGAACTCACCGGTGTCCAGGCGTGTGTTCGCCGTTTCGCGCAGGCCAAGCGTGTTGTCCAGCCAGGCCAGGTAGCCGTCCGAGCCGCTGCAACGGAACTGCGATGACAACGCCAGGTGCGAGACTTCAGCGCCCATCGAGTGGGTCCATCGCGCAAGCTCCTCCGAGTGCCCGACGTCCGACAAGGTCACGATCTGGTCGTCGTCCACGAAGAAGATGGCGCATTTGGCGCTGCGGATGATCTCCTTGATTTGGTTCTCGCCGAGGTTGCCGTACATGCCCGACTTCTCGTTGAGACGGTGGGCCTCGTCGACGATCAGCGCGTCGAAAGCATTGGGACTGGTCTCGATGAACGAACCGGAGCCGGAGAACAGGTTATCGATCGCCGAGAGTCGCAGGTTGCCTTTCAGCTTGGCTTTGAAGACGGCACGCGGGGCTGCGTTCTTGGAGACGTACTTGCAGACGAGCCCCAGCTTGGACAGGTGCGCCAGCAGGTTGACCGCGATGACCGATTTGCCGGTGCCGGGGCCGCCCTGGATGACGACGACCTGCTTCTTCTCTTCGGATGCGGCAGTGGCTAGGGCCGCCGCGCTCTCGAACGCCACCTTCTGATCGTCGATCAGCACGAACTCCCGGTTGCCTTTCAACATGCCGACCAGGCTGTCGACCAGCATCTTGGACGGGCGGATGCGACCGTTCTCGATCTGGTAGATCAGTTCCGCGTTGTCGCCGTACTTGACGTGCTGCTTGATGAAGTCGCGCAGGCGCCGGCGCTCCTCCTCGCCCTTGAGAAACAGCGGCGCTTTGCGGATGTAATCCCCGTAGTACTCGGGGTGGTCGATGACCCCGTCCTGCACATAGTTGTGGAGGTAGGCGCACGGACTCAGGGCGATGGCCCGCTCGTAGACCGCTTCGTTGAATCCCTCGAGGAGCGCCGCGTAGGACCACGCCTGATAGCAGGGGTGTGCGCCTTCGCGTTCCGGCGCGGCGCCGCCACGGCGTGCGGCGATGACGCCGTCCTTGCCGGTAAGGCTTGCTTCGGACCACTGCTTCAGTTCGACGATAATCAGGTTGGGGCCGGCCTCGGTCCGTCCCGAGATGATGAAGTCTATCCGCTTGGACGTCTGCGGGATGCCGAACTCCACGCCGACACCAGCGTCGTCCGGGATACCGGGGTCGCGCAGCACCTTGGCCATCTCGCCGAGCGAGTTTTTCCAGGCGCGATACTCGGCGTCCGGCGCGTAGTGGCCCGTGCGTTCGAGGTACTTGCTGGCAATGACGTGTTCGATGTCCCGGTTGTCGTGGTCGTCGAGGAACTTGGCCTTGTTCGCCTGGTAAACGATCACCCTTCAGCCCCCTGTGGCTGTCCTTAGAAGTCGGAGTACTTCTTGCTGCTGCCTTTGGCTAAGTCGACCGGGTACTTGGCAGCGTTGATCTCAAGTTTGCGCCTAGCTGCCTCGAGCGGGTCGATGCCCAGCTTGTCGGATAGTTGCAGGAGATAGAGGAAGACGTCGGCGACTTCCTCGGCAATTTCGTTCTTTTTGTCTTCGCCCAGGGTGTGACTTTGTTCTTCGGTCATCCACTGGAAGTGCTCCAGCAACTCCGCGGCCTCGACGGAAAGGGCCGAGGCCAGGTTCTTGGGCGAATGGAACTGCTCCCACTCGCGCTCTCGGGCGAATGCTCGCAAGGCATCCTGTAAGGCTTGAAGCTCCGCGTTCACGATCCCCTGGTCCATCGATTGAGTGCCGGGCGAGCATAACGCGGGGCGGGAAGGGGGCCCAGCGGCTGCCCATGACTTCCGGCCGTATCCCCCCGCGGCCCCCTCGCGCAACACTCGCGCGGCTCTGTGCCTCTGGTCACCGCCGTGGTGCCGGTTGCACGGCTCGTCGAACCGTTCACCCCACAAGGACCCCTATGCGCCGTCACCTCTCTACCGCTATCTGCCTGGCCCTGGCCGGGCTTTCCATGGCTCCGCTCGGCGTGGTTTCGGCCGCCGAGGTGCGGCTGGCCACGACGCAGTTGCCGCGTGGAGTGGTGCCGTCGCACTACGACGTGGCGGTGACGCCGCATGCGGACAAGCTCTCGTTCGACGGCCAGGTCACGATCACCCTGGCGGTGACCAAGCCGACCGCCTCGATCACGCTCAATGCCGCCGACCTTTCCTTCTCCAAGGCGTCGCTGACGCCGGTGGCGGGCAAGATGGCGTTCGACGCGCCGGAGATCGCCGTGGACGAGAAGGCGCAGACGGCCACCTTCACCTTCGCCCACCCGGTCCCCGCCGGCAGCTACCGCCTGGCGATGACCTACACCGGCAAGATCGGCACGCAGGCCAACGGCATCTTCGCGCTGGACTACGACACCAAGGCCGGCAAGAAGCGCGCGCTGTACACGCAGTTCGAGAACTCCGACGCGCGCCGCTTCATCCCCTCGTGGGACGAGCCCAACTACAAGGCCACCTTCACGCTGACCGCCACCGTGCCGAGCGACCAGATGGCGGTGAGCAACATGCCGATCGCCTCGAAGAAGGACCTCGGCAACGGCCTGACCGAGGTGCACTTCGGGCAGTCGCCGAAGATGTCCACCTACCTGCTGTTCTTCGGCCTGGGCGACTTCGAGCGCGCCACCGCGCGTGCCGAGGGCACCGAGATCGGCGTGATCACGCAGAAGGGCATGATCGACCAGGCCGGCTTCACGCTGGATTCGGCCAAGGCCGTGCTGAAGGAATACAACGACTACTTCGGCGTGCCGTACCCGCTGCCCAAGCTGGACAACATCGCCGCGCCGGGCCAGAGCCAGTTCTTCTCGGCGATGGAGAACTGGGGTGCGATCTTCACCTTCGAATACGCGCTGCTCCTGAACCCGCACATCTCCACCCAGCTGGACAAGCAGCGCGTGTTCAACACCGCCGCGCACGAGATGGCGCACCAGTGGTTCGGCGACCTGGTCACCATGAGCTGGTGGGACGACCTGTGGCTGAACGAGGGCTTCGCCTCGTGGATGGCCTCGCGCACCACCCAGAAGCTGCATCCGGAGTGGCATACCGAGCTGGACGCGGTCGGCATCCGCGAGCGCGCGATGTCGCAGGACTCGGTGGCCACCACGCATCCGGTGGTGCAGCACGTGGAAACGGTGGAGCAGGCCAGCCAGGCGTTCGACGCGATCACCTATTCCAAGGGCGAGGCGGTGATCCACATGCTGGAAGGCTACGTGGGCCCGGAGGCCTGGCGCACCGGCGTGCGCAACTACATCAAGGCGCACGAGCACGGCAACACGGTGTCGGATGATCTGTGGACGTCGATCCAGGCGGCGGCCGGCAAGCCGGTCACGCAGATCGCGCACGACTTCACCCTGCAGCCGGGCGTGCCGATGATCGAGGTGCGCGCCGCCGCCTGCACCAACGGCAGGACCGCGATCGCGCTGCGCCAGGGCGAGTTCACCCGCGACCGGCCGAACAAGACGCCGCTGCGCTGGCACGTGCCGGTGATCGCGCAGACGGTCGGTGGCAAGCCGGTGCGCGCGGTGGTGGACGGCAAGGCCACGCTGAGCGTGCCGGGCTGCGGCCCGGTGCTGGTCAACGCGGGCCAGACCGGCTACTACCGCACGCTGTACGCGCAGAACGACTTCGACGCGCTGAAGGCGCAGTTCGCCAGGCTGGCGCCGATCGACCAGCTCGGCCTGCTCGGCGACACCTGGGCGCTGGGCATGGCCGGCAATGAGCCGGTGTCCAACCTGCTCGCGCTGATCACCGCCACGCCGGCGGACGCCGATCCGCAGGTGTGGTCCGAAGTGGCCGGCTACCTGGCGTCGCTTGACAACTACTACCAGGGCGACAAGGCCCGCCAGCAGCGCCTGCGCACCTTCGCCATCGGCCAGCTGCGGCCGGTGTTCGCCAAGGTCGGCTGGGAGGCCAAGGCGGGCGAGAGCGTGCCCACCGCCAACCTGCGCATGGAGCTGATCGGCACGCTGGCCGACCTGGGCGACCCGGAGGTGATCGGCGAGGCCCGCCGCCGCTTCGCCGCGCAGAAGACCGACGCCGACGCCGTGCCGGTGGCGCTGCGCAAGACCATCACCGCCATTGTCGCCGAGCACGCCGACCAGGCCACCTGGGACCAGCTGCACGCGCAGGCCAAGGCCGAGACCACGCCGCTGATCAAGGACCAGCTGTACAGCATGCTGTCGGTGGCGCAGGACGACGCGCTGGCGCAGCGCGCGCTGGAGCTGGCGCTGACCGACGAGCCGGGCGCCACCAACAGCGCCGGCATGATTCGCGCGGTGGGCTTCCACCACCCGGAGATGGCGTTCGACTTCGCCGTGCAGCACCGCGCGCAGGTGGACAAGCTGGTCGACTCGACCTCCAGCAGCCGCTACTACCCGGCCCTGGGCGCGAGCTCGACCAAGCCGGAGATGATCCAGAAGATCCAGGACTACGCGCAGAAGTACATCGCGCCCGGTTCGCGCCGCGTGGCCGAATCGGTGATCGCGAACATCAAGTACCGCATGATGATCCGCCAGGATCGCCTGCCGGCGATCGACGAGTGGCTGGAGAAGCACTCGGGCTGATGCCTGGACGGTGGATGGACGAGAAGGGGCCCTGCAACGCAGGGCCCTTTTTCTTTGGGGGCGAGGGGGCAGGGCAGGGGCGTATCGCGAAGACATCCCTGTAGGAGCGAGCGTGCTCGCGATGCCTTTGCTCTGGCGCGGAGGAACCACGAGCACCAGCGACATCGCGGGCAAGCTCGCCTGCAGCTGGGACGGGGTGGGTTGTGCGCGGCCTCTGGCTGCGACAGCGGGCGCGGCGGCAATCGAAAGGGTGCCGAAAGAGCGCGCGCCTACGCTCGCTGTACCTGGCCGGCCGAGGCACGGACCATGCGCTTCCTGCTGCTGCTGTTGCTCGCCCTGATGCCCGTGGAAGCCTCCCTGGCAAGCGGAGGCCCGCTGGGAATCGACCACCGCGTGCACTACGACAACAGCGGCATCTGGAAGCGGAGCAACCAGAAGACGCTGATGTACGGGACCATCTTCACGGTGGGCGCCGGCGCCTTGGCGTTCGGCGACCACGACCAGCTGGGCGACACCTTCTGGCGTTCGGTGGATGCGATGGTGGTCAGCGGCGTCACGGCGGAGGGGCTCAAGTACGCCTTCGGTCGCGAGCGGCCCTCGCAGACGGACGATCCGAACCGCTTCTTCAAGCATGGCCAGAGCTTCCCCAGCGGCGAGGTGGCGGCGATCTCCGCGGCGGTCACGCCGTTCATCGCCACCTACGGCAACGACCATCCGGCCGTCTATGCGCTGGCGCTGTTGCCCGCGTACGACGCGGTCGCGCGCGTGAAGGTCCACGGGCACTGGCAGAGCGACGTGCTGGTCGGTGCGGCGATCGGTACCGGTGTCGGCATCTGGGCATCCCGCCGCGACTCGCCGCTGATCGTCGGCTGGCTGCCGGGCGGCTTCAGCGTGGGCTACGTGCACCACTTCAAGCCCTGATCGGCGCCCGCGTGAAGCGACTCGCGGTGGCGCCCGAGGTGCCGATTCCATCCCGCCACGACCTTGCATGTCCGCACGCCTGCGGGTGTCGCCCATGTAAGGCGGGGCTAAGCATCGGCGCCGAAGATGGCGCCCGTTCGAGTACCGCCGCGCAGCGATTTCGGGCCAACGAAAATCGAACGGTGGCGTAAGGTGATTTGAAGACTCTGCCTTTGGCGACGCTGCCGGTCGCGTGCGTCTGGCGGAAGGAACCGTCGTGAAAGGCAGCGCCCAGAGAATCCGGTCGATGGTGGTCTGATCTTTCCCGGAAGCATCGATGCGCATCCTCATTGCCGAAGACGATACCGCCATCGCCGCCGGCGTCGCGGCCACGCTGCGCCACGGGGGGCACGCCGTGGACACGGTCGAGGATGGCGCCCGCGCCGACACCGCCCTGCACGACGCCCCCTACGACATGCTGGTGCTGGACCTGGGCCTGCCGCGGATGGACGGCGCCGACGTGCTGCAGCGGCTGCGCGGGCGCGGCGGCGAAATGCCGGTGCTGGTGATCACCGCCCGCGAGGGCCTGCGCGAGCGCGTACGCGTGCTCGACCTCGGTGCGGACGATTACCTGGTCAAGCCGTTCGCGCTGGACGAGTTCAACGCGCGCGTGCGTGCGCTGTTGCGCCGCATGGCCAGCAAGGGCGTGCCGGAACTGCGGATCGGACGGCTGCGCGTGGACCTTCCCGGGCACCGCGCCTGGATCGACGAGGAGGCGCTCGACCTCACCGCCCGCGAGTTCGGCGTGCTCGCCGCGCTCGCGATGCGCGTCGGCCGCCTGACCAGCCGCGCGCAACTGGTCGAGTCGCTGTGCAGCTGGGACCAGGAGCTGACCGACAACGGACTGGACATCGCGATCCACCGGCTGCGGCGCAAGCTGCGCGGGTGCGGCACGGGCGTGCGCACGATCCGCGGGCTGGGCTACATGCTGGAGGAGGAGGCTTGTGGCTGACCAGGCCATGGCCGTCACGCGGTGGCAACCCAGCTTGCGTCGACGTCTGCTCGCCTTCCTGCTGATCCCGGTGGGCGTACTGCTGTTGCT
This sequence comes from Fulvimonas yonginensis, assembly GCF_037137055.1. Classification (NCBI taxonomy): domain Bacteria; kingdom Pseudomonadati; phylum Pseudomonadota; class Gammaproteobacteria; order Lysobacterales; family Rhodanobacteraceae; genus Fulvimonas; species Fulvimonas yonginensis. The sequence goes on from NZ_JBBBNY010000008.1 coordinate 52,320, forward strand.
CGACGCCATGCTCACCTACGGTGTGGCGCTGGCCTACTCCAACCGCGTGCACGACCGCGACCTCGGTGACGACGCGCTGTCATTGGCGCAGATGCTGCGCATCGGGCGCCTGCGCGACGGGCTCTCGCAACAGGCCCGCTTCCTGCTCGAGTACGATCCGGACGGCCGCAGCTATTTCAGCGTACGCAGCCAGCGCCGCGGCGTGATCGCCGACAACGCGCGCTTCCGCCAGCCGCCACCGCCGGCGGTGGGCGACCCGCCCGAGCTGTTCGATACCGCGCTCGGCCCGCATCCCCTGCGCGCGGCCGTGGTCAGCCTGCATCCGGACGCCGATCCCACCGATACGCTGACGGTGAGCGTGGCCGAGACGCTGCGCGACCGCCACCGCCGCGCGCGCGAGATCCTGATGATGGCGGTGCCGCTACAGACGCTGCTGATCGTGGCGGTGCTTCTGCTGGTGTGGTCCGGCGTCGACTACGGCCTGCGCGTGCTCGATCCGCTCACCGCCCGCCTGGCCGCACGCGAGCACGAGATCACGCCGATCGGCGAGGCCGACGTGCCCAGGGAGATCCTGCCGTTGACGAAGACCATCGACGGCCTGTTCGCGCGCCTTCGCGGCGCACTGGAGCTGCAGGAGCGGTTCATCGCCGATGCCGCGCACCAGCTGCGCACCCCGCTGGCCGGGCTGAGCCTGCACGTCGAACGCGCGCTGGCGGACGACAGCAGCCCGCACGCGGTGAAGGAGGCGCTCGGCCACATCCGCCAGCTCACGCGGCGCACGGCGCGCACCTCCGCCCAGCTGCTCGCGCTCACGCGAGCGCAGTCGCCGCTGGACGCGCCGGAGGCGCACGCGACGGTCGACCTGTCCCGGCTGGTGCCGGAGGTGATCGGCCTGCGCATCCGCGAAGCCTTGGCGGCGGGCGTGGACCTGGGGTTCCAGGGCGCGCAGCAGCCGCTTTGGATCACCGGCGATGTCGCCTCGCTGCACGAGTTGCTGGACAACCTGATCGACAACGGACTGCGCTACGCCGGCCGTGGCAGCAGCCTCACCGTTGGCCTCGCGGCCGTTCCGCAGGGAATACGTCTGTACGTCGAGGACGACGGCCCGGGCGTCCCCGATGCACTGTTGCCGCGCCTGGGCGAACGCTTCTTCCGGCTGCCCGGTACCGCGCAGGAGGGCACCGGCCTGGGCCTGGCCATCGTCGAGCGCATCGCCGCGCGCCACGGCGCGCGAGTCAGCTACCGGCGCGTGGCGCCCCACGGCCTGTGTGTCGCCGTGCTGTTTCCCGCAGCGGCACTTGGGGAGGTCGCGCTCGCATGAGGCTCCGTATCCCGCACCGGTCCCTGGGGGCGTATCCGCGCCGGATGGCGGCCGCCTTGCTGGCGACGGCGCTGGCCGGGTGCGCCTCGGTCGACATGCCGGCGCTGAAGCAGCCGTTGCCCGACCACTGGCGCCACACGGCGGTCGCGGCGGGCACCCGGGCGCCCACCGACTTGCACGCCTGGTGGCACGTCTTCGGCGACCGCCAGCTCGATGCGCTGGTGGACCAGGCGCTCGCCGGCAACCTGGGCGTCGCCCAGGCCAGGGAGCACGTCCTTGCCGCGCGCGCGCTGCGCCGTGCCGAAGCCAGGCGCTTCCGACCGCAACTGCGGGCGACCACGATCGACGCGATCGATCCGGATGCCAGCGCCTCGTTCTTCGTCGCCGGCTTCGATGCCACCTGGGAGCTCAGCCTGTTCGGACGCGGCGTCGCCTCCCGGCGCGTGGCACGCGGGGACGTCGCCGCTGCGGATGCGGACCTGCGCGCCGCGCGACTCTCGCTGGTGGCTGAGGTGGTGCGCGACTGGCTCGACCTGCGCGCCGCGCAGCAACAGCTCGCCACGCTCGACGCCATCCGCGACGCGCGCCAGCGCGAGTATGCATCGCTGCAGGTGCGCCACCGCCTGCGGCTGGCGAGCATGGACGAGGTGGACCGGGCCAGGGCGGCGCTGGACCAGGCCGAATCGGCGCAGGTGGAGCCGCGCGAGGCGGTGGACGCGAGCGCCCAGCAGCTGGCGGTCCTGCTCGGCCGGCCCGAGCCGGATCCGGAATGGTTCCGGCCCGCTGCGCCGCCTTCGCTCGGCGGCTGGCGGCTCGCTGCTGCGCCTGCCGACCTGCTGCGCTCGCGCCCGGACATCCTCCGCGCCGAAGCGGACGTGCTGCGCGCCGCGGGCGAGGCCGGCCTGGCGCATGCCAACCGCTATCCCAGCCTCGCGCTCGGCGGCTCGCTGGTGTGGTCGACCAACCTGCAGACGCACCGGCGCACCAGCGACAACGCGCTGTTCTCCTCCGGTCCCATCATCGACATCCCGCTGTTCGACTGGGGCATCCGCGCGGCGCAGGACCATGCCAAGCGGCACGAACTGCAAGCCAGCGTGCTGGCCTACCGCCAGGCGGTGCTGCAGGCGGTCGCGGAAACCGAGACGGCGCTGGGCCAGTTGCAGGAACGCGCCGACGACGAGCGCCGCTGCGCCGATGCGCTGGATGCCCTCACGCAGGCCGATGCGGTGGTGGCCAGGCGGGTGGGCCTGCGGCTGGCCAGTCCCATCGACGGCGACGAAAGCCGCGTGGCCCGCGAGCAGGCCGAACTCGCGCTAATCCAGGCGCGCGCGCGCCGCGGCCTGGCCTTCGTCGCGTTGTTCAAGGCGCTGGGGGGCGCGCCGTTGCCGGACGAGCGCCTCGCCTCGCAAGCGGAGCGCCCCGACTGATGGTCGCCCTGGCACGCAAGACGCTGTTGCACGAATGGCGGCGCTTCCTGCCGGCCATGCTCGCGGTCGGCTTCGCCGGCCTGCTGCAACTGCTGCAGGCCGCGCTGGTGCTCGGCATCTTCGGCAGCGCCAGCGTCTACATCACCGGATCGGACGCCGACCTGTGGGTAGGCTATCCCGGCACGCAGAGCGTGAACCTGGGCCGGGCGATCGACCCGAACGTCGAGGCTCGCCTGCTGATGGACCCGGCGGTGGCGCGGGTGGAGCCGTTCATCTGGCTGGACGCCGACTGGCGCGGCGCGGGCGACACCGGCGGCGAGTCGGTGTTCGTCTCCGGCATCGACCCGCGGCCGGACGGCATGCTGTTCGCACGGGCGCTGTCCCCGGCCCTGCGTGCCCGCCTGTACGAACCCGACGCGGTGATCGTGGACCGCGCCGATATCGACAAGCTCGGCGTGGCGGTCGGCGGCACCGCCGCCATCAACGGCCATACCGTGCGGGTGGTCGGCGTCAGCAGCGGGCTGCGCGCCCTGGGCGGCGTCAACGTGCTCAGCTCGCTCGCGACCGCCCGCGAGCTCGACACCGATCCGGGCGACAGCGGCCAGCCGACCTATCTGGTCGCCGGCCTGCGCGATCCGGCGCAGGCCGAGGCGGTGGCGCGACGGCTGCGGGGCGACCGCGCCTTCGGCCCCTACGAGGCGTGGACCGCCCGCGCGTTCGCGCGGCGCTCGGTGCTCTACTGGATGCTCGACACCGGCGCCGGGGCAGGGGTGCTGTTCCTCGCCGCGATCGTGTTCCTGGTCGGGGCGGTGATCACCAGCCAGACGCTGGTCGCGGCGGTCGCCGGATCGATGCGCGAGTACGCCACGCTCAACGCGCTCGGGGTGGGCGTGGGCGCGCTGCGCTGGGTCGTGCTGGAGCAGGCGTTCTGGGTCGGCGCGCTCGGCCTGGTCGGCGCCACCGCGCTGGGCGCCGTGCTGCTGGCGCTGGCGCGCGGGCAGGACGTGCCGGTGGTTCTGAACCTGCCCGTCACGCTGGCCTGCGTGGTGCTCGCGCTGGGCCTGGCCGCCGTGTCGGGACTGGCCGCGATCCGCAGCCTGCGGCGCACCGATCCGGCGAGCCTGCTGCGATGAACGCGCCGACCGCCACCGCTCCCGCGCTGCGCGCCGAGGCCATCGCCAAGGCCTTCGTCTCCGGCGCCACGCGCACGCAGGTGCTCGATGGCCTGTCGATCGCGATCCATGCGGGCGAGCTGACGCTGATCTCCGGGCCCTCCGGTTGCGGCAAGAGCACCTTGCTGGCGATCCTCAGCGGCTTGCAGCCCGTCGATGCCGGGCGCGTGTTCGCGCTCGACGCCGAACTGAGTCGCCTGGATGGCGCCGCGCTGGAGCGCTTCCGCCTGTGGCACACCGGCTTCGTGTTCCAGGGCTTCAATCTCTTTCCCGCGCTGACCGCGCTCGAGCAGGTGGAACTGCCGCTGGACTACCTCGGCCTGAGCCGGCGGCAGGCCCGGGAGCGCGCGGAGCGCTCGCTGGAAGAGGTGGGCCTGGCGCATCGCATGAAGCTCCTGCCTGCCGAACTGTCCGGCGGCGAGAAGCAGCGCGTGGCGATCGCCCGCGCCCTGGCCAAGCAGCCGCAACTGCTGTTCGCCGACGAGCCCACCAGCGCGCTCGACGCCAGCAACGGCCAGATCGTCATCGACATCCTCCACCGCATCGCCCGGGACCACGGCACCACCGTGCTGTGCGTGAGCCACGATCCCCGCCTGATCGGCCACGCCGACCGCGTGCTGGCGATGGAAGACGGTCGCATCCTCAGCGACCGGCGCGTCACGCCGGCGCACGCCCTCCACGGAGCCGGATCATGATGTCCCCCCACACCCGACGCGCGTCGGCCGTCCTGCTGGCCTCGCTGCTGCTGGCCGCCTGCGCCCGGCACGATGATCCCCCCGCCAGCCCGCCTGGACCGGCCTACGCCGCGGTCGCGCGCGGGCTCGTCGAAGTCGATGGGGGCCTGCTCAACCTCGGCATGTCCCGCGAGGGCACGCTGGCGCAGGTCCACGCGCACGAAGGGCAGGCGGTGCGCCGCGGCCAGGTCCTGGCGGAGCTGGACCCGCAACCGGCCCAGCTGGCCGTGGTGGTGGCGCAGGCGGAACTCGACCAGGCGCGTGCCCAGGCCGGCCTGATCGATACCCGCCTCGGCGCCGCGCAGGTGCGCGCCAGGCGCCTGGCGGCCGCCGTCCGCGCCGGCGCCGGCGACGGGCAGAGCGCCGACGACGCCCAGGCGGCGGCGGGCGAACTGCGGGCGCAACGGCAGGCCGCACGCGCCGCGGTGACGATGGCCGAGCAGAAGCTCGCCTCGGCCCGCTTCGAGCTGGCCCGGGGCACCTTGCGCGCACCGGTGGATGCCGACGTGATCCGCGTCGCCGCGCAGCCGGGCACCCTCGTGGGCCCGCAGTCCGGCGCGCTCTTCGTGCTGCTGCCGCATGCGCCGCGACGGGTCCGGGCCGACCTCAGCGAGGCCTACGTGGACGCGGTGAAGGCCGGCATGCCCGCCCAGGTGACCGCCGACGGCAATCCCCGGGCCGGTCCCTGGCCGGCGCACGTGCTGCGCATCGGCCAGCTCGTGGGCCCCTCCTCGCTGGAAGACGACCCGCAGCAGCGGATCAATTCGCGCACGGTCGAATGCGTGCTCGCCTTCGACGGGCCCACGCCGCTGCGCGTGGGCCAGCGCGTGCTGGTCCGCTTCGGCGCACCCACCCCAGGTGCGGCGAAAGCCCACTGAAACGGCCTCGTGCAAGGCTTTGGACGCAACCACCGAGTACGCAGCGTGATCCGCAAGAGCGATTTCTACCTTGAGGGCGGCCGGCTCGGCGTCCTCCTGATCCACGGCCTGACCGGGACGCCGATGGAGATGCGCCTGCTCGGCAAGGGTCTGCACGGTGCCGGTTTCACCGTGCACGGCATGCAGCTGGCCGGGCACTGCGGCGACACCGACGACCTGCTCGCGACCGGCTGGCGCGACTGGTACGCGAGCGTGGAGGCCGCCGCCGACGCGATGCGGGCGAGGGTCGACCACCTGTTCGTGGGCGGCCTGTCGATGGGCGCGTTGCTCGCGCTCAAGCTCGCTGCCGACCGCCCGGGGCAGGTGGCCGGCGTGGGCGTCTACGGCGCCACGTTCCGCTACGACGGCTGGAGCATCCCGTGGCTGGCGCGCCTGTCGTTCCTGTTGCCGTTCCTCAAGACGCTGGGCCTGGGACGCAACCGCGTCTTCCTCGAGCAGCCGCCGTACGGCCTGCGCGACGAGCGCCTGCGCGAGCAGGTGAGCGCCGCCATGCGCAGCGGCGACAGCACCATTGCCGGGCTGCTGGGCAATCCCTGGCATTCGCTGGCCGACCTCTACCAGCTGTCGGCACGCGTGCGCCGGCAACTGCACCAGGTCACCGCGCCGTGCCTGGTGGCGCACGCCAGCGACGACGACGTGGCGAGCGTGCGCAACGCCGAGCTGGTGCTGCGCGGCGTGAGCGCGCCGTCCGAGCTTCTGCTGCTGCAGGACAGCTACCACATGATCACCATCGACAAGGAACGGCGCACGCTGATCGAGCGCTCCGCCCGGTTCTTCCAGGTGGTGGCGGCGCGCCACGGGCATCCCGTGCCGGCATGACCCCGCTCACCCTGGCCCTGTGGACGGCGAACATCGTGCTGGACAGCACCGGCCAGCTCGCCTTCAAGGCGGCGGCGGGCGACACGTCGGCGGGGGAGGGACTGGCGCGCTGGCGCTGGATGGCGGCGCGGCCCTGGCTCTGGCTCGGCATCGGTTGCTACGCGCTGGAGTTCCTGGTCTGGGTCGCGTTCCTGTCGCTGTTGCCGCTGTCCGAGGGCGTGCTGCTGGGCTCGATCAACATCGTGGCGATCATGCTGGCCGGGCGCTGGCTGTTCGGCGAGAAGCTCACCCGCCTTCGGCTGCTCGGCATCGCCCTGGTCGGCCTCGGCGTGGCCGTCGTGGGAGCGGGCGCATGAGGCGGTTCTACCTGGCCGGGTTCCTGCTGCTGATGGCCTTCGACACGCTGTCGCAGCTTTCCTTCAAGCTGGCCGGCCAGCATGCCCTGCCGGTGGCGGCGAACCTGGCCTGGGTGTTGCGGCTGCTGAGGGAACCGTGGATCTACGGCGCGGTGCTCGGCTACCTCGGGGCGTTCTTCACCTGGATGAGCCTGCTCAGGCACGCGCCGATCGGCCCGGCGTTCGCCGCGTCGCACCTGGAAGTGGTAAGCGTGATGCTGCTGTCGGTGTGGCTGTTCCACGAGCCGCTGACGGCGCCTCGCGTCGTCGGCGCCGCCGCGATCGTGGCCGGCATCGTGTGCCTGGGGCTGGCCGAGGCCCGCGAAGCGCATGCGATCGCCGGCGAGCCGGTGGCCGGGACGGCCTGAGCGATCGCGATGGCGCGCGCGCCCCGCCGCGAAATTCCGCCGACCGCCGGCCTGCCGTTGCGCCTGGCCGATCTGTGGCCCGGCCGTGCCGACCTGGCCGGGCGCCTCGCGGCCCAGCTGGAAACGCCCTCGCTGCAGCTGACCTGCTCCGGCACCGCCGCGCTGCTGCTGGCCTTGCGGGTGCTGCAGGCGCGCCAGCCGCGCCGGTCCGTGGTCGTGGTGCCGGCCTATACCTGCCCGCTGGTGGCGATCGCGGTGAACCAGGCGGGCCTGCAGCTGCGCCTGTGCGACCTGCGCCCCGGGCACTACGACATGGACCCGCAAGCGCTCGCCGCGGCCTGCCAGGAGGACACGCTGGCCGTGGTGCCCACCCACCTCGCCGGTCGCGTCGCCGACGTGGACACGACCGCGGCCATCGCCGCGCAGGTGGGCGCGTTCGTGATCGAGGACGCCGCGCAGGCGCTGGGGGCGCGCGACCGCGGGCGCAGCGTCGGGCTGCGCGGCGACCTGGCGTTCTTCAGCCTCGCCGCGGGCAAGGGCCTGTCGATCTACGAGGGCGGCCTGCTGCTGACGCGCGACCCGCAGTTGCGCCGGGCCCTGCACCAGGCGGGGACGCGGCAGGTGCCCCGTGGCCTGGCCTGGGAGGCCCGCCGGTGCGTCGAGCTGCTGGCGCTCGCCGCGCTGTACCGGCCGCGCGGGCTGGCGCTGGCCTATGGCCGTCCCCTGCGGCGGGCCCTGCGCCGCGGCGATGCGGTCGGCGCCGTGGGCGACGCCTTCCCGGCGACCGTTCCGCTGCACCGCGTCGGCCGCTGGCGGCAGGCGGTCGGGGCGCATGCCGCCGCGCGTCTTCCCGCCTTCCTGGCGGAGGCGCGCCTGCAGGCGCAGGCACGCCTGGCCCGGCTGCGACGTATCGAGGGCGTGGGCGTTCTCGACGACGCGCCCGGCACGCAGGGCACCTGGCCCTGCCTGCTGCTGCAGTTGCCGGACGAACGCAGCCGCGACGAAGCGCTGGCGCGGTTGTGGACCGCCGGCCTCGGCGTGAGCCGGCTGTTCATCCATGCGCTGCCGGACTACGCCTATCTCGCCGATCGGGTGCCGCACGCGCGGGTGCCGCAGGCCCGCGCGTTCGCGCAGCGCACGCTGACCGTCAGCAACAGCCCCTGGCTGGACGATGCCGCGTTCGACCGCATCGCCACGGTGATCGAACGGGTGGTCGGCTGAGCGCTCGTCCGGCGTGCGCTCTGGCCAGGTCGTGCCCTGGGATCAATCCGCCTCGACGCGCTCGCCGATGGCGGCCAGCAACCGTTGATTGAGCGCGTGCTGCTGCGCCTGCCAGCGCGCCAGCTCGCGCTCGTCCACCGGCGCCTGGCCGTCCAGCGCGGACAGGCGCCGCTTCCACCAGCTGCGGTAGCGGTAGGCGGAAATCTCGCCGGTGATGTCGCTGCCCACCAGCCCGCCGCGCAGGCTGCCGATGATGGCCAGCGCGTCGTCCAGCTGCAGCCGTCCCTGGTCCCAGTTGGTCATCGCCACCTCGGGCGCGAACACGTCCTTGTCGATGGACAGGTAGGTCGGCCGCGGCCGCGCGCGCTGCGCGGCGCAGAACGCTTCCACCAGGGCGGCCACCGTGTCGAAGCCGTGGAAGGCGCTGCCCAGGCCGGCGCGGCCGGCCCAGGACACGTCGACCCCGACGCTCCAGTAGCTCAGCCGGCCGCGACGCAAGGGAGCCAGGTAGTTTTCCCAGGCGCGGGCCAGGCGGATGTCGCCCGAACAGATGCCGACGACGTGCACGTGCTCCACCTGCGGCAACCGCGCCACGCGCCGGACCCAGGAGCCGCAGTGCACGCCGAAGGGATAGCGCATGTTGTCCGGATGGTTGTCCAGCACCACTACCTGGAACGGGCGGTCCGCCCGCACGCGCTCGATGAGCGGCCAGCTCAGGTGGTGGAAGTCGCCGCTGCCGAGCATGGCGGTGGCGTGGCCGGTGGGCCAGGCGTCGTCCAGGCCGCGCCGGAACCGCGCCAGCGTGCCCAGCGAACAGCCGAAGCGCAGCGACTCCTGCCAGTGCGCCAGCGGGATGACCAGCCGCTGCGCCAGCGGTCCGACCGAATGATCGATGTCCAGCACCAGCGGGCGGTTCACGTGGCGGCCTCCATCGGACTGGCCGCCTCGCCCTCGAAGTGCCCGGCCAGGCGACGGAGCAGGGCGCGCAGCAAGGGATTGCGCAGGTAGACGGCATGCCGCGTCGGGCTGAGCCGCGCGCCGAGATAGGCCTTGATCTGCGGGTCGGTCCAGCCGGCCACGTAGTGGCTTAGGCCGTGCATGCGCGCATAGTCCAGGTTGTGCATCCAGCTCACCGCGTAGAGGTTGTGCGCGCGGGCCTCCGGGTAGGCGAAGCCGACGTACTTGTCCACCAGCTTGCCGGCGTGGACGTAGCAGAGGTTCCAGCCGATCAGCCGCCCGGCGCTGCGGTAGGCGAACACCACCCCCGCGCTGGTCGCGTCCTGCAGGACGCGGCGCAGGAATTCCCGCCCGAGCAGGTCGAAGTGGATGGTGCTTTGCGCGTGCACGTTGCGGTACAGCGCATAGTACGCGTCGATCACGTCAGGGTCCGCGAAGGTCGGCGCACCGGTGGCGAGCGCCTCCACCTCCAGCTGCGCACGGGACCGCAGCTTCCGCCGGATGTCCTTGCGCCGTGCGGCCGAGAGCCGGGCGAGGTAGCCATCGACCGATCCGAAGTCGATCGGCACCCAGGCCAGCGGCATGCCTTCCAGCAGCACGAAGCCGCGGGCGGCCAGCTCGGTGGCGAGGGCCTCGGCCTGGGCATTGGCGGCTGCGTCCAGCAGCGGCGAGTCCTGCGGCAGGTCCTTGACGATGAGCAAGGCGCGTTCGCGTGCATAGGCCTCGAACAGCTCGCGCGCCAGCGCGGCCGGCGAGGCCTGCGCAGGCAACGGCGCGTACTCGGTCACGGTGCAGCCGACGAAGCGCGTGCGCCAGCGCAGCAGGTGCCCCCACGCGCGGTAGAAGGGCAGGCACCCGAGCCGTCGGCGCAGGGCGTCGTCGGCGGTGGTCAGCAGGTCGAACGGGGCCAGGAACGAGGGCATGCCGGAGGCCGTGCGCTGCGCCGTGAAGCCCTGTGGCGGATGCGCCACGAAGTGCTCGACCAGCGCCGCGGGCTCCAGTGCGGTGGAAAACGCCACGGGCATGCGCCTCAGGCCCGTTTCAGCGCCAGCACCGCGTTGAGCCCGCCGAAGGCGAACGAGTTGCTGAGCGCGGCGCGCACCGGCATCGCGCGCGCGACGTTGGGCACGTAATCCAGGTCGCAGGCCGGGTCGCTGCGCTCGAAGTTCGCAGTGGGCGGGACGATGCCCTCGCGCAAGGCGCCCAGTACCGCGACCAGCTCGAGCGCGCCGGAGGCGCCCAGCGCGTGTCCGTGCATGGACTTGGTGGAGGACACCGCCAGCCGGTCGGCGTGCCGGCCGAACACCTGGCGTACCGCGCGGGTCTCGCTGGGGTCGTTGGCGAGCGTGCCGGTGCCGTGCGCATTGACGTAATCGACATCCTCGGGCGCGAGGCCGCCATCCTCCAGCGCCTGGGTCATGGCGGCGACTGCGCCGGCCGGGTCCGGCGCCACGATGTCGCCGGCGTCGGCACTCATGCCGGTACCGACCAGTTCGGCGAGTGGACGGGCGCCGCGCGCCTGCGCGTGCTCCATCGCCTCCAGCACGAACACGCCGGCGCCTTCGCCGAGCACCAACCCGCGCCGGTCGGCGCTGAACGGCCGGCAGGTGTCGTCGGCGAGCACGCGCATGGCCTCCCACGCACGCAGCGCGCCGTAGGTGAAGCAGGCCTCGGTACCGCCCGTGACCACCACGTCCGCCAGGCCTGCGCGTATGAGCAGCGCGGCCTGCGCGATGGCGTGGTTGGACGAGGCGCAGGCGCTGACCACGCCGAAGGACGGACCACACAGCCCGTAGGCGATGCTGACCTGGCTGGTCGGCGCATTGGCCATCGCGCGCACGATGGTCAGCGGGTTCAGCCGGGTGGCGTTTTCCGCGTACAGCCGACGCGCCTGCTCGCCCTGGGTGTTCTCGCCGCCGACGCCGGTGCCGATGACCACCGCCGCACGCCGCTTCCGTTCCGCGGCGTTCCATTCCAGGCCTGCCTGCGCCACCGCCTCGCGCGCGGCCAGCAGGGCGAACTGGGCGGTGCGATCCAGCAGCGGCAGTGTGCGTTCGTCGAAATGGACGGTAGGGTCGAAGCTGTCCGGCACCTGCGCGGCCACGCGCACCCGCAGTTGCGAGGCACGCTCGTGGCGCAGCGGAGCGATCGCGCTGGTGCCCGCGCGCAGGCCCTGCCACAGGGCCTGCGCGCCCTCGCCGAAAGCGCTGACCGCGCCCATGCCGGTGATGGCGATGCGGCGCCCGGGGGTAATCACGCGGCGGCCTCGGCTCCGCCCGGCTTGGCTTCCAGCGCCGCCTTCACCGCGTTCAACAGGTTCTGCACGGTATCGCTGTCGAAGCTCGCCTGCGTATCGGGGAACACGATGTCGAAATGCTCTTCGATGTCGAAGATCAGTTCGATCGCCTCGAGCGAACCCACCCCGAGATCCTTCAGCGTGGCGTCCGGGCGCAGCGCGCCCGGCTCGACGTGAGCCTGCCTGGTGATGATGGCGAAGACCTGTTCGCGAATGGCTTCATCGGAAAGCGGTTGGTTCATGGTCGCCTCCACGGGGCGGTGTTGCGGTGGAGCCTAGCCGCGCTTGGCACGGGTCAGCAGCTGGTCGAGCAGCGCGATGGCCAGGTCGATCTCCTCGTGGGTGATGTCCAGCGAGGGCGCGAGCGTGATCACGTTCTTGTACCAACCGCCGACATCCAGCACGAGGCCGATCGGCTTGCCGTCGTGCTTGAGGTCGCCGGCCAGGCCGATGTCGACCATGCGGTCGAGCAGCGCCTTGTTCGGCGTGAAGCCGTCCTCGGTGCAGATCTCGGCGCGCAGCGCCAGGCCCAGGCCATCGACGTCGCCGATCTCCTTGTGGCGCTTCTGCAGGTCGCGCAGGCCATCGAGGAAATGCGCGCCCTTGGCCGGCACGGTGGTTTCGTAGTCGAGCTCGCAGCCCATCCGGATCACCTCCAGGCCCAGCGCGGTGCCGAGCGGGTTGGAGTTGAAGGTGGAGTGGGTGGAACCAGGCGGGAACACGGTCGGGTTGATCAGTTCCTCGCGCGCCCACAGGCCCGAGAGCGGGTTGAGGCCGTTGGTCAGCGCCTTGCCGAACACGAGCACGTCCGGCGTGACGCCGAAATGCTCGATCGACCACAGCTTGCCGGTGCGCCAGAAACCCATCTGGATCTCGTCGACCACCAGCAGGATGCCGTACTGGTCGAGCACCTTCTTGAGATCGCGGAAGAAGTGCCTGGGCGGCACCACGTAGCCGCCGGTACCCTGGATCGGCTCGACGTAGAAGGCCGCGTATTCGGCCTGGTTGACCTTCGGGTCCCAAACGCCGTTGTACTCGGTCTCGAACAGCCGGGCGAACTGGCGCACGCAGGCGTCGGAGTATTCGTCGGCGGTCATGCCCCTGGGCCGGCGGAACGGGTAGGGGAAGGGGATGAACATCGCGCGCTCGCCGAAGTGGCCGAAGCGGCGGCGGTAGCGGTAGCTGGAGGTGATCGACGAGGCGCCCAGCGTGCGGCCGTGGTAGCCGCCCTCGAAGGCGAACATCAGGCTCTTGCCGTTGCTGGCATTGCGCACGAGCTTGAGCGAATCCTCGATCGCCTGCGCGCCGCCGACATTGAAGTGCACACGGCCCTTGCGGCCGAACTTGCCCTGCACGTCCAGCGCGATCGCCTTGGCCAGCTCGATGCGGGTCTGGTGCAGGTACTGGCTGGCCACCTGCGGCAGCAGGTCGACCTGGTGCTTGAGCGTGTCGTTGAGGCGCGGGTTGGCGTAGCCGAAGTTGACCGCCGAGTACCACATCTGCAGGTCCAGGAACGGCACGTCCGCGCTGTCGTACATCCAGCTGCCTTCGCAGCGGCGGAAGATCTTCGGCGGATCCACGTAGTGGACGGTGTCGCCGAAGGAGCTGTACTGCGCCTCGTCGGCGAGCAGTTGCGCGTCGTCGATCACCAGGGAGGCGTGCTTGTCGAAAGCGTTCATCGGGCGTCCGGAGGCTAGGCGGGGATGGGGAAGGGGGAAGCCGGGGCAGGCTCGCCGGCGAGGCTGCCGTCGAGCAGTGCGGGCAGCAGCGCCAGTGCGTCGTCGAAGCAGGTGATCGGCGCATAGGGAATGCCGGCGGCGCGGCAGTGCTCGATCAGCCGGTGCTTGGCGAACACGAAATCCGCGCGGTCCGCCGCGCAGAAGTCGGAGGCGCCGTCACCGATCAGCAGCACCTTGCGCTCGCCGTCCCGCGCCTTCTCCACGCAGGCGCACTTGCAGGTGCCGCTGGCGCATCCGGCCGCCTGGAATGGCGAGGTCAGCTGCCAGTGCTGCGGTGGCGTACCGGGCCTCAGGTTATTCGCGGCGACCGGCAAGCCCTCCAGGCCGTGGCGGCGGAGCAGGCGGTCGATCGCATGGTCCAGGCCGTCGCTGACTACCTGGAGCGGCACGCCCCATCCGCGCACCGCCGCGACGAAGCCGGCGAAGCCGTGGTCGAGGGACAGCCCGTCGAGATGCGCATCGAGCTCTTCCCGGCTCATGTCCAGCAGGGCGACCTGGCCGCCCATGCAGGCGCGCGAACCGATCCGGCCCGCGCGCCAGTCGTGCTCCAGCTGTTCCCAGCCCGGTCGACCGAACCGGTCGAGCAGGGAATCGATGACGTCCTCGACGGAGATGGTGCCGTCGAAGTCGCAGAGGATGGTCCAGCCGGTCGGGCTCATGGGATCGCCAGGGCAGGGAGGCTGAAGGGGACACTAGCCACGCGATCTTTCCGGCTCCTTTCCCCATCCGGAGGGCGCCTTACCTACAGCAGCCCGTGCTAAGTCGGGTCTAAGTCCGCTGCACTAGGGTCGGACCAATCCATCGACGGCATCGACGGCATGCAACGACAGAGAGCGCCGAGCAAGGTACCCGAGGTCACCCTGGGCTTCTGGATCATCAAGATCTTCGCAACGACCCTGGGCGAAACCGGTGGCGACGCGCTGTCCATGTCGCTGGGCCTGGGCTACCTTCTCAGCACCGCGATCTTCACCGGCGTCTTCGCCGCGGCGGTGGCGGCACAGATCCGCGCGAGCAGGTTCCACCCGTTGCTCTACTGGATCGCGGTCATCGCCACCACCACGGTGGGCACGACCCTGGCTGATTTCGCCGACCGCTCCCTCGGCATCGGCTATGCCGGAGGCGCGGGCATCCTGTCGTTGCTGCTGCTCGCGTCGCTGTTCACCTGGTACAGAGTGCTGGGCTCGGTGAGCGTGGACACCGTGAGTTCGACCCGGAGCGAGGTCTTCTACTGGATCACGATCATGTTCTCGCAGACCCTGGGCACCGCCCTGGGCGACTGGACGGCCGACAGCATGGCCATGGGTTATCTCGGGAGCGCCGGCATCTTCGGCGCGCTCCTGCTGCCCATCGGGGCGGCCTACCTGTGGACCGGCGTCTCCCGCACGCTGTTGTTCTGGGCGGCGTTCGTGCTCACGCGCCCATTGGGTGCGGTGATCGGCGACTTGCTGGACAAGCCGGTGAACCACGGCGGCTTCGCCCTCAGCCGCTATGCCGCCTCGCTGGTCCTGCTGGGCTTGATCCTGCTGTGCATCGCGCTTTTCCGCCAACGTCCCGCCGGCGGGGGACGTGGAACCGTTCGAGCCGAATGACGGTACGGACGGATGGTGGCGGCCTTGCTCGGCTGCTAAATTGCGCATAATGTCTATTATGTCAAATACGATCTGGACGCTGATCTGGCGGGTTGGCGCGTTGCCGCCATCCTTGCCCGCCCTGCCGTTACGTAATCAGCTTCCGTCCAGAGCACCAGTGCGCGCATGGCCTGTGTGGCCCTCAGTGCGTTGAAGCCGCGGACCGCAGGTCCCTGGTCGCCGCGGCGCCGACCCGCGCGCCGGTGATGGCGAACAGCAATGCGACCGCGCCTCCGAAGACCAGATCCAGCCAGCCCCAGTCGGTCAGCGTCAGCAGCGCGGTGGTGAGCAGCACCGCCACGTTGCTCACCACATCGTTGCGCGAGCACAGCCACACCGAGCGCATGTTGAGATCCTGCGTCCGATACGGGGCCAGCAACAGCATGCAACTGGCGTTGGCCAGCAGCGCCGCCGCCGCGGCCCAGGCCATCACCACGGCCATCGGACTCGGCCCGGCCAGCGCCCGGTGCACCACCTCGCCGAGGATGGCAGCGGCAAACCCCAGCTGCACGACGCCTTTGAGGAGGGCCGCACCGGCGCGGGCGCGGACCGTGCCGCCGACCACCAGCAGGCTGACGCCATAGACGATGGCGTCGCCCACGCTGTCCAGCGAATCGCTCTGCAGCGCCGTAGACCGACCCCATAGGCCGGCACCGAACTCGCCAAGGAAGATCAGCAGGTTGACGAACAGCACGGCCCAAAGCACGCGACGCTGGGCGCCAGTGTGGGCCAACGGGCGGTCGTGATCGCAGCAGGACATGGCGGGTTTTACGGATCGGCAGGAAGCTAGGCTACTAGGTCCGCGCCAGCTACGGAGTCAACCATGCGCATCAGCGAGCCGGCCCGGAAACGGGAGGCCGCCCGGAAGCCGTGCGCCGTTACGAGCGCATCGGCCCGTCCGGATTCCGGCGACCACTCCCAGGGCCAGGGACGTCGACACCCCGCTTCATCGTGTGCAGCCGCGCACTGGGCTTCGGGCAGGACGCGATCCGCTGCCTGCGCGATCCGGCCCGCGGTGCGGACGCTCCCTGCGCGGGCATCGACAGGCTGGCACGCATCCACCTGGCTGAAGTGGAGGGAAAGCAGCGCGAGCTGGCCGCGTCGGCGGGCCAGCTGCGGCAGCTGATCGAAATGCGCAGCCAGGCACACGCCCCGCTTGCGTCATCCTCGAATCGCTGGACGCGCCGACGTCCGGCGCGCACGACGACGATGATGGCATCGTGGGCCGATTCGCGGCGCCGCTCCCGGTGTCCGCGAAGCGCCGCCACACCCGTGCGTGGCCGCCTTGTGTGTAACATCCTGCGAAGAAGCGTCTCCAAACCCGGATGGGCCCTGCGTGTCGGCACCTTCTTCCTCCAACCCCACGGAAGCCCCTCGCCAGACCCACCTGCTGGTGGTGGACGACGATGCGGAAATCGCCGCGCTGCTCAAGCGCTACCTGTCCACGCAGGGATTCCGGGTCAGCGCGGTCGACAGCGGCAAGGCGATGCTCGCCCTGCTGGCCGCCGACGGCGTCGACCTGGTGCTGCTGGACCTGGGCCTGCCCGGCGAGGATGGCCTGGAGCTGACGCGACACCTGCACGAGCACTGGCGCGGGCCGGTCATCATCGTGACCGGTCGCGCCGATTCGGTGGACCGCATCGTCGGGCTCGAGGTCGGCGCCGACGACTACGTCACCAAGCCGTTCGACCTGCGCGAGCTGCTGGCCAGGATCCGCAGCGTGCTGCGGCGGTCCGGCGAGCGCGCACGGCCCGCGGCGAACAGGCAGGCGCCCGCCTACCTGTTCGCGGGTTACCGGCTCGATCTGCACGGGCGCAACCTGATCGGGCCCGGCGGAGCCCCGGTGCCGCTCACCAGCGGCGAGTACGAACTGCTGCGCGTGTTCGTGGCGCATGCCAACCGGGTGCTGTCCCGCGACGAGCTGATGAACCAGCTCTACGGCCGCGACGCCGGCCCCTACGACCGCGCCATTGACGTGCAGATCGGGCGCCTGCGGCGCAAGATCGAGGCGGACCCGGCGTCACCCGCACTGATCAAGTCGGTGCGGGGCGCGGGCTACGTTTTCAGCGGCACCGTCCGCCAGGAGTGATGCCGTGTCGCTGCCCTCCCCCGCCGGCAACGAAGATCTTTTCCGCACGTTGTTCGAGACCGCGCCCGACGCCATGGTCGTGGTCGATCGCGAAGGCAACATCGTGCTGGCGAACCCGCAGGCGCACCGGCTGTTCGGCTACCCGCCGGCCGGCATGCTCGGCCTGCGCATCGAGAGCCTGCTGCCCGAGAGCGTGCGCGCCGCGCACATCGCGCACCGCTCGCGCTACATGGCGCAGCCGCGCGTGCGGCCGATGGGCGCCGGCTACGAGCTGACCGGCGTGCGCCGCAACGGCGAGGCGTTCCCGGTCGAGATCGCGCTCAGCCCGATCGGCACCGGCATGTTCGCCGCCTCGATCCGCGACATTTCCGAGACCCAGCGGGCGCGCCAGGCATTGCAGCGCGCCCGCTACGACACCTACCTGGCGCAGTTGGGCAAGCTGGTGCTGGAGTCCGGGCGCGAGGAGGCGGCGCTCAGGGCGGTGCTCGCCCTGCTGGCCGAGGCGCTGGGCGCCGAAGGCGTGGCGATCGCCTTTGGCGATGCGGACGGCTCGGCCCTGCCGGTACGCGCGGCCAGCGGCATCGCGGCGGCGCTGGCGCAGGCGCTCACCGATGCCCTGGGGCGTGACCGGCAGGCCGGGCAACTGGCCGGGCGCGAGCGTGCGGCACGTACCCTGGCGCACGAGGCGGCGGCCGACGATCTGCCCGCGCTGCGGGCCACGCTCGCCGCGCACGGATTCGGCGACGCGGCGATAGTGCCCCTGCTCGATCGCCAGGAGCCGGGCGTCCTGCTTGCGCTGGCGCGCGAGCCCGGCGCCTACGACAGCGACAAGCTGCATTTCCTGCAGCTGGCCGCCAACATGCTGGCCGCGGCGATCCAGCGCAGCCGCAGCGAGGAGCAGCTCTCGCATGCCCAGCGCCTGGACGCGCTCGGTCAGCTCACCGGCGGTATCGCCCATGACTTCAACAACCTGCTGACCATCGTCTCGGGTAACCTGCAGATCCTGGATGCCGAGTACGGTGACCGCACCGCCGACGCGCACGAGCTGATCGAAAGCGCCTCGCGCGCGGTCGACCGCTGCATCAACCTCACCCGCAAGCTGCTCGGCTTCGCGCGGCGGCGGTCGCTGACGCCGCGGCCGGTGCGCCCGCAGCAGGCCTTTTCGGAACTGGCGGACATGCTGATGCGCACGCTCGGCGCACGCATCCGCGTGAGCCTGGACTGCCCGAGCGACGTGCCGGCCGTGCAGGCCGACGCGGGCGAGCTGGAGACGGCGCTGGTCAACCTCGCGCTCAACGCACGCGATGCCATGGCCGAGGGCGGATTGCTCTCGATCAGCGCGCGCGAGCGCCGCATCGACGCCGGAGCCGACGGCCAGCTAGCGCCGGGGCGCTACGTCGCCTTCGTCGTGGAAGACAACGGCAGCGGCATGTCGCGCGAGGTGCTCAACCGCGCGCTGGAGCCCTTCTTCACCACCAAGGATGCCGGCAAGGGCAGCGGCCTGGGCCTGAGCATGGTCTACGGCTTCGTCAAGCAGTCCGGCGGGTACCTGGCCATCGAAAGCCAGCCCGGCCAGGGCACGCGGGTGGAGCTGCTGCTGCCCGTCGCCCACGGCGTGCACGAGTCGCCGGCCGTCGCGCGGGACACGACCGTGGCGTCCGGGCACGTGCTGGTGCTGGTGGTCGAGGACGAACCGGGCGTACGCAAGGTGGCGGTGCGCTTCCTGCGCTCGCTCGGCTACGACACGCTGGAGGCCGCCGATGCCGCGCAGGCGCTGCGGCAACTGCGCGACGAGCCCAGGATCCAGCTGCTGTTCTCGGACGTGGTGCTGGGCAGCGGCCAGACCGGCTTCGAGCTGGTGCGGCAGGCCCGCGCGCTGCGCCCACGCTTGCCGGCGCTGCTTGCCTCCGGCTACGAACGCTCGGCGATCGGTGCCGACGAGGCGGCCCGCAGCGGCGTCGAGCTGCTGCGCAAGCCCTACCGCCTGGAGCAACTCGGCGAGGCCCTGGCGCGCGCGCTCGAACGAGGCGACTGAATCGCCCCCTGCCCTGCCTAGTGCACGCAACTGCCCTGCCGGGCCATGCGCCGCAGGCCGTCCGGATCCAGCACGCGGATCTCGCGCCGCTGCACGGCGATGCACTGCAGGCGGTCCAGCCGCGACAGCGCGCGCGTGACCGTCTCGTGCTTGAGCGCGAGGAAGCTGGCGATGTCCGCCCGGCCCATGCGTAGCAGGAAGTGGCGCGGGCTGAAACCCAGGCGCATGTGGCGCTCGGCCATGTCCAGCAGGAACGCGGCCACGCGCTGGTCCGCGCTCAGCGTGCCCAGCGCCAGCATCCAGGCGCGGTCGCTGCGGATCTCCTCGGCCAGCGCGGCGGTCAGGCGCATCTGCAGCTCGGGCATCTGCAGGCAGGCCAGCAGCACCGGCGGATACGGCAGCTCCCAGATCTCGCTGCCGTCCAGCGCCACCACGTCGCAGGAGTAGCCGGCCAGGCCGATCGACTCCACCCCGACCAGGTCGCCGCGCATGCGGAAGCCGGTGACCCGCTCGCGACCGTCCTCGGACAGCTCGCTCGCCTTCAGGAAGCCCGCGTGCACGAGGAAGATCGCGTGGAACGGCTGCCCCGCACGGTAGGCATGCTGGCCGGCGACCAGCTTGCGGCGCAGCACGGGCACGTGCCGCTTGAGTTGTTCGATGTCGATCGCGCCGGACAAGAGCTGAGACGCCGCCGGAACGGAAGGCAGGGAGGGGATGGCGATCGCGTTCATGGCTCGGATCTCGTGTCGCTGCGGCGAAGACAGCTGCAGGCTAGCGAGCCGGTGCAACGGCCCGACCACCGCCGCGCAACCCTGTGTAACGATCCGTAACAGCCGCCCCGCGTACGGCACCAGCACCGCGGCACCCTCGAACCGTCCGTGCCGCAGATCGTCCAGGGCCCGGTTGGCCATCGCCAGCGGATAGCGGCGGGTGGTGGCGTGCACCGCCGCCTGCGCGGCCGCATCGAAGAAGCCGTGCGCGTCGGAGCGGGTCAGGTTGGCCACCGACGCCAGTTCGCGCTCCTCCCACAGCAGCCGGTACGGAAACGCGGGAATGTCGGACATGTGGATGCCCCCGCACACCACCCGGCCGCCCTTGCGCACGGCGCGCAGCGCCAGCGGCACCAGCTCGCCGGCCGGTGCGAAGATGATGGCTGCGTCAAGCGGCTCGGGCGGGCGCATGTCGGCATCGCCGGCCCAGGTCGCGCCCTGCCCCCGCGCGAACGCCTGCGCCGCGGTATCGCCCGGCCGGGTGAACGCGAAGATGCGTCGCCCCTGGACCCTCGCCACCTGGGTCAGCAGGTGGGCGGCCGCGCCGAAGCCGTAGAGGCCGATGCTGCGCGCCTCCCCGGTCTTCAGCAAGGCCCGCCAGCCGATCAGGCCGGCGCACAGCAACGGCGCCGTCGCCACCGGATCCACCTCGCCGAGCGGAATGCAGAACGCCGCGCGTGAGACCAGATGGCTGGCGAAACCGCCGGGCGCGTGTAGCCGGTGAACTGCGGCGCGTCGCAAAGGTTCTCGCGCCCGCTGCGGCAGTAGTCGCAGACACCGCAGGCCGACCCCAGCCATGGGACGCCGAGGCGCTGCCCCGGCGCGGGTTCGGCCATGTCCGGTCCGAGCGCGTCCACCACGCCGACCACCTCGTGGCCGGGAACCACCGGCGGGTGCACACCAGGCAGTTCGCCGTCGATCACGTGCAGGTCGGTGCGGCACACGCCGCAGGCCTCCACCCGCAGCCGGACCTCGCCCGGGCCCGGCACGGGCGTCGGCAGGTCGCGCGGCACCAGCGGCTGGCCGACGGTCTCGAGCACCATCGCATGCACGGCGACAGGCCCTCAGTGGCGGAACAGTACCGGCAGCCGTGCGTTCCACAGCACGTAGCGGGTCGCGCCGCCCAACGCCCATTCGCTGAATCGGCTGCGGCCGTAGGCGCCCATCACCAGCAAGTCGGCATGCAGGCGGTCGGCCTGCTCCAGCAGCACCTCGCCGACCTCGTCGTCCTCGCAGGCGAGATCCTGCGAGCGGGCGTGGATGCCGTGGCGGTCGAGGTAGGCGTCGATGTCGAACGGCGGCTTCCAGGAGACCTCCTGGAAGGCGTCCTTGGAGGCGCCACGCAGCAGCACCACCTCGCTGGCGCGTTGCAGCAACGGCAGCGCAGCGTGCACGGCGCGGATCGCCTCGGTGGAGCCGTTCCAGGCAACCGCCATGCGCGCGAGTGAAACCTCGCCCACCGGCTCGGGCGGCACCACGATGCAGGGCAAGCCGACGGCGAGCACCAGGATCGCCAGGTCCGGTGGCGAGGCCCAGGTCCATTCGGGATGGCGCTCCAGCACCAGCAGGTCGTGCCAGGTCGCGATCTGCACCAGCGCATCGGACAGGTGGCCCTGGCCGACCATCCAGGCGGCACGCTCCACGCCCATGTCGTTCGCCCAGGCGACGAAGGGCCGCTCGGCAGCCATCGCGCCGGCCTCCAGCACCCGCGCCGTGTCGGTCACCGCCTGGATCAGCTCGGGCGTGCTGAAGCTCGGCATTGCGTAGAGCGGCGAGGGATAAATGTAGGCGCCCGTGAGCGACGCCTCCATCAGCGCGGCGAGCCTGGCGCCGTACTGCGCGCCGCGGGGCCACGTTTCGAAGTTGATGGCGTTGACCACGATGTCGTACATGGCGTCTTCCCTCGAAGCGGTGGACTGCCTGCGGCGTGGACGTGGCAGCACCGCCACGCTAGCCCGCCGGGGCCCGCGGGGCATGATGCAGATCAATCGCACCGCGCCTTGCTGCTCCTCGATCTCGAACGCTTCGAAGCCGGGCACCGGTGGCGGTGACGTGGATCAACTGGGGGTGCGGCGTGCGCTGGCACGCTGCCACCCAGAGACCTACGAGAGGTGCGCTCGGTGCGCGACGTCGTCGTCCTCAGCCCGGGCTTCCGGAGCTGGCATGCCAGCGTGCGGTACGCGGCCCGATTGGCGGCGACCACGCAGGCGGTACTGACCGGCCTGTACGTCGGTGCACGCCATGCGCCGATGCCGGGGCCGCCGTTGCTGGCCGAGGAAATGTCCGCCTACATGCAGGACGAACTGCAGCAGGCAATGCTGGCCGGACACGGCTTCGCCGAATGGGCCAGGCAGTTGGGCGTGCGCGATGCGCGCTGGCAGGTGGCCATCGGCCGTACCGCCGACGCGCTGGCGCTGGCGGGCAACTGGAACGACGTGGTGGTGCTGCCCTGCGCTGTCTCCCCCCACCCCGAGGACGAGCGCCTGATCCGCGAGACGCTGCATTCCGGTGCCGCCTGCATCGCCGTGCCCGACGCCGGCCTCGCACCGGCCCCTGTGATCTGTGCGGCCGTCGCCTGGAACGGCACCGTCGCCTCCAGTCGCGCGCTGCACGCGGCCCTGCCACTGTTGCGGCTCGCGCAGGCGGTGGTGCTGCTGCAACCGGGCAAGCCCGACGCCGGGCCGCGAGCCGACGCCCTCGCCCATCTGCACGCCCATGGCGTGTCCGTCTCGGCGGTGGAGTCGCTGGACGGGCCGGACGAGGATGTCGTCGGGCAGATCCTGATGTACGCCAGCGAGCACCACGCGGACCTGCTTGTGATGGGCGCGAGCGGGCGTCGCTGGCGCGACGAGCGGTGCTTTGGCGCGACCACGACCGGCGTGCTCGCGGGCAGCCGCCTGCCGATGTTTCTCAGGTCCTGAACCGCGGGGTGCCGGGGCACCGCCCGCGGCGCGAAGCTTCAGTGCTGCAGGAAGATCGGCATCCGGGCATGGCAGAGCACGTGGCGGGTCGCTCCGCCCAGCACGCGCTCGCGCAGGCGGGAATGTCCGAAGGCGCCCATCACCACCAGATCCGCGCCGACCTGCTCGGCCTTCTTCAGCAGACTCGCGCCGGCCACGTGTGCCGGGATACCCACGCACATCGGATCGGGTTCGATCTCGTGCCGCGCCAGGTAGAGGAATGGCTCGAAGCGAGGCGCGTAGGCCTCCCCTTCCTGCACGTGCCGATGCCCGCCATCCAGCAGCACCACCCGCCGGGCCTCCTGCAGGAACGGCAAGGCGGCGTGGATGGCGCGGGTGGCTTCGGTGCTGCCGTCCCAGGCCACCAGCACGCGCGAGAAGTGCGCCGGGCGATCCCAGCCCGGCGGCAGCACCAGGCTCGGCAATCGGCAGGTCAGCAGCGCCTCGCCGAGCACCTCGGCCATCGCCTCCTCTTCGACCAGGTCGCGCTCGAGCACGGCCAGGCTGTTCCACACTCCGAGCTCGCGCAGCACCCGCGCAAGGCCGGAGCGGGCGACCACCCAGGAAGCGTGGAGCACACCCTTCTCGCGGGCGAAGCCGCGGAAGGCGGCGCCCTCCTCGGTATCGCGCAGCGGCGTGTCCAGCAGCAGGCCGAGCGCCGAGGGTTCGCTTTCCGGGCCCCGCAGCATGCGCAGGGCGGCATCGACGAAACACCCCGTGAGCAGGCTGCCCCAGCGCGCGGCGAGCGATGCCGCGACCTGCACGGCCGGGTTCCACGGCTCGGTGCCGGTCGCGATCGCCAGGATGTCGGCGGGCTTCCCCGCGCCGCGCATGGCCTGCGCTGCGGCCGACGGTAGCCACGGCACCTGGGTACCGAAGGAAACGGACATGGCAGCGTCCTCGTTACAGGTCGAGCGTGTAGAGCACCTGGCTCGGATCGTCCGGATCCAGCGAGCGGCGGAAGCCCAGGAAGGTGGCCAGGTCGCGCATCGGCTCGTTGTCGCCCGCGTCGATGGAGAACATCTGCTGGAAGCCGTGCTCGCGCGCCGTGTCGATCAGGTGCCGCATGAGCAGCACGGCCAGTCCGCGATGACGCCAGTTCTCCGCCACGGTGACCGCGCACTCGCAGCGGAGGTTGTCGTTGGTGGCGCTGTAGCGGCTGACGCCGACTTCGCGCAACTGGCCTTCCTCGTGCGCCAACGCCACGAAAGCCATCCGGCGGTCGTAGTCCACGTCCATCAGCTGGTCGACCAGCCGGGGGCTCGCGTCCTTGAACGTGCACAGGAAGCGGAAGCGGCGCGAGTCCGGCGAAAGCATCCGCAGGAAGGTTTCCTCGCGGGCGCGGTCGTTCGGCTGCAGTGGACGGATCAGCACGGGCGTGCCGTCCCGGAGATGGTCGATCCAGTGACTGCCTTCGAGCGACTTGAACGGCGCGTTGCCGTTGGTGGCAGGGATCGTTTCGGACGGAGAGGCGGGCATGGTGGAACCCTCGCTTGCGATGTGGCCTTCGGCCGCATTGGGCCATGCCGGCGCGCAGGCCGGATTGATCCGCGTCAACTCCGCGTGCTGCCTTCCAACGGCCCACCCTCGCCCTGACGGCGACGTGGAATGCCCGCGTGCAGCAGTGCCAGCCAGCCGACCGATCCCAGCATCATCGCACCCCATCCGGAGAAGCCCATGGCGTCGGGCGGCGCCAGCGCAGCGCCGGCAGCTTGAACACCGCACCAGCATGACCCGCAAGCCGTCCGTCGGCAGCAGGATATGCTTGAACATGCGCGTCTCCTCAGCGGCAGGTATAGCCGCCGTCGATGACCAGTTCGCTGCCGGTGACGAACTTGGCCTCGTCGGAGGCCAGGTAGACCACGCCCCAGGCGATGTCGTCCGGCTCTCCCATGTGCCCCAGCGGGTGCAGCGCGCCGACCTGCTGGCGCTGCGCCTGCGGGTCGCCACCGTGGCCGGCGAGGTAGCCCTCGACCATCGGCGTCCAGATGAAGCCCGGATGGATCGAGTTGACGCGAATGCCGTCGGCCGCGTACTGCAGCGCGTCGGTCTTGCTCATCAGCCGCACGGCGCCCTTGGACGCGTGGTAGGGCGGCACGTCCGGCGCGCCGACCAGGCCGTAGATGGAGGACAGGTTGACGATGCTGCCGCCACCGGCACGGCGCAGGTGTGCGATCGCGTGCTTGGTGCAGAAGAACACGCCCTTCACGTTGACCGCCTGCACGCGGTCCCACTCCTCTTCGCTGAGTTCGTGGGTCGGCTTGTCGGGCCCGGCGATGCCGGCGTTGTTGACCAGCACGTCCAGCCGCCCGAACGCCTCGACGGTTGCGCCGATGGCGCGCGCGACCTCGGCCTCGGCGGCCACGTCGGCATGGATGTAGCGGACCTGGCGCCCCTGGGCAGCGAGCTCGGCGGCCAGGGCGTGCCCCGCCTCGTCCTGGCGGTCCAGGGTCGCCACGCGCGCGCCCTCTTCCGCCATGCGCCGCACGCAGGCGGCACCGATGCCTACCGCACCACCGGTGACGATGCCTACCTTGCCGTCGAGCCTGTTCATCGCGCACCTCGCCTGTGTTCCATCGCAGCCCAGCGTAGGCATGCATGGCCCGGGCGACTTGACCATGGTCAACACGGTCGCGCGTGGCGGCGCCAACCGGTCGGACGCGTGCTTGATCCTGGTCAACAGGCGGGTGTCCACCGTCGCCGAGCATGGCGTCCTGCCTCGGGGATGCCGCCATGTACGAGATGATCATCAACGTGGACCGCATGGAGGACGACGCGCCTGCCATCGGACTGGGCCTCGCGGTCGCCGCCCGGCAGCGGGCCTTCGTCACCGGCGTCCACATCGTCCAGCAGTTTCCGTCCGTGGCCGCCGTGCCGGAGGCCCTTGCCATCATGGAGGCGGAGGAGGAATCGGCGCGCCGCCGCGACGCCTGGTGGCGCGGCCTGTGCGACCGGGCCGGCGTGGCCGGTGCCTGGGAGGTGCTGCGCGGACTCTACGTGCCGGTGCTGGCCGCGCGCTCGCGCATGGCGGACCTGATGGTGAGCCCACTGCCGCACGGCTATGCGGACCTGCCGATCGGTTTCGATCACGTGACGCGGACCCTGTTCGCCGGCGGCGTTCCCACGCTGCTGGTGCCGGAACGCTCCGAGGTGGCGCAGGCGCCACAGCGGGTGCTGGTCGCGTGGAACGGCACCGGCGAATCGACCGAGGCGGTGCGCGCGGCCCTGCCGCTGCTGCGCGAGGCCGGCGTGGTCCACCTGCTCGACGGCAGGCGCAGCTCGCTGCCGGACTTCGGCCCGCCGCCGCTGCCGCTGGGGGACTGGCTCGCCCGCCAGGGGGTCTCGGTCCAGCGCTGGCACTCGTTCGACCCGGGCGGCGACGCCGGTGCCGCCCTCCTCGCCGAAGCCGAAGCCATGCAGGCCGACCTGCTGGTGATGGGGGCCTGGGGGCGCTCCCGGCTCAGCGAGCTCGTGCTGGGCGGCACCACCCATCACGTGCTGACCAACGCCCGCCTGCCCGTGCTGGTGGCGCACTGACCATCGCACGGCGTTCACCGGAAAAACGCCCGATCCAAGCGGAGCCGCCCTTATGTTCACCGAAATGCCAGCTCGCGCGCCGGAGTCGCCCATGCCCACGCCGCTGTCCGAGGATCAGCTCCAGCGCATGGATGCCTACTGGCGCGCGGCCAACTACCTGACCGTGGGCCAGATCTACCTGCAGGACAATCCGCTGCTGGAGCAGCCGCTGGAGCGCCAGCACATCAAGCCGCGCCTGCTCGGCCATTGGGGCACCACCACCGGCCTCAACTTCATCTACGTGCATCTCAACCGCCTGATCAGGGCATACGACCTGGACATGATCTACGTGATCGGCCCCGGTCACGGCGGTCCCGGCCTGGTCGCGCAGAGCTATCTGGAAGGCTCCTACACCGAGCGCTACCCGGACATCGAGCGCGACCGCAACGGCATGCGCCGGCTGTTCCGCCAGTTCTCCTGGCCCTACGGCGTGCCCAGTCACGTCGCTCCGGAAACGCCCGGCTCGATCCACGAAGGTGGCGAACTGGGCTATTCGCTGGCGCACGCCTTCGGTGCCGCGTTCGACAACCCGGACCTCGTCGTCGCCTGCATCGTGGGCGACGGCGAGGCGGAAACCGGCGCGCTGGCCACCAGCTGGCACTCGAACAAGTTCCTCGATCCCGCGCGCGACGGCGCGGTGCTGCCGATCCTGCACCTCAACGGCTACAAGATCGCCAACCCCACGCTGCTCGCGCGGATCACGCCGGACGAACTGACCGACCTGTTCCGCGGCTACGGCTACGACCCGCTGCTGGTCGAGGGCGACGAGCCGGTGCAGGTGCATCGCCAGCTCGCCGCCACGCTGGACGCGGCGCTGGCGTGCATCCGTGAGATCCAGCGAACCGCCCGCGCCACGCCGGACCGCCCGCCGCCGCGCCCGCGCTGGCCGATGATCGTGTTCCGCACGCCCAAGGGCTGGACCGGCCCGAAGGTGGTCGACGGCCTGCCGGTGGAGGGCACCTGGCGTGCGCACCAGGTGCCGCTGAAGGGTTTCGACGATCCGGCGCACGTGCGGATGCTGGAGGAGTGGCTGCTGAGCTATCGCCCGCGCGAGCTGTTCGACGAGGAGGGCCGGCTGCGCCCGGAGCTCGCCGAACTGGCGCCGACCGGGCGCCGGCGCATGGGCGCCAACCCGCACGCCAACGGCGGCATCCTGCTCGAGCCGCTCACCCTGCCCCATTACCGCGACTACGCCGTGCAGATGGAGGGCCCGGGCACCGTCCGTGCCGAGTCCACCCGGGTGCTCGGACGCTTCCTGCGCGACGTGATGAAGCTCAACGCGCAGGCGCGCAATTTCCGCCTGTTCGGCCCCGACGAGACCGCCTCCAACCGGCTGCAGGACGTATTCGAGGTGACGGCCAAGGAATGGATGGCCGACATCGAACCGGTCGACGTGAACCTCGCGCCGCAGGGCCGCGTGATGGAAGTGCTCAGCGAGCACCTGTGCCAGGGCTGGCTGGAAGGCTACCTGCTGACCGGCCGGCACGGCCTGTTCTCGTGCTACGAGGCGTTCATCCACATCATCGACTCGATGTTCAACCAGCACGCCAAGTGGCTCAAGACCACCCGGCAGATCCCGTGGCGCGCGCCGATCGCCTCGCTCAACTACCTGCTGACCTCGCACGTGTGGCGGCAGGACCACAACGGCTTTTCGCACCAGGACCCGGGCTTCCTCGACCATGTGGCCAACAAGAAGGCCGACGTGGTGCGCATCTACCTGCCGCCGGACGCCAACTGCCTGCTCTCGGTGGCCGACCATTGCCTGCGCAGCCGCAACTACGTCAACGTGGTCGTGGCTGGCAAGCAGCCCGAATGGCAGTGGCTCGACATCGACGCCGCCACGCGCCACTGCAGCGCCGGCGCCGGCATCTGGCACTGGGCAGGCAACGAGGCAGGCGGCGAACCGGACGTGGTGATGGCCTGCGCCGGCGACGTGCCGACGCTGGAGACGCTCGCCGCGGTCACCCTGCTGCGCGAGTACGCGCCGGACCTGCGCGTGCGCGTGGTCAACGTGGTCGACCTGATGGTGCTGCAGCCGCCGGGCGAGCATCCGCACGCGCTCAGCGACCACGACTTCGACGGCCTGTTCACCCGCGACAGACCGGTGATCTTCGCCTTCCACGGCTACCCGGGCCTGATCCACCGCCTGGCCTATCGCCGCCACAACCACGACAACTTCCACGTGCGCGGCTACAAGGAGGAAGGCACCACCACCACGCCCTTCGACATGGCGGTGATGAACAACCTGGACCGCTTCCAGCTCGCGCTCGATGCGATCCTGCGTGTGCCGCGCCTGGCCTCGCTCGCGTCGGCGGCGACCGACCGCTACTGGGCCACCATGGAGCGCCACCGCCTGTACGTCAGCGAACACGGCGAGGACCTGCCCGAGGTCGCGCAGTGGCGCTGGACGCCGGCGTGAGGGCGGCGTCGGCGTGGCCGGCCCGGCGCTGCACGTACTCGCGCTCAACAGCGGCTCCTCGTCGCTGAAGTTCGGGCTGTACCGCGTCGACCGGCGCGACGCGGTCGCGCGGCTGTGCGGCGAGGCCGAGGCGATCGGCCATTCGGCCGGCGTGCTTCGCCTGCGCGACGCCGACGGCACCGTCATCCACCAGGAAACGGCGGCGGTCGCCGACGGCGTGCAGGCGTTCAGGCGCATCGTCCGGCTGCTGCGCGAGGCCAGGGTACCGGCGCCGGACGCGGTGGGGCATCGCATCGTGCACGGCGGCCCGCAGCTGCGCACCCACGCGGTCATCGACGGCACGGTGCTGGCCCGGCTCGAGGCGGCCTGCGCCTTCGCGCCGCTGCACGTGCCGGCGGCCCTGGCGGTGGTGCACGCCGCGCAGGCGCGCTTTGCGGACCTGCCCCACGTCGCCTGCCTGGATACCGCGTTCCATGCCGACCTGCCCGAGGTGTCGCGGGTGCTGCCGCTGGATCGCGCGCTGCAGGCCGACGGCGTCTACCGCTACGGTTTCCACGGCCTGTCCTGCGCGTCGATCCTGGCCTCCTGGCCGGATGCGCCCGCGCGGCTGGTGATCGCTCACCTGGGCAGCGGCGCCAGCGTGACGGCGGTGTGCGACGGTCGCTCGGTCGACACCAGCATGGGCATGACACCCAGCGG
Source organism: Fulvimonas yonginensis (assembly GCF_037137055.1). Taxonomy (NCBI): domain Bacteria; kingdom Pseudomonadati; phylum Pseudomonadota; class Gammaproteobacteria; order Lysobacterales; family Rhodanobacteraceae; genus Fulvimonas; species Fulvimonas yonginensis. The sequence continues at coordinate 81,883 of NZ_JBBBNY010000008.1, forward strand.
TGGCGTGATGATGGCCACCCGTTGCGGCGACGTCGATCCGGGCGTGCTCGCCTGGCTGGCCCGCGAAAAGGGCATGGACGCGCCCGCACTGGAGCGGCTGGTCGACCACCGTTCCGGCCTGCTCGGCGTCTCCGGCATCAGCGGCGACCTGCGCCGGCTGCGCGAGGCGGCGCGGACCGAACCGGCCGCGCGGCTGGCGGTCGCGATGTTCGTGCTGTCGGTGCGCAAGCAGATCGCGGCGATGGCTGCCGTGCTGTGCGGCATGGACGCCCTGGTGTTCACCGGCGGCATCGGCGAGCACGACGCGGCCCTGCGCGAGGCGGTCTGCGCGGGACTGGCATGGGCCGGCGTGCGGCCGGGGCCTGGCGCGGCACCGGCCGATGCCCCGCCGGCCGCAGGCGCGCACTGCCAGGTGCGCATCATCCCCACGCAGGAAGAGCGGCAGATCAGCCGCCACGTCTACGCACTGGTGGCCGGGCCGGCCCGGTAGCGGGGCAGCGCCCGCGCTTTTCGCAGGAGCGAGCTTGCCCGCGATGCCTTTAGCCGACGGCCCTGGAATCAGGAGCATCGCGAGCACGGCGACACGCGGACCGACGGGCCCGCTTGCCGCCCGCGAGCTTCAATTTCCCTACACGGTGCCGGGCGCAGGCTCCATGCCCCCTGGTCAGGAGAGCAGCCATGAAGACATACGCGCGCAAGACCTCCGTTCGCCTGCTCGGCACCCTGGCGCTCGCGCTCGTCCTGGGCAGCGGCGGCGCGGCCTGGGCCCAGGACACGCCGACCGACACCGGGCAGAACCCGGACACGATGGGCGCAATGCACGGCGGCGACAGCATGAGCGGCATGAAGGGCATGCACATGATGGGCATGCATGCGATGCCGGCGACCGTCGACTCGGTGGACATGCAGACCGGGCTGGTCGGTGCCACGGCCGAAGGCATGCCGTTGAAGCTGCATTTCCCGCCCTCCGCCGTCGCCAACCTCAAGAGCGGCGACAGGATCACGCTGCACATGGGATTCACCAAGCCCTGAGGCACCCGCGGGAGGCCGATGCGCCGCGGACGCGTCGCCCGGCCTGCCCTTCCGCGCGATCCGGAGCGCGCCCCCGCTGGCTGGCCATCGGCTGGCGTGCCGGTGGCCGTGCCCGGCGAGCGCGGCCGGTGTGCCGTTATCCGTGCGGCTCGATCGACCATCGCCCCGTCGTCGCCCGTGCAGACGCCCGGTCGAATGCCGGCGAAGCCCGGTTGCGGTCGCAACCGTGCCCCTTGCTCGGGCGCCTGCCCGGCCGTTACGTTGCCGGCGTGCATGCCGACGGCAGCAGATTCCGGCGGCCTGGGCGGGCGTCGGTTGGACGGGAGAGCATGGTGAAACGGGTTTTCCGGCGGTACCTCGTCACGGCGCTCGTGCTGCTGGGCGTGCTGGTCGCGGGCGCCGCCGGCTTCGTCTACTCGGGCCTCTACGACATCGGCGCCGACGATCACCATTCCCCGCCCGTGTACGCGCTGATGCAGACCTTGCGCGAGCGCTCTATCGAACGGCACGCGCGGGACCTCGTGGTGCCCGACCTGCAGGATCCGCGACGGATCCTGGAAGGCGCCGGCCAGTACGACGCCATGTGCACCGGCTGCCACCTCGAACCGGGCATGCGCGAGTCGGAAATCCGCCCGGGGCTGTATCCACAGCCGCCCGACCTCTCGCGGGTGCGGGTCGACCCCAGGCAGGCGTTCTGGGTGATCAAGCACGGCATCAAGATGAGCGCCATGCCCGCCTGGGGCACCAGCCACGACGACGGCACGATCTGGAGCATGGTCGCGTTCCTCCAGAAGCTGCCGGACCTGTCGCCGCAGCAGTACCGGGACATGGTCGCCAGGGCGCCGCCGGACCAAGACATGGACGCGGGAGGCCACCAGGCGCACCGGCCATAGCGAGAACCGCATCACATCCGGCACCGGACGGCCCCGCACCGGCCTTGCCCCCTGGAGCCCTCCATGGCTTGATGCGGACCGCTTACAGGGGAACGAGATGGCCTGGCGCAGCGTCGCATCAAGGATGGCTCTCTGGCTGCTGGTCGGATCCGTGCTCGTCCTGGTCGTAGTCGGCATGGCGCTGTTCGTGCAGACGCGCGAGCAGATCCTCGTGCACACCCACGGCGAGGCGCTGGCCCTTTCGCGGGCGGCCGCCGACCGCATCGAGGCGCGGCTGGGCCGCGTGGCCGCATCGACCCGGCTGCTCGCGGCGATTGCCGCTTCGGACACCCGCGACGCCGAGGGCCTGCTGCGTACCAGCCTGCGCGCCGATCCCGATCTCGCCGGGCTGGCGATCGCGCCGCTGCCGCACCGGACACGCAGCCCGGCCCCGTTCGTGAGCCGGCAGGACGACGGCTCGGTGCAGGAGCGCGACCTGGCGGGCGACCTGGTGCACTACTGGGACCAGTACTGGTTCCTGGGCGGGCTGGCTTGCGATACCGGGTGCTGGCAGCGTCCGTTCCATTCGCGCTCGCGCCAGCGCCTGCTGGTGAACTACTCGGTGGCGATCCGCCGCGGCGGACAGGCGGTCGGCGTGGTGAATGCCGACGTGACGTTGGAATGGCTGCAGAGGATCCTCGAGACGCTGCGCAAGCCGGCCGGTGCCTACACCTTCGTGCTCGGCAGCGACGGCCGTTACCTCGCGCACGACCAGACCGCGCTGGTCGGCCAGGCCGGCGCGCCGGCGCTACTGCAGGCGATGGCGCGCCAGGACGGCGCGCCGGTGCGACTGGCCCAGGCCGCAGACGGGCCGGTGTGGATCTATCCCTCGCCGATCAAGGGTACGTTCTGGTCGCTCGGGCTGGTGATGCCGGAGGCGCAGATCTACGCCGACGTGCGCATCCTGTTCCTCAGCGGCATGGCGTTGGGGCTGTTCGCGCTGATCGGCATCGCGCTCATCACGCTGACCATCATCCGGCGTACGCTCGCCCCGCTGGGCGTGCTGGTGCATCGCGCCGAGCACGTGGCGCGTGGCGAACTGGATTTCGACCTGCCGGCCACCGGGCGGCGCGACGAGATCGGTCGCCTGACCGGGGCCTTCGACCAGATGCGCCACCAGCTGGCCGAACACCTGCGGCAGCTGACCGAGGCCACCCGCGAGCAGCAGCGCCTGGCCAGCGAGTTGGAGATCGCGCACCAGATCCAGACCGCGCTGCTGCCCAAGGAGCACTACCTCGACGCGCACTGCCCGAACTTCGAGCTGCACGCGGCGCTGCGCCCGGCCCGCGCCGTCGGCGGCGACCTGTACAGCTACTTCATGCTGGACGAGCGGCGCTTCTACCTGCTGGTCGGCGACGTCTCCGACAAGGGCATCCCGGCCGCCCTGTTCATGGCGCGCACGATCACCCTGGCCAAGGCGCTGGCGCCGCGCAGCCACACGCCGCAGGAGCTGCTGCGCCTGCTCAACCAGGAACTGTGCCGCAACAACGACGGCTGCATGTTCGTCACCCTGCTCTGCGGCGTGCTGGACACCATCGACGGCACGCTCGTGCTGGCGAGCGCTGGACACGAGCCGCCCGTGCTGTGCGACGGCGAGAGCGTGCGCCTGCTCGAGTTCGAGACCGGCGCGGCCGTGGGCCTGGACGAGGAGGCGGTCTACCCCGCCCACGAGATCGTCCTGCGGCCGGGCGACACCCTGCTGCTCTACACCGACGGCATCACCGAGGCGGCCGACGGCACCCAGGCCATGTTCGGCACGCAGCGCTTGCTCGACAGCCTGCTCGCGCCGCCCTTGCCTTCCTCCGCGGCCGGCTACACCAGCCGGCTGCTGGCGGACGTGGACCGTTTCGTCGACGGCGCCAGCCAGGCCGACGACATCACCGTGCTGGCGCTGAGCTGGCTCCACCAGGAATCCCGGAGACCCGATCCCGTGCTGACCATGGCCCTACGCAACACGGTGCCCGACGTGTTCGAGGCGATCGCCCGCTGCGACCGCGCGCTCGACCGTGCCGGCGTGAGCGAGTCGCTGCGCAGCGACGTGCAGCTGGTGCTGGAGGAGATGATGGTCAACATCGTCGAGCACGGCTATCCGGACCGGCGCGAGGGCACCATCGGCGTACGCATGCAGCTGACCGACGACGGCATCGTGGTCGAGCTGCACAGCGACGGCGTGCCGTTCGATCCCACCGGCGCACCGCCGCCGGCGCTGACCGGCGACCTCGCCGACCAGGACGCGGTCGGCGGCCTGGGCATCCACCTGGTCCGCTCCATGGTGCGCGAGATGGACTATTCGCACGACGCCGGGGGCAACCACCTGCGTCTCCATTTCCCCAACGAACAGGACGTGACGATCGCATGAGCCTCAGCATCCACACCGAGCATTCCACTCCGGAACGCGCCATGCTCCGGCTGCGTGGGCGGCTGGATGCCACCACCTTCGGCGCCTTCGACGAGACCGCGCAGACGCTGCTCGCCGGACTGCCCGAGGGTGGCACCCTGGTCCTGGACCTCGCCTCGCTCGAGTACATCAGCAGCGCCGGCCTGCGCAGCTTCGCCAGGGTGCGCAAGACCATGCGCGAGCGCAACGGTCACACCCTGGTGCTCAACCCGCAGCCGCAGGTGCGCAAGGTCTTCGACATCGTCAAGGCGGTGCCGCTGAAGGAGATCTTCGCCAGCGTGCGCGAGCTGGACGACTACCTCGACACCATCCAGCGGCAGGTCGCGCAGGCGGCGGAAGAGTAGCCGTACCTCCGCGCGGTTCGCGCCGGCGTGCGCACGATGCTCACGCCGGCGGTACGGTCTGCCGGGCATCATGCCGCGCACGTGCGAAGGGCACGGGCCGACACGCGAGGTACGACATGTCGCAGAGCGACCTGCAGGGCTGCATCCAGGACTGCCTGCGCTGCTACCAGGCTTGCCAGTCGAACGCGGCGGGCATGTGCCTGGAACGGGGCGGCGCCCACGCGGCGCCCGAACACATGCGGCTGATGCTCAGTTGCGCCGAGATCTGCCGCGCCGCCGCGGCCGTGATGCTCAACCGCTCGCCGCAGCATCCGGCCGTGTGCCGTGCCTGCGCGGAGATCTGCAGCGCCTGTGCCGACAGTTGCGCGCAGGTGGGCGACATGGAGGAGTGCGTGCAGGCCTGCCGCACCTGCGCGGACAGTTGCCGCAAGATGGCTGCCTGACAGCGCGCCGTCATCCCGCCGCGAGGACTAAGGACGCCCCGCGCCGCATGGAGCCTTCTCCACGGTTGACGACCGCCTCCGCGGCGGCGAGAGCGGCCTGTTCGCGATCGGCTTGCTCGTCTGGCTGATGCTGGCGCTGGCGCCCGTCGGCGCATGGCCGTCGGCTCCTCGCCGCAGCAGATCGCCGCCTCCCACGCATCGCACGGCAAGGCGTACGGTCGCGACGAGGACTGCTGCCTCGGGCACGCTCACCCGAACGGCGCACCCGCTGCGCACGCCTGCGCCCGGGCCCTGTCGGGCGCGGGCATGCTGTCGTCCGCGGCCGGCGTTGGGTGGCGGGCGTGCGACTGCGGTTGGCGGTGGCGCGTACCGATGGGTCCGTTAAGCGGCGGGCAGGGTTGTCTTCGCGCCCTCTAGACAGCGCGAAAAAGATACTGGCATCCAATTGTTTAGACGTGTGTCTTGTCATGAACCTGCGCAGCCCGTCCATCATCCGCCGCCATCCCGGCTTCGTCATCCGCGACCACGACTGGACCATCAACGGGCCCATGATCGGTCCGGAGCAGCGTCCGCACGACCCGTGGCCGGGCGAGCAGCGCACGCCCACCGATCACCGGCGCGAGCGCCACGACGAATGGCCGCCGGAGGATCGCCGCACGCCGCGCGTCCCCGACGACGACATGGACGACCTGCCGATGCCCGGCATCCCGCACATCGTGCCCTCGCAGCCGACGACCTGCTGGCTGATCTGAGCCGGCCCGGTCCGCCATCCGAACAGGGGCGTGGTCGCCGACCGCGCCCCTTTTTTCTTGCAGATCCGGGGCACTGCCGCTCAATCGCCCACTCGCTCCAGCACAGCCACCGGCAGTGGCGCCAGCCACGCGCCCGGATCGAGGCTATCGCCCACCGGCGCCTCGCCTTCACCCAGCACCTGGCGGTAGCGCCCCGGCGCCACGCCGCGGACGCGCGCGCCCTGCGGCAACAGGGCCGCGGTGGCGGCGGCGTCCCATGCAGGCGTGTCGGCGTCGAGCAGCACCTCGGCGGTGTGCCGCAGCACCAGCACCACCACCACGCGCCCGTCGAGCGCGCGCTCGAAGGCGAGCAGGCGGCCGCTGTCCTGCCCGTCCTGCACCTGCACGGCAAGCGCCCGGTAGCCGCCGCGGGCGAACACGGCCGGGTGGCGCGCGCGCAGCTGCAACAGCTCGCGGATCGCTCGCTGCTTGAGCGCGCCGCTGCGCCAGTCACGCAGCAACGCATCCCACGATGCCGGGTTCGCCAGCGTGGCCCGGCGCGCGGCGAAGTCGACCGGCCGGCGGTTGTCCGGATCGACCAGGCTGAAGTCCCAGAACTCGGTCCCCTGGTAGGTGTCCGGCACGCCGGGCGTGGTCAGCCGCAGCACGGTCTGCGCCAGGCTGTTGGCCGCCCCCGCGGCGGCGATGCGACGCACGAAGCCGTGCAGCGCGGACCCGAAGTCAGCGCCCGGGGTGAGCAGGCCGGCGAGGAAGCCCTCGCAGGCGTCCTCGTAGGGCTCGTTGGGCCGGGTCCAGCGTGTGCGGCGCTTGGCTTCGCGCAGCGCCTTGCGCTGCCACTCGCCGATGCGCGCGGCAAACGCGCCCAGGCCCTCGGCGTCGTCCGGCGCAAGTTCGGGGGGCCAGGCGCCGACCAGGGTCTGGTAGAGCATGTACTCGTCCGCCGGGGATGGCGCCGGAGCACCGTCGACGGTGCCGCGCAGATCCGCGTTGCGTTCGCGCCAACGCGTGACCGTACTCGCCCACGGCGCCGCCACGGCCGCCTGGGAAAGCACCGCCAGGCGCATGCGGGCGTCCTCGCCGCGCTTGTGGTCGTGGGTGGCGGTGGCGAGCAGGTTGTGCGGGTAGTCGCGCGCGCGCTCGGCGCAGAGGGTGTGGAAGGCCGGCACGTCCAGCGCCAGATGGCCGGGGTCGGCGCCGACCTCGTTGCGTGACAGCAGGCGTCCGTAGCGGTAGCAGGCGGTGTCCTCCACCGCCTTCGCCGCCATCGGCGAGGTGGCCTGCTGGAAGATGGTCATGGCGCGCTCGCGGGCCCGGCGCACGCGGCCGGGCGGCAGCCCGCGCGGTGCCTGGCCGCCGAGCCAGGCGGCGACCTCCGCGAGCAGTTCGCGGTCCTCGATGCGCACGCTGTGCCGGGCCTTCGCGTAGGCCTGCTGGAACACCGCCTCGTCGATGGCGTCGCGGCCCAGCCCGCCGGCATAGGTGCGGTACACCGGGAAATGCACCAGCAGCTCGACCAGCACGCGGCGGATCGCGGCCAGGCTGACGTCGCGCGTGGCCACGGCGGCACGGGCGGCGTCGAACAACGCGCGCGCGGTGCGATCGAGCTCGGCCTCGAAGCTGTCGACCACGATCTGCCGCCGCGCCGCGCGCGCCACCGCGGCGAAGTCCGCCCGCTCGCCGCTGATGGCGCGCCAGAGCTCGGTGAGCATGCCCTCGCCCGCCGCGTCGTGCAGCAGCGCGTCGACCTGGTCCATGAACTCGTAGCCGGTCGTGCCGTCCATGCGCCAGGTCGGGCGCAGCCGCTCGCCCTCGGCCAGGATCTTCTCCACCACCACGTAGGCCGGGCCGCGCGATGCCCAGGCGGGCCGCTGGCGCTGCAGCCGGCGCAGGCGATGGCGCAACTGGCGGCAATAGCGGTGCGGATCGGCGAGGCCGTCGACGTGGTCGATGCGCACACCGTCGATGAGCCCCTCGGCGTAGAGCCGGAACACCAGCGCATGGCTGTCCTCGAACACGCGCGTGCGCTCCATGCGCAGGCCGACCAGTTCGTTGATGTCGAAGAACCGCCGGTAGTCGACCATGTCGTTGGCCAGCTTCCACAGCGCCAGCCGGTAGTGCTGGCGTTGCAGCAGGGCATGCAGGCGGGCGAAGCCGTGCTCGCGCGTGCCGTCGTGGGCGGCCAGCACCGCCTCGGGATCGCCGCTGCCGCGCAGGGCCCCGGCGTCCGCCGGAGCCAGCGGCAGCACGCTGTCGTGGACCTGCACGGCGAAGCCGGCCGCCGGCTCCGCCACCAGCCGCACGTCGCCGTCGCGCAGCGCCTGCGCGTACGGCTTGCCCAGGATCGGCAACAGCACGCGCCCGCGCACCAGCGGGTCGGGGCTGCGCCAATCGATGTCGAAGTAGCCGGCGTAGCGGCTGGCCCGCCCGTGCGCCAGCACGTCCATCCACCAGGCATTGCCCGCGCCGGCGAACATGTGATTGGGCACGATGTCGAGCACCAGACCCATGCCGTGCTCGCGCACGCGGGCGACCAGCCTGCGCAGTGCCGCCTCGCCGCCCAGTTCGGGATTGATGCGGTGGCAGTCGATCACGTCGTAGCCGTGGGTGGAGCCCGGGCGCGCGGCCAGCAGCGGCGAGGCGTACAGGTGACTCACGCCCAGCCCGGCGTAGTAGCCGACCAGCGCGGCCGCATCGTCGAGGGTGAACCCGGCATGGAACTGCAGCCGCGCCAGCGCGCGTGGAATGCCCGATGTCGGCACGCTCAGGCCTCCCGCACGGCGGCGACTACGCCGCAACAGGCCTGCGCCACCGGGCCGTCCAGCAGCGTGGCCGAGCTTTCGGGCAACCGCCGCCGCCAGTTGGGATGCACCGCGTCGGTCGGGCCGGGAAGATTGGGCTGGTCGGTGAGCGCGAGCAGGTCCTCGGCCGGGATCAGCACCAGCGGCGCCGGCGTGCGCGCCACCTGGCTTGCCGCGGCGACCGCCACCGGCACGGTGTCGTCGGTGGCCGGCGGCCGGTTCTCGTCCGGCGTCCCGCCCGCGTCCTGCGCTGCCCCGGAGGCGCACAGCGCGCGCCAGAGGCGGTCGCGATCGACGGCACGCTCGGCGGCCTCGTCCACGCCGGGCTCGGCCAGGCCCGCGCGCGACCGCCATTGCAGGTCGTGCCCGCACCACCAGCCGGCGACCGTGGGCACGTCGTGGGTGCTGGTGGTGGCGACCGCATCGGCCGACCAGTGCTGCGGCGCGATGAAGCCGCGGTCCGCGGCGCGTTCGAACCACAGCACGCGGATGCCGAGCACGCCGGCCTGCGCGATGCGCTGGCGGAAGTCGGCCGGCACCGTGCCGAGGTCTTCGCCGATCACGATGGCGCGGCTGCGCTGCGACTCCAGCGCTAGCAGGCGCAGCAGGTCGTCGAACGGGTAGCGCACGTAGGCGCCGCCGGTGGCGCCGGCGCCGTGCGGCACCAGCCACAATCGCTTGAGCCCGAGCACGTGGTCGATGCGCACGCCGCCCGCATGCGCCAACGCGGTGCGCAGCATCGCCAGGTAGCCGGCATAGCCGCTGCGTCGCAATCCCAGCGGAGAGAAGGTGGTCAGCCCCCAGTCCTGCCCGTTGCGGTTGAGCAGGTCCGGCGGCGCGCCCACCGACAGTCCGTGCAGCAGCTCGCCCTGGTGGCTCCAGGCCTGGCTGCCGCCCGGATCGGTGCCGACCGCCAGATCGGTGATCAGGCCGATGCCCATGCCAGCCCGCCGCGCGGTGTGCTGCGCATCCTCCAGGCCACGCGCGGCGAGCCATTGCAGGAAGGCATGGAAGGCGACGTCGCGGCTGTGCTCGCGGGCGAATTCGATCACCGCGTGGCCGGTCGGGTCGTGGTACTCGGCCGGCCACGCCTGCCAGCCGCCGGGCGTGCCGTGCGCGCGGAAGTGCAACTGCAGCGCTTCGAAGCGGGCGTGCCGTTCCAGCGGCTCGCCCTGTGCGCAGCGGAAGGCGGACAGTTGGCGGGTCAGTTCGGAATCGGCGGACGACCAGTCGAACAGCGCGCGCAGCAGCGTCATGCGCGCGCGTGCCGCGCGTGGCCAGTCGATCAGCTCCAGCCACTCCAGTTCGGCCAGCTCCTGGCGCAGGTTGTGCGCGTCGGCCACCGTGCGCAGCGCATTCGCACCGCCGACCCGCGCCGGGTCGACGTACAGCGGGTTGAGGAACAGGCGGCTGGAAGGCGCGTACGGGCTGTAGCGCTCCGGCTCGGCGGCGAACAGTGCGTGCACCGGGCTGATCGCCAGCGCGTCGGCGCCGCGGGCGGCCGCCGCGCGCGCGCACTGCTCCAGCGCGGTGAAGTCGCCGACGCCGCCGTCGCCCGGACGGCGCAGGCTGGCCAGTTGCACCGCAATGCCCCAGGGACGGTGCACGCCACCCACGTCGCCCACGCCGAACGCACGTGCGGGGGCGGCCGCCAGCAAGCAGGCATCCTCGTCGAGCAGCAGCCGGTAATAGCCGGCGCCGTCGGGGGCGCGCAGGGTGCGCTCGCCCGCCGGCAGGCTGCCCTCGCCCACCGGTGCGCCCTGCTCGTCCTCGAACCGGTAGCGCCGCGCGGCCGCGGCGGGCGGCACTTCGAACGTCGCGCCGGCGTCAGCCACGAGCAAACGCGGCAGCGCGGCGTCCTCGCGCTCGCGGCGCAGGCGTTCGAAGCTGAGGTCGAGGTCGCCGTCGCTGGCGCACGGCAGGTCCAGCGCCTCGAGCACGGCACGCAGGGTGGGCATGGCCACTTCCTGCGGCCGGTCGTTGGCATCGCGCCAGTGCACGTCGATACCGGCCTGCCCGGCGAGTTCGACCAGGCGCGCGTCGAAATCGGTCATGGCGCGTTCCGGCAGACCGGCGCGAGTGACGTCGCCCGTGCAAAGGCGACGGAGTGGGATGGCTCCTGCGCGCCCGGGACGCTCCCCTCCCCGTTCGCCGGCAGGCGCAAGGGGAAGGACGCGTCACGCTCGGGCAGACTCATGCAGGGGTTCCAGACAGACCAGGGTACAGGCTGGCGCGAGCCGACCCTCGGCCAGGTCGGCGAGCGCCGATGCCTCGCCGTGCAACCATCGCGCATCGGGCGTCGGCGCAGCGTCGATGGGCACCGGCGCGTCGCCGAGGTTGCTGTAGACGCACAGGCAGGCCTCGCCGAGCCGCCAGCGGGCGCGCAGAGCACGCGGGCCGAGCGCCTGCGCGCCGAGCGGCCGCGCCTGTTCCAGCTGCGGCACCAGGTGACGCTGGCGATGCGCCAGCAGCAGCCGGATCAGGGTCAGCCGCGCCAGACCCCGCGGGCTGGCAGCCTCGTGCGGGTCCGGTCGCGAGCGCTCGAAGGTCGAGGCGGCGTTCGGGTCGGGCAGCGTGTCGGCGCAGCCGTAACTTTCGAACTCGGCGAACTCCTTGCGCCGTCCCTCGCGCACGGCCTCGCGCAGGGCCTCGGTCTGGTGGTCGGTGAAGAACAGGAACGGCGTGCGGCTGCCCCACTCCTCGCCCATGAACAGCATCGGCACCGACGGCGTGAGCAGCAGCAGCGCGTAGGCGGCCTCCAGGCGCCGGGCGTCCACCAGCGTCTCCAGCCGCTCGCCCAGCGCGCGGTTGCCGACCTGGTCGTGGTTCTGCAGGAAATCGACGAAGCACAGCGGACTCAGCGCCGCGCTCGGTTCGCCGCGGCTGCGCCCGCGCATCGTCTCGCCCTGCCAGGCAAAACCCTCCGCGAGGCAGCGCACCAGGTGCCGCAGCGGGTCGTCCGCGTAGGCGCCGTAGTAGCCGCCCGTCTCGCCGGTGAGCAGGACGTGCAGCGCGTTGTGGAAGTCGTCGTTCCACTGCGCGTCGAAGCCGGGGCCGCCGAGCAGGTGCGCCTGGTTGGCCTCGTTCTCCAGGATCAGGTGCACCTGCCGCCGGCCCATTGCCGCGCGCACGCGTGCGGCCAGCGAGGCCAGCCAGCCGGGATTGCCGATCGCGTGCACGGCATCCAGGCGCAGGCCATCGAAACGGTACTCCTCCAGCCAGTACAGCGCGTTGTGCACGAAGAAGTCGCCCACCTGCGGCAGGGCCACGTCGATCGCGGCGCCCCAGGGGGTTTCCGGTCCGCCGCGGCGGAAGAACGGCGAGGCGTACTCGCCCAGGTAATTGCCGTCCGGGCCGAAGTGGTTGTAGACCACGTCCAGGATCACCATCAGCCCCAGCCCGTGCGCGGCATCGACCAGCGCCTTGAGCTCCTCGGGGGTGCCATAGGCGGCCGCGGGCGCGAACGGCAGCACGCCGTCGTAGCCCCAGTTGCGCACGCCGGGGAACTGCGCCAGCGGCATCAGCTCGATCGCGGTGACGCCCAGCGCGTGCAGCCGCGGCAGATCCTCGCGCACCCCGCGGAAGCCACCGCAGACGCCCACGTGCAGCTCGTAGACCACCGCCTCGCGCCAGGGCCGCCCCGTCCAGTCCGGGTGCTGCCAGGCGTAGCCGTGCGGATCGACGACGATGCTCGCGCCGTGCACGTCGCCGCCCTGCTGCAGGCGCGAGGCCGGATCGGGGACGCGCAGGTCCTCGCGCACCGCGAAGCGGTAGCGCGTGCCGGGCGGCGCAGGCCGGGTGCATTCGTGCCAGCCGTCGTCCAGCGCCTGCATCGGGTGCAGGCGGCCGTCCAGTTCCAGCTGCACGTGCTCGGTGTCCGGTGCCCACAAGCGGAATCGGGTGACGCCGTCGTCGCGCAGCTCGGCGCCGTAGGGCATGGCATGGCGGAACCGTGCGCTCATCCCTCCTCCCGCCGCGGCGTGGCCGAGAGCAGCACCACGCTGCTGCCCTGCACCTCGAGCTGGCCGCCTTCGACGTTGCGCTCGGCGGCCTCCGGCGCCGCGCTGTCCACCCGCAGGCGCCAGGGCAGCGTGGGGCCCGGCAGCACGAAGGTGTGGGCCTCGCCGGTGCCGTTGATCAGCAACAGGGTCACGTCGAGATGGCGCCGGCCCCGCGGCAGCACGCGCCGCAGCATCAGCAGGCGTCCCTCGGCGTAGTTCCACTCGTTTTCGCTCATGGCCTGGCCGCGCTCGTTGAACCAGGACACCGGTGGCAGGCCCGGCAGCAGGTCGTCGCCGCCGTGCATGAAGTGCGCCGCGCTCAGCGTCGGATGCTGCTCGCGCAGGCGGATCAGGCGCGCCACGTAATCGGCGAGCGCGCGGCCGCGTTCGGACTGCGCGAGCTTCCAGTCGAACCAGGAGATTTCGTTGTCCTGGCAGTAGGCGTTGTTGTTGCCGCCCTGGGTGCGGCCGAACTCGTCGCCGCCCAGCAGCATCGGCGTGCCGTGCGAGAACAGCAGGGTGGCCAGCATGGCGCGCTTGGCGCGGCCGCGGGCCTGCAACACGGCCGGATCGTCCGTGGGGCCCTCGACCCCGTGGTTGCTGCTTTCGTTGTCGTTGGCGCCGTCTCGGTTGTCCTCGCCGTTGGCCTCGTTGTGCTTCTGCGCGTAGCTGACCAGGTCCTGCAGCGTGAAGCCGTCGTGCGCGGTGACGAAGTTGACCGAGGCCCACGGGCGGCGGCCCTGCCGGTCGAACAGGTCGGCCGAGCCCTGCAGCCGCCCGGCCAGCACGCCGCGCAGGCCGGCATCGCCTTTCCAGAAGCGGCGCACGTCGTCGCGGAACTGGCCGTTCCACTCGGCGAAGCCGGGCGGGTGGTTGCCCAGCTGGTAGCCGCCCGGCCCCACGTCCCAGGGTTCGGAAATCAGCTTGACGCCGTTGAGCACCGGGTCCTGGCGCATGGCGTCGAACAGGCCGGCGCAGGGATCGAAGCCGTGTGCTTCGCGGCCCAGCGTCACGCCAAGGTCGAAACGGAAGCCGTCCACGTGGAACGCCTCCACCCAGTAGCGCAACGAATCCATCACCAGCTGCAGCACGCGCGGGTGCGCGGTATTGAGGGTGTTGCCGGTGCCGGTGTCGTTGATGCAGTGGCGCGGATCGTCCGGCAGCAGGCGGTAGTAGCTGGCGTTGTCCAGGCCGCGGAAGGACAACGTGGGGCCGAGCTCGCTGCCCTCACCGGTGTGGTTGTAGACCACGTCGAGGATCACCTCGATGCCGGCGGCGTGCAGCGCCTGCACCGCGGCGCGGATCTCGCCCAGCGTGCCTTCGGCCAGGTAGGTCGGCTCCGGCGCGAAGAATGCCAGCGTGTTGTAACCCCAGTAGTTGCGCAGCTTCATCTCGGTCAGGCGGCGATCCTGCACGAAGGCGTGGACCGGCAACAGCTCGATCGCGGTCACGCCGAGCTGGACCAGATGGTCGATCACGTACGGGTCGGTGAGCGCCAGGAAGGTGCCGCGCTCGTGCGGCCGCACGCGCTTGAGCGTGCGGGTCAGGCCCCTGACGTGCGCCTCGTAGATCACCGTCTGCGGCCAGGGCGTGCGTGGGCGCACGTCATGGCCTTTCCAGCGCAACGGCTCGTCCACCACGACCGCCTTGGGCATGGCCGCGGCGCTGTCGCGCCGGTCGAAGGACAGGTCCGCGCGCGGCGAGGCCACGCGGTAGCCGTGCAGCACGTCTGACCAGCGCAGATGTCCGGCAAGCTGGCGCGCATAGGGATCGAGCAGCAGCTTGTTGGGGTTGAAGCGATGCCCCTGCTCCGGCTCGTACGGCCCGTAGGCGCGGTAGCCGTAAAGCTGGCCGCCGCGCAGGCGCGGCAGGTAGCCGTGCCAGATCTCGTCGGTGCACTCGGGCAGCTCGTAGCGGGCGATCTCGCGCCGGCCGGACGGATCGAACAGGCACAGTTCGATGCGCTCGGCGTGCGCGGAGAACACCGCGAAGTTGGTGCCGATCCCGTCGCACTGGGCTCCCAGGGGATACGGGCGTCCGGGTTGCATCCGCTCGGGCAGCATCGGCATGGGCGTCTCGATGCGTCTCAGTCGGCCAGGTAGATCACGGTGGCCAGCGGCGGCAGCGCGAGCGCCAGCGAATGCGGCTGGCCGTGCACCGGCACGGGTTCGGCCCAGGCCTCGGCCTGGCCGGCGCCGGACCCTCCGTACGCGGTCGCGTCGGTGTCGATCGCCGCGTGCCAGCGCCCTTCCCGCGGGACGCCGATGCGGTAGTCGCGCAAGGGCCTGGGCGTGAGGTTGCTCACCACCAGCGCGGGCCGCGCGTGCTCGGCGAAACGCAACCAGGCGAACACGCTGTTGTCCGCGTCGTCGCCGATCGCCCAGCGGAAACCGCGCGGCTCGCCGTCCCAGGCATGCAGCGCCGGCTCCCGCGCGAGCAGGCGGTTGAGGTCGCGCAGCAGCCGCTGCACGCCGCGGTGGCGCGGGTCGTCCAGCAGCTCCCACGGCAGTTGCGCGTCATGGTTCCATTCGGTGGGCTGGGCCAGTTCGCCGCCGGCGAAGAGCAGCTTCTTGCCGGGGTGCCCCCACATGAAGCCGTAGTAGGCGCGCAGGTTGGCGAAGCGCTGCCAGTCGTCGCCGGGCATGCGGCCGAGCAGCGAGCGCTTGCCGTGCACTACCTCGTCGTGCGAGAGCGGCAGCACGTAATGTTCCGAGTACGCGTACACCATCGAGAAGGTCATCTCGTGGTGGTGCCAGCGCCGGTGGATCGGATCGCGCGACAGGTACTGCAGCGTGTCGTGCATCCAGCCCATGTTCCACTTGTAGTCGAAACCCAGGCCGCCCTCGGTCGGCGATCGCGTGACGCCCGGCCAGGCGGTCGACTCCTCGGCGATGGTGAGTACGCCCGGGTGGCGCTGGTGCACCACGGTGTTGAAGCGCTTGAGGAAAGCGATCGACTCGAGGTTCTCGCGTCCGCCGTGGATGTTCGGCACCCACTCGCCGTGCTTGCGGCTGTAGTCGCGGTAGAGCATGGAGGCGACCGCGTCCACGCGCAGGCCGTCGACATGGAAGCGCTCCAGCCAGGCCAGCGCGCTGCCAATCAGGAAGCCGGACACCTCGTTGCGGCCCAGGTTGTAGATCAGCGTGTTCCAGTCCTGATGGAAGCCCTCGCGCGGGTCCGCGTGCTCGTACAGCGCGGTGCCGTCGAACTGCGCCAGGCCGTGCGCGTCGGTGGGAAAGTGCGCCGGCACCCAGTCGACGATCACGCCCAGGCCGGCTTCGTGGCAGCGGTCGACGAAGCGGGCGAACGCCTCGGGCGGGCCGAAGCGCGCGGTCGGTGCGTACTGGCCCAGCGGCTGGTAGCCCCAGGAGCCGCCGAACGGGTGCTCGGCGATCGGCAGCAGCTCGATGTGGGTGAAGCCCATGCCGCTCACGTAGGGAATCAGCCGCTCGGCCAGGCCGTCCCAACCGGGCGGCTCGCCCTGCGCGTCGCGCCACCAGGAGCCTGCGTGCAGTTCGTAGATCGACAGCGGCGCATCCAGGCGCTGGCGGACGGCGCGCTCGGCCATCCAGGCCTGGTCGGTCCAGCGGAACGGCGCGTCGTCGGCGACCACCGAGGCGGTGGCCGGGGGCGCCTCGGTGGCCCATGCCACCGGGTCGGCCTTCTGCCGCACGACATGGTCGGCACCCAGCACCTCGTACTTGTAGCGCGCGCCGGGCAGCAGGCCCGGCACGAACAGCTCCCATACGCCGTGCGGCAGGCGCAGGCGCATCGGGTGCCGGCGGCCGTCCCACTGGTTGAAATCGCCGATCACGCTGACCCGGCGCGCGTTCGGCGCCCACACCGCGAAACGCACGCCCGGCACGCCGTCGCGGGTCGCCGGGTGCGCGCCGAGCAGGTGATGCGGCTGCGGGTGCTCGCCGCGCGACAGCGCATCGAGTCCGCCTTCGTCGAGCAGCAGGCCGAAGCGGTAGGGATCCTCCAGCTCCTGCACGGCGCCGGGCCAGTGCACGCGCAGGCGGTAACGTCCTTCGCCGGGCACGATGCCGGCGAACAGGCCGGGCGCCTGCTCGTACAGCGGCGCCAGCATCTCCCCTTGCGGGCCGATCGCCTCCACCGCGTGCGCTCCCGGCTGCAGCGTGCGCACGATGCGTGCGCCGTCCAGCGGATGCGGGCCGAGCACGGCGAACGGGTCCCCGTGCCGCGCGTGCAACAGCGCGTCGACGGTGCCCGGGTCGAGTGCGCCCGGTCCCGCGCCACCCTGGAGTTCCCACCCGCTCACGTGTCCTCCCCGATCGCCGCCTCGTCGGTGAGCCGCAGCAGGCCCTCCACCGGCACGTCCAGCCAACCGGGCCGGTTGGCGGCCTCGTAGGCGATCTCGTAGGCGGCCTTGTCCAGCAGGAACAGTTCCAGCAGCGGCACCAGCGCCACTGCGTCCACCCAGCGCACCGGGGCGCGCTCGAGCACGCCCACGTAGGCGGCCAGGAACACTTCCGAGGCGCGCAGGCGGAAGCGCTCGAGGAACGGCGCGAACAGCGGATCCTCCAGCGGCGCCACGCCGTCCTCGCCGCGCAGCGCCACGGCGGCCGCGTAGTCGAGCGAGCGCAGGAAGCCGGCCACGTCGCGCAGCGGGGTGGTCTTCACCCGCCGCTCGGCCAGCGGCCGCGCGGGCTCGCCCTCGAAGTCGATCAGCCACGCATCGCCCTGCACCACCAGCACCTGGCCCAGGTGGAAGTCGCCGTGCACGCGCGTGCGCAGCGCGCCCTGCCCCCGGGCGGCCAGCGCGTCGATGCGCCGGCACAGGCCGTCGCGGCGGGCCAGCAGGCGTTCGCGCTGCTCGCGCATCGGGATGTCGGCGGGGTCCATCGACTCGACCGCCTCCATCGCGCGCCGCAACTGCGCGCGCGCCTCGCCGGCCCAGGTCGCGGTGTCGTCCGCGGTCGCGGCCTCCGGCCGGAACGCTTCGTCGTCGCTGGGCTGGGCCAGCACCGCGTGCAGCTCGCCCAGGCGGGTGCCCACGGCGGCCGCGAAGCTGTCGTAGCCGGCCAGGATCTCCGCACGCGCCTCGTCGTCGGCGGCATGGCTGAACTCGTCGTAGCTGCGCAGCAGGAAATCCAGCGTCCAGCGCCAGGCATCGCCCTGGTTGCGCACGAAGCCCTGCAGCACGGCCAGGGCCGAGGGCACGCCGTCGGCGCCCACGTGCAGCACTTCGCCCAGCAGCGGCGGGCTGTGCGCGTAGCCGACGCGGGTGAGGTAGCGGCCCATCTCCAGTTCCGGGTTGATGCCGTGCGAGATGTGCCGGAACAGCTTGAGCATGCCCTGCTCGTGCACGATCAGCGAGCTGTTGGACTGCTCGGCCGAAATCCAGCGGTTCTCCACGCCTTCGTCGAAGGCCATCGCATCGAAGGCCGCCGTGGCGGTAAAGCGGATCACGCCGCCGCGCCTGAGCGGCAGTTCCAGGCGGTGGCGCAGGCCGCGCAGCAGGCCGGAGACGAAGGCATCCAGGACGAAGCCGTCGGTGAGGTAGCCGACGCGGCGGCCGCGGCGCACGCGGGCCAGCGCGAGCTGCTGCGCCAGCGGCGAGGGGTTCTCGTCCTCCCAGATGATCCCCATCGGCAGGCAGTAGCGCTCGATGCTGCCGTCGTCCAGCGTGGCGACGATCTCGGACACCACCAGGTCCTCGCCGCGGTCGGGCCAGGGCTGGCTGTACATCAGGCTGATCTGGCCGATGCCTCGATCCTTGGCGCCGAACCAGCGCCGCCGCCCCAGGTAGGTCGGCAGCACGTCGCGCTCGAGCACGCCCTGGTGGTGCGCCATCACCGGCCCTTCGGCCAGCGGCCCGCGCAGCACCAGGGTCTCGTACTCGGGCATCGGCTCGGCCGGCTGCTGGTGCCAGGGCGGCATCTGCGCGTGCACGCACAGCTGGAAGGCGTAGAAGCCGTACGGCGGCAGGGTCAGCAGGTAGGGCAACTGCCCCACCGGCGGGAACGGCGTGCCGCCGACGATCTCCACCGGCACGCGGCCGTCGAAGGCGGCCAGGTCCAGCTCCACCGCCTGCGCGGTGCGCGACATGTTGGCCACGCACAGCACCTGCTCGTCGTCATGCTCGCGCAGGTAGGCCAGGATCTTGCGGTTGCCCGGATAGAGGAACCGGATCGCGCCGCGGCCGAAGGCCTTGTAGCGCTTGCGCACGGCGAGCATCCGCCGCGTCCAGTTGAGCAGCGAGTGCGGATCGCGACTCTGGGCCTCCACGTTCACCGCCTGGTAGCCGTACAGCGGATCCATGATCGGCGGCAGCACCAGCCGCGCCGGGTCGGCCTTGGAGAAGCCGCCGTTGCGGTCCATCGACCACTGCATGGGCGTGCGCACGCCGTCGCGGTCGCCCAGGTGGATGTTGTCGCCCATGCCGATCTCGTCGCCGTAGTACAGCACCGGCGTGCCCGGCATGGTCAGCAGCAGCGCATTCATCAGCTCGATGCGGCGGCGGTCGCGCTCGAGCAACGGCGCGAGCCGGCGGCGGATGCCGAGGTTGATGCGCGCCCGCCGGTCGGCGGCGTAGGTCTCCCACAGGTAGTCGCGCTCGGCGTCGGTGACCATCTCCAGGGTCAGCTCGTCGTGGTTGCGCAGGAAGATCGCCCACTGGCAGTTGTCCGGGATCGCCGGCGTCTGGCGCATGATGTCGGTGATCGGGAAGCGGTCCTCGCGCGCGATCGCCATGTACATGCGCGGCATCAGCGGAAAGTGGAACGCCATGTGGCATTCGTCGCCCTTGCCGAAGTAGTCCTGGGTGTCCTCCGGCCACTGGTTGGCCTCGGCCAGCAGCATGCGGTCGGGATAGTGCTCGTCGATCTCCTTGCGGATCAGCTTCAGGATCGCGTGCGTCTCCGGCAGGTTCTCGTTGTTGGTGCCCTCGCGCTCGATCAGGTAGGGCACGGCATCCAGCCGCAGACCGTCCACGCCCATGTCCAGCCAGAAGCGCATCACGCCGAGCACGGCGCGCACCACCGCCGGGTTGTCGAAGTTGAGGTCAGGCTGGTGCGAGAAGAAGCGGTGCCAGAAGTACTGGCCGGCGACCGCATCCCAGGTCCAGTTCGACTTCTCGGTGTCGAGGAAGATGATGCGTGTGCCGGCGTAGGCCTGGTCGGTGTCCGACCACACGTAGAAGTTGCGCGCCGCCGAGCCGCGCCTGGCATGGCGGGCGCGCTGGAACCACGGGTGCTGGTCGGAGGTGTGGTTGATCACCAGCTCGGTGATCACGCGCAGGCCGCGCGCGTGCGCCGCGGCGATGAAGCGCCGCGCGTCGGCCAGCCGGCCGTAGTCCGGATGCACCGCCTTGTACTCGGAGATGTCGTAGCCGTCGTCGCGCCGCGGGCTGGAGTAGAACGGCAGCAGCCACAGCGTGTTCACGCCGAGCTCGGCGATGTAGTCGAGCTTGTCGATCAACCCCTGGAAGTCGCCCACGCCATCGTCGTTCGAATCGAAGAAGGACTTGACGTGCACCTGGTAGATGACCGCGTCCTTGTACCAGAGCGGGTCGTTGATGAAGCTGCGGGCTCGGCCGCCGGAGGGCTTGGCGCGGACGCTCATCGCTCAGGCCTCCACCCGCCAGATCGCGTACGGCATGCCCTGTCCCAGCCACACGTGCTGGCGGCCGCCGCGCCAGGTCAGGGTGGCGTCGCGCAGCAGGTCCTCGACGGTGAGCGGCGCGTCCTCGGCCACGCCCCAGTCGGCCAGCGGCAGGTGCAGGTCGGCCGCGTGCGCGTGGTGCGGGTCGAGATTGATCGCCACCAGCACGCGGTCGCGCCCGCCCGGGGCGGTCTTTTCGAAGAACAGCACCTGGTCGTTGTCGGCGCGCAGGAAGCGCACGTGGAGGTGGCTCTGCAGCGCCGGCTGCTCGCGTCGGATCGCGTTGAGCTGGCTGATCTCGGCGATGATGTTGCCGGGCGCCTCCCAGTCGCGCGGCTTGATCTCGTACTTCTCCGAATCGAGGTACTCCTCCTTGCCCGGGATCGGCACCGACTCGCACAGCTCGAAGCCCGAATACATGCCCCACAGCCCCGACAGCGTGGTCGCCAGCGCTGCGCGGATCAGGAAGCCCGTGCGGCCGGAACGCTGCAGGAAATACGGATTGATGTCCGGCGTGTTGACGAAGAAGTTCGGGCGGAAGAAATCCCTGGGCGGCCCCTGCGTGAGTTCGGTCAGGTAGTCGATGAACTCCTGCTTGGTATGGCGCCAGGTGAAGTAGGTGTAGGACTGGCTGAAGCCGAGCTTGGCCAAGCGGTACATCGGCCTGGGCCGCGTGAACGCCTCGGACAGGAACAGCGCGTCCGGGTACTGGCTGCGCACGCGCGCGATCATCCACTCCCAGAACGGGAAAGGCTTGGTGTGCGGGTTGTCCACGCGGAAGATGCGCACCCCTTCGCCGGCCCAGTACAGCACCACGTCGCACAGCGCCTGCCACAGCGAAGGCATCGCACCCTCGCCGTAGAAATCGACGTTGACGATGTCCTGGTATTTCTTCGGCGGGTTCTCGGCGTAGCGCAAGCTGCCGTCCGGGCGCCAGTCGAACCACTCGGGGTGCTCGGTCAGCCAGGGGTGGTCGGGGGAACACTGGATGGCGAAATCCAGCGCCAGCTCCAGGCCGTGCTCCTGCGCGGCGTCGCGCAGCGCGCGGAAGTCCTCGAGGGTGCCCAGTTCGGGATGGATGGCGGTGTGGCCACCCTCGGCCGAGCCGATCGCGTAGGGGCTGCCCGGGTCGTGCTCGCCCGGCGTCAGCGTGTTGTTGCGCCCCTTGCGGAAGGCGCGGCCGATCGGGTGGATCGGCGGGAAGTACAGCACGTCGAAGCCCATGGCGCGGATCGCCGGCAAGCGGCCGATCACGTCGCGGAAGGTTCCGTGGCGCTCGGGGCTGTCGGTGACCGAGCGCGGGAACAGCTCGTACCAGCTGGCGAACTGGGCGGCGCGGCGGTCGACCTCCAGCGGCAGCGGCGGATGCTCCACGGCGAACGCACGCAGGTCGCCCTCGGCCATCGCGCGGGCGGTATCCTCGGCGATCAGCAGGCGGTAGCGGGCTTCCTCGTCCTCGGTCTTGGCCAGGGTGGCGGCCAGGGCGCGCAACGGCTTGCGCCGGGCCGGCGGCGCGCCGGCGGCGGTCCGTTCGACCAGGTGCTGGCCCTCGCGCAGCTCCAGCGCGATCGGCACGCCGGCATCGTGCTTGGCGACGATCTCGTGGCGGTAGCTCGCGTAGGCATCGCGCCAGGCCTGCACCGTGTACTCGTGGCGGCCCATGCGGGTGGGCGTGAAACGGCCGCGGTAGCGGTCGTTGCCCAGCGCTTCCATGTGCTGCTCGTGCCACTGCTTCTCGTCCAGCGCGCGCCAGCGCAGCGCCACGGCGAGCTTGTCGTGACCGTCCATGAACACGTCGGCTTCCACGGTGACGGTATCGCCCACCACGCGCTTGACCGCGAAGCGGCCGCCGTCGACGCAGGGCGTGATGCCCTCGATGGCCAGGCGCGGCGCCTGCGTCGCCTCGGCCAGCGCCTGGCGCTGCGCGGTCGCGCTGGTGCGCGCAGCCACCGGGCGGGTGCGGCTGCCCTGCAGGAGGCGCACCTCGCCCGCCGCCAGGGTGAGCGGTGCGGCAGCGGGCGCGCCGTCCGGCGCGGTCCAGTCGTCGTAGGCGCAGGCGGCGCCGCCGGCGATGGCGCCGATCTCGACCTCGGCCGCCTGGTCGAGCCGGGCGTTGAACAGGGCCAGCCAGGCGCGCTCGCCCTGGCGGCGCAGGATGCCGACCCAGTCATCGTCGATGTGCAGCGAAGGCGGCTCGCGGGCCGGCGCCTCGAATCCGGCCAGCCAGGCGTTGATCTCGCGGATCTGGCCGGCGAGATCCAGGCCCCGCGCCTCGTCGCGGGCGAACCCGGCCGGCATCAGCCAGCCACCGGCGCAGGCGGCGGCGAACCAGGCCGCGCGGCGGCGGTGCCGCTCGGCCAGCCTGCGCTCGCCGAACACCTGATCGGCGGCAGGATCGCCGAAAGGCGCGGCGGCGCAGGCCAGCGGCGGCGCCACCTCGGCCACGCGGCGCAGTTCGCGCGCCAGCCAGCCGGCGCGGAAATCCCACCATTCGGCCGAACAGAACGCGTAGTCGAAGCCCACCTGGCGCAACCGCGACAGTTCGTCCGCCGCCAGCCCCTGCGTCCAGCCCAGGAACAGCGCCTGCGGCGCCTTGGCGCGCAGGCCGTCGACCAGATGTTCCCACCAGGCCGCGGGCGCCGCCTCCAGGGAGAGCAGCCGCAAGCCGCCCAGACCGGCCTGCAGCGCGTCACGCAGCCGCTCGCACCACCAGGCCAGCGCCTCCGGAGCCACCGCCTCGTCGTGGTAGCGCCAGCGCACGCCGACCTCGCGGGCCGGATTGCGCGGGTCCGGCAGCACCTGTGGATCGGGCAGCGCGTGGAACCAGTCCGGATGGTCGGCGCGCACGGCGGCATCCGCCGGCAACGGGCGCCCCACGTCCACGTCGAGCAGCAGGCCGACGCCGTGTCGGCGGCACAACCCGACCATGGTGGATACGGCATCCAGGCCGTCCTCGAGCAGGCTGGACGGCGCCAGGACATGACTGAAGCCCAGCTCCGCCGCATGGTCCAGCCAGGGGGTGCGCGCACCGCTGTCGGGGGCCAGCCCGGCCGGCAGGGCGAGGATGCGGGGAACAGCGGTCGTGGGCGTGCCGCCTTGCGCGGACGGCGCGCGGACCGGAGCCGTGTCGACGGGAGCCTTCTTGCGTGTGCGGCCGGTGCCGGTCGATGCGGGCACGTCCGCTGTCCCCTTGGCCCGGGCCATCAGCCGCGATGGCGGCGGCTGGCGCCGCGGGGCTTGTCTGCGTGGCTGGGTTGCGGCCGCCCGGTGTACTGGCGCACCGCCTGCGTGCTCGTGCCGACCGCCGCGATGGCCTCGCGCAGGTCGCGCTCGGAGATACGCAGTTGCTTGGACCAATAGCGCATCGCGAACGGATCTCTGTCGTTGATCGTGCTCAGGGTCCGGTCGGACTGGCTCATGGCATCACCCGTGGCCGCGCGGGGTGCGGCGACAAAGGCATCTTGGTGCCCGATGACTGAAGGCCCCGTCACGGAAAGATGAGATGGCCGTAAACCGCGCCTCGCGCCATGGAATATGCGGCGGCCGGCGGCATACTTGTCCCATGCATGCCAACGCGCTCGCCCGCTTCGTCGAGACCCATCCGCGCCTGTTCGTGCTCACCGGCGCCGGCTGCAGCACGGACTCGGGCATCCCCGACTACCGCGACGCCGACGGCGCCTGGAAGCGCACCCCGCCGATCAGCTACCAGGCCTTCATGGGCGATCGGCTCGCGCGCAAGCGTTACTGGGCGCGCAGCCTGGTCGGATGGCGCCATTTCGGGCGCGCCGAGCCCAACGGTACGCACCGCGCGCTGCGCGAACTGGAGGCGCAGGAACGCCTGTCGATGCTGGTCACGCAGAACGTGGACGGCCTGCACCAGCGCGCCGGCAGCCGCCGCGTGATCGACCTGCACGGCCGGCTCGACCAGGTGCGCTGCATGGCCTGCGAGCTGCGCCTGCCGCGCACCGACTTCCAGCACGAGCTGGAGGCGCGCAATCCCGCGTGGGCGGCGCTTCAGGCCAGCGAAGCGCCCGACGGCGACGCCGACCTCGACGGGCGCGACTTCGAGCGCTTCGCGGTGCCGCCCTGCCCGGCCTGCGGCGGCGTGCTCAAGCCCGACGTGGTGTTCTTCGGCGAGAACGTGCCGCGCGAGCGGGTCGCCACGGCCATGCAGGCGGTGGTGGAGGCCGACGCGGTACTGGTGGTCGGTTCCTCGCTGATGGTGTTCTCCGGCTACCGCTTCGTGCACGCCGCGGCGCGCGCCGGTAAGCCGGTGGCGGCGGTCAACCTGGGCCGCACCCGTGCCGACCCGCTGCTCAGCCTGAAGGTGGAGGCGCCCTGCGCCCAGGCCTTGTCGTTCCTGCTCGCCGGGACCCGGGTCGCCGACGCCTTGTAGGAGCGAGCTTGCTCGCGATGCCTCTCGATGCTTTTGATGGCGTGCCAGAGCGGGCGGATAGCATCGCGAGCAAGCGCGCTCCTTCCCCCGGTCGCGCGGCCTCACCGGCGGGAGCGGAAGAACTCGCGCAGCATCTCGCCCGACTCGGCCGCCAGCAGCCCGCCCTGCACCAGCACGCGGTGGTTGTGGCGCTCCGAGATCAGGGTGTCGAACACGCTCCCCGCGGCGCCCGTCTTGGGGTCGGTGGCGGCGTACACCACGCGGCCGATGCGCGCGTGCACCAGCGCCATGGCGCACATCGCGCAGGGCTCCAGCGTGACGTAGAGCGTGGCGCCGACGATGCGGTGGTTGGCGAGCTTCTCGCCGGCCGCGCGCAGGGCCATGATCTCCGCGTGCGCGGTCGGGTCGTGCAACGTGATGTTGCGGTTCCAGCCCAGTCCGACGATTTCGCCCCCGTGCACCAGCACGGCGCCGACGGGCACCTCGTTCTCCGCATCGCGCGCATGCGCCGCCAGTTGCAGGGCGCGGCGCATGCAGGCTTCGTCCTCCGGCGAGAAAGTGGGGCTGTGGGAAGGCTGGTCGGTCATCAGGGGCCTGGCAATGGAAACCACGTCCGGCAGCGGCGAGCGACCGGCGCGGTATTTTCACCCAAGCCGCGGCGCAACGCTCGCTCCGTGCTTTGCGAGAGTGTCGCCATGCACGCATCACGCGACCGGACCGCGGCGCCCGACCGAACGGGCATGCTCGCGGTCATCCACCAATCTACCCGGCCGTTCGCCGCCGGTGACGCGTGGGCGTCCTGCCGGCATCCGCGCGCACCTGGATCGTCTGGTGGTCGGCGCCCCGGCGAGTTGCGCACCGTCCATGCAGGCACAGCCCAGGTGGCAGGCCCGCGACCTGGCAGCAGGCCACAGCGCCTGCGCGCCTTTATCCGGACTTGAGGCACAGGGAACTAGCGTTGCGTTATCCGCCGCGGCGCGAGGCTGCCATGAATCCCGACATCGCTCCGGGGAAATCCTTTCCCGATTACGTGCTGCCCGATCACACCAGGATCCCGCGCCGGCTCTCGGCCCTGCAGGGCAAGGACGACCCGATGCTGCTGGTGCTGATCCGCGGCTTCTTCTGCCCCAAGGACCGCGAGCAACTGAAGGAACTCAACCGCTTCTATCCGCAGCTGGTGGTCGGCAGTTGCCGGCTGGTGGTGATCACCACCGACGATTGGCACACCACCAACAACCTGCGCCAGCAGCTGGACGCGCACTACCCCTTCCTCTACGACGAGAAGAGACAGGTGCGCGACGAGCTGGACATCCCCGAGTACACCGACACCCAGCATGACCCGATGGTCCCGCACACCTTCCTGCTCGGACCGGGGCTCAAGATCCACCGGGTCTGGAATGGCTACTACTACTGGGGCCGGCCGTCGACCGCCGAGCTGCATGCCGAACTGCGCGAGCTCACCCGCGGCATCCGTGGCGATTGGGATCTGTCCGATCCGGAACTCAAGCGCCAGTGGGATGCAGGGGTAAAGACGAACTTCTACCCTTATGGCGTCAAGTCGATGGAGCAGACGCTCAAGGAAATGGCCGGCGCGGTGGACCAGTACGCCGGCTCCGCCTGAGAGGCTGGACCGCGTCAGACGGGAGAGAGCCGCGTGCGCGTCTTCATCACCGGGAGTACCGATGGCCTGGGCCGCGCGGCGGCACGGACGCTGCTCAGGCAAGGGCACGAGGTCGTCTTGCATGCACGGTCGGGGGAACGCGCGTCGACGCTGGCGGACCTCGTTCCGCGGGCGGCGGGCGTCGCGGTCGGCGACCTGGCCAGCCGCGCCCAGACCTGGCACATCGCGCGGCAGGTCAACGCAATCGGAACCATGGATGCCATCATCCACAACGCCGGGGTGTACGCCCGTCCCGGCCGCGACACCACCCCCGAAGGCCACGCCGGCACCCTGGCGGTGAACACCCTCGCGCCCTACATGCTGACGGCACTGATGGCACGGCCTCGCCGGCTGATCTACCTCAGCAGCGGCCTGCATCGCCAGGGCGAAGGTCCGCTGGACGACATCGACTGGCAGGAACGCCGCTGGGACCCCTCGCGGGCCTACGCCGAGAGCAAGCTGTACGTGGTGGCGCTGGCCCTCTTCCTGGCGCGCCGGTGGCCCGGCGTGATCAGCAGCGCCGTCGACCCCGGCTGGGTGCGCACCCGGATGGGCGGCCCTGGCGCCCCGGTGGGCATCGACACCGGGCAGCGCACGCAGAGCTGGCTTGCCGTCAGCACGGACCCCGAGGCGCACATCAGTGGCCGTTACTGGCACCACATGAAACCGGAGCCGCCTGCCGCGCAGGCCACGGACCACGCCTTCCAGGATGCGCTCCTCGCGCGCCTTCGTGAGTTGACCGGCGTGGCCCTACCCTGAGGTCCGGCGCCGGCCATGCGGCCGCGCCGCCGCACGTCACGGCCGGCGCTGCCTACTCCCACTCGATCGTGGCGGGCGGCTTGCCGCTAATGTCGTAGACCACGCGCGAGACGCCGCGCAGCTCGTTGATGATGCGGTTGGAAACCTTGCCGAGGAAGTCGTACGGCAGGTGCGCCCAGTGCGCGGTCATGAAGTCGATGGTCTCGACCGCACGCAGAGCGATCACCCATTCGTAGGCGCGTGCATCGCCCACCACGCCCACCGACTTCACCGGCAGGAACACGGCGAAAGCCTGGCTCACGCTGTCGTACAGGTCGGCCTTGCGCAGCTCCTCGATGAAGATGGCGTCCGCGCGCGCCAGCAGCTCGGCGTACTCGCGCTTCACCTCGCCCAGGATGCGCACGCCCAGGCCGGGGCCTGGGAACGGGTGGCGGTAGACCATTTCCCGGGGCAGGCCCAGCGCCACGCCGATGCGGCGCACCTCGTCCTTGAACAGCTCGCGCAGCGGCTCGACCAGGCCGAGCTTCATGTCCTCGGGCAGGCCGCCGACGTTGTGGTGGCTCTTGATGACGTGGGCCTTGCCGGTCTTGCTGCCGGCCGACTCGATCACGTCCGGGTAGATGGTGCCCTGCGCCAGCCACTTCACGTGGCCGTTGCCGGCGGCGGTGACCTTGGCCGACTCCTCGTCGAAGATCTCCACGAACAGGCGGCCGATGATCTTGCGCTTGGCCTCCGGGTCGGCGACGCCTTCCAGCGCCTTGAAATAGCGGTCGGCGGCGTCCACGCGGATCACCTTGACGCCCATGTGCTCGGCCATGGTGGCCATCACCTGGTCGCCTTCCTGGAAGCGCAGCAGGCCGGTGTCGACGAACACGCAGGTGAGCTGGTCGCCGATCGCCTTGTGCAGCAGCGCGGCGACCACCGAGGAATCGACGCCGCCGGAGAGGCCCAGCAGCACGTGGTCGTCGCCGACCTGGGCACGCACGCGCGCGATCTGGTCCTCGATGATGTTGTCGGCGGTCCACAGCGTGGCGCAGCCGCAGATGTCGACCACGAAGCGCCGCAGCAGCGCGTTGCCCTGCCTGGTATGCGTGACCTCCGGGTGGAACTGCACGCCGTACCAGCGCTTGGCCTCGTTCTCCATCACCGCGACCGGGATGCGGTCGGTGACGCCGGTGACGACGAAGCCCGGCGGTGCCTTGCTGACGTGGTCGCCGTGGCTCATCCACACGTCCAGGCGGTGCGCGCCCGGATGGTCGGTGAGCCCGTCGAACAGCCGGCTGCTCGCCACGATGTCGACCTCGGCATGGCCGAACTCGCGCGCGTCGGCCGCCTCGGTGGCGCCGCCCAGCTGCGCGGCCAGGGTCTGCATGCCGTAGCAGATGCCGAGGATGGGCAGGCCCGAGTCGAACACTTCCTGCGGCGCCGCGGGCGCGCCGGGCAGCGTGGTGGATTCCGGGCCGCCGGAGAGGATGATGCCCCTGGCGCCGAAGCCGGCGATCTGCGAGGGGTCGTGGTCCCAGGCCCAGATCTCGCAGTAGACCCCGAGCTCGCGCACGCGGCGCGCGATCAGCTGGGTGTACTGTGCGCCGAAGTCGAGGATCAGGATCTTGTCGCTGTGCAGGTCGGTCATGGGATGGGCCATGCGGTTGAGCGTCGTCGGTCTACGGACGCCGTCGGTTGTCGCGAGGGATGGGAAGGGAATGGCGGATGCGCGCGGCTGAAGAGCTCGGCAAGCCTGGCTGCGCTACGGAAAACGCGGCCACGGCCGCGTCTTTCATCCGACCCGCGGGGACTTCGTGAAGGCGGACCTTCGCGCCCACGCTGTCTCCCGCCTCACGAATTCAGCCGATAGTTCGGCGCTTCCTTGGTGATCTGGATGTCGTGCGGGTGCGCCTCGGTCACGCCGGCGGACGTCACCTTCACGAACTGCGCCTTCTGGCGCACGTCCTCGATGGTTGCCGCGCCCAGGTAGCCCATCGAGGCGCGCAGGCCGCCGATCAGCTGGTGGATGATGTTGCGCAGCGGGCCGCGGTACGGCACGCGGCCCTCGATGCCCTCGGGCACCAGCTTGTCGGCGTCGGCCTCGTCCTGGAAGTAGCGGTCCTTGGAACCCAGCGCCATCGCGCCCAGCGAGCCCATGCCGCGGTAGCTCTTGTACGAGCGGCCCTGGAACAGCTCCACCTCGCCCGGCGACTCCTCCGTGCCGGCGAACATCGAACCGAGCATCACGCTGGACGCGCCGGCGGCCAGCGCCTTGGGAATATCGCCGGAGTAGCGGATGCCGCCGTCGGCGATCAGCGGGATCTCGTCCTTCAGCGCGGTGGCGACCAGGTCGATCGCGGTGATCTGCGGCACGCCCACGCCGGCGACCACGCGGGTGGTGCAGATGGAGCCGGGACCCACGCCGACCTTGACCGCGTCCACGCCGGCGTCGAGCAGCGCGCGCGCCGCCTCGCCGGTGACGATGTTGCCGGCGATCACCTGCACCTGCGGATAGCGCTTCTTGACCCAGCCGGCACGCTCGATCACGCCCTGCGAATGGCCGTGCGCGGTGTCCACCACCAGCACGTCCACCCCGGCGTCGACCAGCGCCTCCACGCGCTGCTCGGTGTCGCCGCCCACGCCGACCGCTGCGCCGACCAGCAGGCGCTCGTGCGCGTCCTTGGCGGCATTGGGATTGTCGCGGGCCTTCTGGATGTCCTTGACCGTGATCAGGCCGCGCAACTGGAAGTCGTCGTTGACCACCAGCACCTTCTCGATGCGGAACTTGTGCAGCAGTTGCAGCACCTCATCCTGGCTGGCGCCTTCCTTCACCGTGACCAGCTTGTCCTGGCGCGTCATGATGTTGCGCACCGGGTCTTCCAGCTTGCGCTCGAAGCGCAGGTCGCGGCTGGTGACGATGCCGACGAGCTTCTCGCCATCCACCACCGGCACGCCGGAGATGTTGTGCGCGCGGGTCAGCTGCAGCACTTCGCGGATCGAGGTCTGCGGACCCACGCTGATCGGGCTGCGGATCACGCCGGCCTCGAACTTCTTCACCAGACGCACTTCGGCGGCCTGGCGCTCGACGGTCATGTTCTTGTGGATGATGCCGATGCCGCCCTGCTGCGCCATGGTGATGGCCAGGCGCGCCTCGGTCACGGTGTCCATGGCGGCGGACACGATCGGGATGTTCAGGCGCAGGTTGCGGGTGAGCCGGGTGGAGGTGTCGACGTCGCGCGGCAGGACGGCCGAATGGGCCGGAACGAGGTACACGTCGTCGTAGGTCAGAGCCTCGGCGAGGATGCGCATGCGGGTGGGTCTCGCTGCAAAGATGGGATTATACGCGCCCTCTCCCCTACCCCGCCACAATCGCCTTCCCGAACCGCCACGACCGCCGTGCAGGAGCGAGCTCGCTCCTACAGGGAGGCGCGGGCTTCGGCGGCCTCGAGCGTGTTTTCCATCAGCGTGGCCACGGTCATCGGGCCGACGCCGCCCGGCACCGGCGTGATCCAGCTGGCGCGCTCGGCCGCCGGGGCGAACTCGACGTCGCCCACCAGCCGCCCGTCGTCCAGCCGGTTGATGCCAACGTCGATCACCACCGCGCCCGGCTTGATCCACTCGCCCTTGACCAGCCCCGGCTTGCCCACCGCGACGATCACGATGTCGGCCTGGCGCACGTAGCTCTCCAGGTCGCGGGTGAAGCGATGACAGCAGGTGGTGGTGCAGCCGGCGATCAGCAGTTCCAGCGCCAGCGGGCGGCCGACGTGGTTGGACACGCCCACCACCACCGCGTGCTGGCCGCGCACCGGGCGGTCGGTGTGCCCGAGCAGGGTCATCACGCCCTTGGGCGTGCACGGTCGAAGGCCGAAGCGGCGCAGTGCCAGGCGGCCGACGTTCACCGCCTGGAAGCCGTCCACGTCCTTGCCGGCATCGATGCGATCGACCAGCGCATCCTCGTCGATGTGCGGCGGCAGCGGCGACTGCACCAGGATGCCGTGCACGGCCGGATCGACATTGAGCCGGTCGATCAGCGCGAACAGTTCTGCCTGGGTGGTGCTGGCCGGCAGGTCGAAATCGAAGGAACGGAAGCCCACCTGGTGGCAGGCCTTGCGCTTGTTGCGCACGTACACCGACGAGGCGGCGTCGTCGCCCACCAGCACCACCGCCAGCCCCGGCTCGGGCAGGCCCTGCGCCTTGCGTTCGGCGACGCGGCGGCCCACGCGATCCAGCAGTTCCTGCGCGATGCGTTTGCCGTCGAGGATGCGTGCGGCCATAGGCTGATGCCTGCTCTGCAAAGGCATCTATTATCCCGGGGTCGCCAAGCATGCACAAACGGACCGGCCGTGCCCATCCCTTTCGAGACGGAACTTCCCGAAGGCCCCCTGCTGATCCGCCCCTGGTGCGCGGAGGATGCACCGGCGCTGTACGAGGCGGTTCATGCGTCGGTCGAAAGCCTCGGCCGCTGGCTGCCCTGGTGCCACGCGGGGTACGACCTCGCCGAGGCCCGCGCCTGGATCGCCCATTGCCAGGATGGCTGGGCGGCGGACGAGCACTTCGCCTTCGGCGTGTTCGAGCAGGCGACCGGTGCGCTGCTGGGCAGCGTCGGACTGAACCAGCGCAACCGCCTGCACCGCAGCGCGGCGATGGGGTACTGGGTGCGCCAGTCGCGCCAGGGTCAGGGCATCGCGCCGCGCGCCGCCCGCCTTGCGGCCCGTTTCGGCTTCGAGCAGCTGGGCCTGGCGCGGATCGAGATCGTCGCCCTGCCGGACAACCGCGCGAGCCGGCGCGTCGCCGAGCGGGCGGGAGCGCGCTTCGAGGCGATCGCGCGCCACCGGCTGTGGATCCGCGACCAGGCGCACGACGCCGCGGTCTACGCCATGGTGCCCGGCGACCTTGCCTGCCTCGAGCCCCCGTAGGAGCGGGCTCGCTCCTGCTGAAAGCGGGCGTCGGTGGCGGCGGCTACTTCTTGCGCCGCTTCATCTCGCGGATCATGCGCTGGCGCTTGCGCTGCTGGCCTTCGGTGAGCACGTTGCGGCGGCCGGCGAAGGGGTTCTCGCCGTCGCGGAACTCGATGCGGATGGGCGTGCCTTCCAGCTTGTAGCGCTTGCGGAAGAAGTTCTCGAGGTAGCGGCGGTAGGCCGGCGCGATGTGCTTGGTGCGGCTGCCGTGGATGACGATGGTCGGCGGGTTGGCGCCGCCCGGGTGGGCGAAGCGCAGCTTGGGCGCATGGCCGCGCACCAGCGGCGGCTGGTAGGCCTCGTAGGCCTTCTCCAGCGTGCGGGTGAGGTCGGCCGAGCCCAACGGGTGCGTGGCCGAGGCGTGCGCGCGCACGACAGCGCGCATCAGCTCGCGCAGCCCCGAGCCGTGCAGCGCCGAGATGAACACGGTCTTGGCCCAGTCGACGAACACCAGCTTGCGCTCGAGCGTGCGCTGGCACTGCTCGCGCTGATAGGAATCCATGCCGTCCCACTTGTTGACCGCGATGACCAGCGCGCGGCCTTCCTCGACCGCGTGGCCGATCAGGGTCAGGTCCTGGTCGGCCAGGTTCTCGCGCGCATCGATCATCAGCACGACCACCTGGGCCGCCGCCATCGACTGCAGCGTCTTGATCACGCTGAACTTCTCCACGCCTTCTTCCACGCGCGCCTTGCGACGCACGCCGGCGGTGTCGATCAGCGTGTAGCGCTTGCCGTCGCGTTCGAGCGGCACGCGGATCGGATCGCGGGTAGTGCCGGCCAGATCGGAAACGATCAGCCGGTTCTCGCCGAGCAGGCGGTTGATCAGGGTGGACTTGCCGGCGTTCGGGCGGCCGACGATGGCGACGCGGATGCTGTCGTCCTCGACGTGCTCCGGCGGCTCGTCCTCGTCCGGCGGCAGCAGCGGCAGCGCCGCGGCGACCAGGTCCTCGGTGCCGCGGTTGTGCGCCGCCGACAGCGGCAGGGTGGCGGCCAGCCCGAAACGGGCGAACTCGGCCAGCGCCTGCGGCACGTCGAGGCCGTCGGTCTTGTTCACGGCCAGCAGGATCGGCTTGCCGCTGCGGCGCAGCTCGCCCAGGATGCCCTGGTCCTGCGGCAGCAGGCCGTCGCGCGCGTCGACCACGAACACCAGCAGTTGCGCCTCGTCGATCGCCAGGCGCACCTGCTGCGCGGTGAGCGCGTCGATGCCCTCCTCCACGCCGGAGAGGCCGCCGGTGTCGACCACCACGAACGGGCGCGCGCCCAGGTGGCACACGCCGTAGTGACGGTCGCGGGTGACGCCCGGCATGTCGGCCACCAGGGCATCGCGGCTGCGCGTCAGTGCGTTGAAGAGGGTCGATTTACCGACGTTGGGGCGACCGACCAGGGCGACGACGGGCAGCATGCTTCAGCATCTTTCCTTGCAGGCGCTCAGCGCGCGCCGCCGAGGCGGTAGGCGCCGATGCGGCCTTCCACGTCCTCGACGTACACGATGTCGCCCACCACCAGCGGCTGGGCGCGGATCGGCTTCTTCGACAGACGCACGCGGGCGGCCAGCGCACCGTCGGCGGTCTGCAGCCAGTGCACGTAGCCCTCGACGTCGCCGACCACCACGTAGTCGCCCTGCACCGCCGGCCCGCTCAGCCAGCGGTACTTGAGCTTGTCGTTCTTCCAGCCCTCGGCGCCGGTGTTCTTGTCGAACGACCACACCTGCGAATCGTCGTCCACGCCGTACAGCGCGTTGCCGTGCACCGCCGGCGAGACGTAGGTGGAGAACGGATGCGTCCACAGCGGTCGGCCGCTGGGGCCGTCCACCGCCAGCAGGTTGCCATGGTAGGCGGCGCCGTAGAGCGTGCGGCCGTCCAGCAGGATCGCGCCATCGGCGTCGTCGAGCTGTTCGATCTCGGTGCGGCCCTCGCCGCTGGCCAGGCGCTGCTCCCACAGCTTCTCGCCGTTGTCCAGGCGCAGCGCGACCAGGCGGCCGCCGTCGCTGCCGAAGAACACCACGCCGTTGGCGACCAGCAGCGGCCCGTTGCCGCGCAGGCTGAGCAGCGGCACGCTGGACTGGTCGTAGACCCAGCGACGCTCGCCGCTGCCGGCGTCCAGGCCGTAGACGCGCCCGTCGCCGGTGCGCACCACCACCAGGTCACCCACGATCACCGGCGAGGCGAGCACCTCGGACTTGAGCGTGGCCTCCCAGCGCGGGCTGCCGTCCTTCGCGTTGATGCCGTAGACGTGGCCGTCCAGCGTGCCGACGGCGAGCAGGTCGCCGCTGACCGCCGGGCCGCCGGCATAGAAGGCGTCCTTGCGCTTCTTGTCGCCCCAGCCGAACCAGCCGTGGGTGCGCGAGCTCCTGGACCAGATCGTCTTGCCGGTGTTGGCGTCGAGCGCGACCAGCTTGCCGTCGCTGCTGTCAGCGTAGAGCACCCCGTCGACCACGGTCGGACGCAGCCGCACGCCGGTGTCCATCGCGCCGTCGCCGACGCTCTCGCGCCACAGGCGGGTGACCTGCACGGTCGGCTTGAAATCCTTGTCCAGCGGCGTCGGCGGCTGGACGTTCTCCTTCTTGGCGTTATGGCAACCGGCCAGCGCGACCAGGCCCGCCACCGCGATCAACACAACCCGCTTCATGCCCACGAATTTCATGCACCCTGCTTCCCGGCCACGGCCAGATCGTCGAGTTTGAGTTGCAAGGCGGCGCGCTGCGGCGCGTCTTCACCCATCGCGGCCAGCGCCGCCTGGTAGGCCTTGCGCGCGTCGTCCGCGCGACCAAGCTTGACCAGCGCGTCGCCACGTAGTTCCTCGCGCAGCGCCTCGTAACCCTTGGCGTTCGCGGCATCGAGCGTGGCCAGCGCCTCGCCGGCCTTGCCGGCCGCCAGCTGCACCTTGGCGAAGCGCAGCTCGATCAGCGGCTTGAGCGCGTTGTCGCCCACGTGCTCGCGCGCCCACTGCAGCGAGGCCAGCGCCTTGTCCAGCTGGTTGGCCTCGACCTGGCGCTGGGCGCGGTCGCTGGCGGCGAACACCGCGTATGGCGAGTTCGCATAGTCCTTCTGCAGGCGTTCGACGAGCGGGTCGATCTGCGAGTCCTTGCCCGCAGCGACCGCGGTCTCCAGTTGCTGGTAGAGGTTGGCGGCCTCCAGCGCGCGCGTCGCCTGGTGGTTGCGCCACTGCTGCCAGCCGAAGATCGCGACCAGGCCGATGACGATGCCGATGGCGATGGACAGGCCGTTCTGGCGCAGCCATTGCTGTACGCGTTCGCCCTGTTCGTACTCGTCGTATGCGTCGAATGCCATGCAGATATCCGTGGGAGGCGTGCACCGCGGCGACGCGGGAGGCCGGCCGGGCGCGAGCGGAGTGAAATGGAAAAGCCCAAGGCCGCGCGCGAACGACGCCGGCCAATGCGCAAGCATACCCGATGCGCCGCCCACGCGGGCGGCCGGCACGCCGGGCCGAGGTAGGCCGGATCAGGCGCCCGCGGGTGCGGGCTTGCCGTCGTGAACGCGGAAATGGGCGACGTTGGCGCGACGGAACGCGTCCAGCGAAACCGGCTGGCCGTCGATGGTCACCCGCGCACCGCTGGCGTTGCCGATGCGCACGTCGAGCGGCTGGTCGCTCTGCCAGCTGCGGGCCGTACCGGCGGGCAGCAGGCCGTACTCCAGGCGCGAGCCATCCGCGGCCACCACCTCGACCCAACTGGCTTCGTCCAGCTTCAGGCTGAGGCTGTGGCCACCGGCGAGCGGTGCCGGCACGGAGGCGGCGGGCGCCGGCCGCGAAGCGGCGAGATTCGCGCTTTCCAGCCCCGGGAACGGTGCCATCGAGGCCATCAGCGGCTGCTCCTCCGCGGGCGCGGCGGCGGGCTTGGCAGCGGACGTGGCCGAAGCCGCAACGGCGCTGCTGGTGGCGTGGGCCGGCGCCTCCTGCTGCGCGACCGGGGTGGCGTCGAGCGGCGAGAGATGGCTCATGTCGCGGTCCAGCGTGCCGCGCACGCCGAGCCAGATCATCGGCACCACGATCACCGCGGTCAGTACCACGTAGGTGGCGGCGGTGGCGTAGCGCTCGAGCAGGTAGCGCGAGTGCGAGATGCCGCCGGTCGCCACGAGCGTGGGCGTGGTGCGCTTGAGGCCGGCGAGCTCGGTCTGGATCGACGCCTCGTCCAGGCCCAGGTGGCGGGCGTACTTGGTGATGTAGCTGGCAAGGTAGACGGCGTAGTCGATGCCTTCGCGCTGGTCGCTTTCCAGCTGGCGCAGCACGCGTGCCGGCAACTTGAGCGCGTGGGCGCAGGTTTCGATGTCCCAGCCGCGGGCTTCGCGGGCGGCGCGCAGGCGGCCGCCGAAACTGGTCTGCTCGAACGACTGGCCATCCATCGTCGCCGCGTAGGCGAACAGGTCAATCGCGCGGTGGGTGGATCCGGCTGGATTGGACTGCTGGTGGGTCATGGGCTGACGGGTGCGTCGAGGGCGCGAGCCTGTTCCGAGTCCGGGAACTGGCTCTGCAGTCGCCTGCGGTAGTTCTGGGCAGCGTCCGTGTTGCCCAGGCGGGTTTCGATGTCGTAGCCGAGCTTGAGGGCCTCCGCGCTGGGCTGGCCCAGCGCCTCGAAGCGCTGGATGAAGGCCCGCGCACGGAACGCGTCGTTGTCCAGGTAGAGCACCCGGGCCAGGTGCAGCAGCGCGTCGCCGTTCTGCGGGTTCGCGCTGAGCGCCTTGCGCAGGCTCGCCTCGGCGCCGGCGCGGTCGTTCATGCGCAGCTGGCAGATGCCCTCGTTGGTCAGGGCCACGTCCGGGGTCGTGTAGAACGGGTCCTTGAGCGCCTTCTGGAAGTAACCGATCGCCTCGGCTCCCTTGCCGATGCGGCACAGGAAGGTACCCAGGTTGTTGTTCGGGCCGCCCTTGTCCGGCTCCAGCTGTACCGCGCGGCGGTAGTGCTGCTCGGCCTGCTCGGGCCGGTTGATGCGCTCGTCCAGGACGGCCATCACCGTGTGCGCCGGGGCGTAGTTGTCGTCGAACTGCAGGGCCTTGGTGAGCTTCTCCATGGCCGTCTTCAGGTCGCCGTTGGCCATGTACTGCTGGCCCAGCTCGGTGTGGATGCGGGCGGCGTCCTCGGCCTCCTGGCCCTTGTTGTTCTGCGACAGCCGGCCGCCGAGCCCGTCGTCGGTGCTCGTGGTGACGCATCCGGCCAATGCCAGCGCGAGCGCTGCCCCCATCCAGCGATCAAGACGCATGCGCCACTCCTTCGCCCAGTCGTTTGCGGAACTCGGCCTGCCGGCGGGTGCGGTCGAGCACCTGGCCCTTGAGCTGGCCGCAGGCGGCGTCGATGTCGTCGCCGCGCGTGCGGCGCAGCATGGTGAGGATGTTCGCGTTGAGCAGCTGGGTCTGGAACGCGCGGATGGTGTCGGCGTCCGAGCGCTCGAAGCGCGTGCCCGGGAAGGGGTTGAACGGGATCAGGT
This sequence comes from Fulvimonas yonginensis, assembly GCF_037137055.1. Taxonomy (NCBI): domain Bacteria; kingdom Pseudomonadati; phylum Pseudomonadota; class Gammaproteobacteria; order Lysobacterales; family Rhodanobacteraceae; genus Fulvimonas; species Fulvimonas yonginensis. The sequence goes on from NZ_JBBBNY010000008.1 coordinate 119,407, forward strand.
TGACCTTGGCGCTGCCGGTGGGAAGCTTGCGCATCAGCTTGATCAGCTGCTTGGCGTGCTCCGGCTGGTCGTTCACGCCCCTCATCAGCGTGTATTCGAAGGTGATCGAGGTGCGCGGCCTGCGCTCGATCCAGCGCAGGCACGCGCCCATCAGCTCGGCGATCGGGTAGCGCTTGTTGAGCGGCACGAGCTCCGTGCGCAGCTCGTCGTTGGCCGCGTGCAGCGAGACCGCCAGCGACACGTCGATCGCCTCGGACAGCTTGTCGATCATCGGCACCAGGCCCGCGGTGGAGAGCGTCACGCGCTTGGACGCCAGGCCGAAGCCCAGGTCGTCGCGCATCAGGCTCATCGCCGTGACCACGTTGTCGAAGTTCAGCAGCGGCTCGCCCATGCCCATCATCACCACGTTGGTGATGCGGCGGTTCTGGTGCGTGACGTTGCCCAGGTGCTTGGCCGCCACCCACATCTGCCCGATCACTTCGGAGGCGGCGAGGTTGCGGTTGAAGCCCTGCGTGGCGGTCGAGCAGAACTGGCAGTTGAGGCCGCAGCCCACCTGCGAGGACACGCACAGCGTGCCGCGCGTGGGCTCGGGAATGTAGACCGCCTCGACGGCGTTGCCGCCGTCCATGCCGAGCAGCCACTTGTGCGTGCCGTCGGCGGCGGCCTTGTCGAACAGCGTCTTCGGGGGGCCGACGTAGCACGTGGCCTCGAGCTTGGCGCGCAGCGCCTTGCCCACGTCGGTCATCTTGCCGAAATCATCTTCCAGGCGGTGGTAGATCCACTTCATCACCTGCTCGGCGCGATAGGGCTTCTCGCCCAGCTGGGCGAAGAAATCACGGAGCCCCTGACGATCGAAGTCGAGCAGGTTGACCTTGTCGGTGGTGGCAGCTACCTGGTTCATCTGGAAAGCGCGGTTCTGGAGGACCGCTTTCGACCTTCGCGCCGCGATGGGCGCTCAACGTTACCTGGGGGAGACTTCCGTCTCCGCGAAGAAGTAGGCGATCTCCATCCTGGCGGTTTCGGCGGCGTCGGAGCCGTGCACCGCGTTGGCGTCGATCGAGTCGGCGAAATCCGCGCGAATCGTGCCCGGCGCGGCGTCCTTGGGGTTGGTGGCGCCCATCAGTTCGCGGTTCCTGGCGATGGCGCCCTCGCCCTGCAGCACCTGGATCATCACCGGGCCGGAGATCATGAACTCGACCAGCGCGTTGAAGAACGGGCGCTCCTTGTGCACCGCGTAGAAGCCCTCGGCTTCCTTGCGCGACAGCTGCTTCATCTTCGCCGCGACGACCTTCAGGCCGGCCTGCTCGAATCGGGTATAGATCTGGCCGATCACGTTCTTGGCGACGGCATCGGGCTTGATGATGGAAAGGGTGCGCTCCAGCGCCATGGTCTGCTCCGGAAAACTGGTATCTGAGTGGGCTATCGGCAGGCTTGCCGATCAATGTAGAGCCAAATCCGACACGAAATGCGGATTTAGCTCACGAAAGTTTGACAGATTCTAGCCCGATCGCAAGCGGACTGATCGTGAAAGCAAACGGCCGTTTGACGGGTCGAGAGCCCCGCGCGTATGCTCAAACGATCGTTTGATTCCTGGCCGCCGCGCCGAGGTCCGCGTGAACAGTTCCGCCTCCACCAAGGAACGCATCCTCACCGCCGCCGAGTTGCTGTTCGCCCAGCGCGGCTTCGATGGCGCATCGTTGCGCCAGCTGACGGCGGCCGCCGGGGTCAACCTCGCCGCGGTGAACTACCACTTCGGTTCCAAGGACAAGCTGGTGGAGGAAGTGTTCCGCCGCCGCCTGGATACCCTGAACGCACACCGACTGGCCGCGCTGTCCAAGGTCGCCGGCCAGCCGCAGACCACCCTCGAAGACGTGCTCGACGCCTTCATCCGCCCTGCCCTGGCGCTCTCCAGCGACGGCAGCGGTTCCCTGTTCATGCGCGTGCTGGCGCGCGCCTTCGCCGAGCACGACGATCACCTGCGCCAGTTCCTGTCCGAGAACTACGGCCACGTCATGCGCCAGTTCACCGCCGAGTTCGCCCGGCTGCTGCCGCACCTGTCGCGCGAGGAGCTGTACTGGCGCATCGACCTGGTCACCGGCGCGCTGACTCACGCCATGTCCGGCTTCGGCATGATCCAGCGCAAGAGCGGCGTGAGCGAGACCGCCCATCGCGAGCAGACCATCGCCCACCTGATCCGCTTCGCCGCGGCGGGCCTCAGCCATCCCTGAGCTTCGAGCCACGACCGGCCGCGTGGCCGCAGCGTTTCCCTTTTCCTGTCCGTTCTGGAGAGAGCAATGACCGCCAATCCCGCGCTACGCATCCGCAAGGCCGCGGTCCTGGGCGCCGGCGTCATGGGCGCGCAGATCGCCGCGCACCTGACCAACGCCGGCGTCGAGACCGTGCTGTTCGACCTGCCCGCCAGGGAGGGGTCCAAGAGTGGCATCGCCATCAAGGCCATCGAGAACCTGAAAAAGCTCTCGCCCGCGCCGCTGGCGGACAAGGAGCTGGCATCCGCCATCATCCCGGCCAACTACGACGAGGATCTCGACCACCTGAAGGAGGTCGACCTGGTCATCGAGGCGATCGCCGAGCGGATGGACTGGAAGCTGGATCTCTACCGCAAGATCGCCTCCCACCTGTCGAAGACCGCCGTCATCGCCTCCAACACCTCGGGCCTGTCGATCAACACCCTGGCCGAGGCGTTGCCCGAGGAGATGCGTCACCGCTTCTGCGGCGTGCACTTCTTCAACCCGCCGCGCTACATGCACCTGGTCGAACTGATCCCGACCCGGCTCACCGACGCCTCGGTCATCGATGGTCTGGTGGCGTTCCTGACCACGACGGTCGGCAAGGGCGTGGTGATCGCCAAGGACACGCCGAACTTCATCGGCAACCGCATCGGCGTGTTCTCGATGCTGGCCACCATGCACCACACCGAACAGTTCAAGCTCGGCTTCGACACGGTCGACGCGCTGACCGGCCCGGCCATCGGCCGTCCCAAGAGCGCCACCTACCGCACGGCCGACGTGGTGGGCCTGGACACCATGGCGCACGTGATCAAGACCATGGGCGACACCCTGGCCGACGATCCCTGGCACACGTACTTCAAGACGCCTGCCGTGCTGCAGGGCCTGATCGATGCCGGCGCGCTCGGCCAGAAGACCGGCGCCGGCTTCTACAAGAAGGTCGGCAAGGAAATTCTCGTGTTGCGCAGTCCTGCGCAAAACCCCGGCCATCCATGGCCGGACTCCTCACAAGAGCCCGACTACCAACCCGCCTCCCAACAAGCGTCGGATGAAGTCGCCGCCATCCTGGCGATCAAGGATCCGGCCGAGAAGTTCGCCAGGCTGCGCGCCTCGAGCGACCCGCAGGCGCAGTTCCTGTGGGCGATCTTCCGCGACCTCTTCCACTACACCGCCTACCACCTGGCCGACATCGCCGACACCGCGCGCGACGTCGACTTCGCCATCCGCTGGGGCTACGGCTGGAAACTGGGCCCGTTCGAGACCTGGCAGGCCGCCGGCTGGCAGCAGGTCGCCGGCTGGATCGCCGAGGACATCCAGGCTGGCAAGGCGATGAGCGACGCCCCGTTGCCCGCCTGGGTCACCGACGGACGCAACGGCGTGCACGGAAAGGCCGGCTCCTACTCGGCCGCGTCGAACACCGACAAGCCGCGCTCCACGCACGCGGTCTACGCGCGCCAGCTCTTCCCCGACGCGATCCTGGGCGAGAGCTTCGACCAGGGCACCACCGTGTGGGAGAACGACGGCGTGCGCCTGTGGACGCTCGGCGACGACGGCGTGGGCATCCTCTCGTTCAAGACCAAGATGAACACGGTCAACGACCAGGTGCTCGACGGCATCCAGCACGCCATCGGCGTGGCGGAGGAAAAGCTCAAGGCGATAGTGATCTGGCAGACCGGCGAGCCGTTCTCCGCCGGCGCCGACCTCAAGGGCGCGCTGGGCCTCTTGAAGGACGGCAAGTTCGATGCCTTCGAGGCCATGGTGGGGAACTTCCAGCGCACCAGCATGCGGATCAAGCACGCGCTCGTTCCCGTGGTCGCCGCCGTGCGCGGCCTGTGCCTGGGTGGCGGTTGCGAATTCCAGATGCACTCGGCCCGCACCGTCGCCGCCCTGGAGAGCTACATCGGTCTGGTCGAGGCGGGCGTGGGCCTGCTGCCCGCCGGCGGCGGCCTGAAGGAGCTGGCCGTGCGCGCGGCCTACACCAACCCGGCCGATCCGTTCGAGGCATTGAAGAAGGTGTTCGAGACCGTGGCGATGGCCAAGGTGTCGGGCAGTGCCCTGGAAGCGAAGCAGCTCGGCCTGCTGCGCGAGTCCGACGTGGTGGTGTTCAACGCCTACGAGCTGCTCTACGTCGCCCGGCAGGTCGCCTCGGCCCTGGCCGAAAGCGGCTGGCGCCCGCCGCTGCCTGCCCGCGCGATTCCTGTCGCGGGCGACACCGGCACGGCCACCTTCAAGGCCTCGTTGGTCAACCTGCAGGCTGGCTACTTCGCCTCCGAGCACGACGTGGCGATCGCCGGCCGCATCGCCGACACGCTGTGCGGCGGCGGCATCGAGCGCGGCTCGCTGGTCGACGAGGCCTGGCTGCTCAAGCTCGAGCGCAAGCACTTCGTGGAGCTGGCCAGGACCGAAAAGACCCAGGCTCGCATCGCCCACACCATGACCACGGGCAAGCCGCTGCGCAACTGATCCGCGCCACCGCCCACGAACGCAACCACACGCGTCGCCGCCCATCCGGCGCGACGCGACGGAGCCAAACGATGACCAAGCACATCCAGGACGCCTACATCGTCGCCGCCACCCGCACGCCGGTCGGCAAGGCGCCGCGCGGCGTCTTCAAGCACACCCGCCCGGACGACCTGCTCGCCCACGTGATCCGCGCCGTGATGGCGCAGGCGCCGGGCATCGACCCGCACCGCATCGGCGACGTGGTGATCGGCTGCGCCATGCCCGAGGCCGAGCAAGGCATGAACGTGGCGCGCATCGGCGTGCTGCTGGCCGGCCTGCCGCACACGGTGCCGGGCGTCACCATCAACCGCTTCTGCTCGTCGGGCCTGCAGGCCGTGGCGTACGCTGCCGACGCGATCCGCCTGGGCGAGGCCGACCTGATGATCGCCGGCGGCACCGAAAGCATGAGCATGGTGCCGATGATGGGCCACAAGGTGGCCATGAACCCGGCGATCTTCCAGGACGAAAACGTCGGCATCGCCTACGGCATGGGCATCACCGCCGAGAACGTCGCCAAGCAGTGGAAGGTCAGCCGCGAGGAGCAGGACGCCTTCGCCGCGCGCAGCCACGAGCGTGCACTCGCGGCCCAGGCCGCCGGCGAGTTCAAGGACGAGATCACCCCGTTCCAGCTCGACGACCACTACCCCGACCTCGCCAACGACACGATCGTCACCGACAGCCGCGTCATCAGCCAGGACGAAGGCCCGCGCCCGGGCAGCACGCCGGAGGTGCTGGCCAAGTTGAAACCCGTCTTCCGCAACGGCCAGTTCGGTGGCACCGTCACCGCCGGCAACTCGAGCCAGATGTCCGACGGCGCCGGCGCGGTGCTGCTGGCCAGCGAAAAGGCGGTGAAGGATTACAACCTGCAGCCGCTGGCCCGCTTCGTCGGCTACGCGGTCGCCGGCGTGCCGCCGGAGGTGATGGGCATCGGCCCGAAGGAAGCGATTCCACTTGCGCTCCAGCGCACCGGCATCCGCCGCGACCAGCTCGACTGGATCGAGCTCAACGAGGCCTTCGCCGCGCAGGCGCTGGCCGTGATGAAGGACCTCGAGCTCGACCCGGCCAAGGTCAACCCGCTCGGCGGCGCCATCGCGCTCGGCCACCCGCTCGGCGCCACCGGCGCCATCCGCGTCGCCACGCTGGTGCACGGCCTGCGCCGGCACAAGCAGAAGTACGGCATGGTGACCATGTGCATCGGCACCGGCATGGGCGCGGCGGGCGTATTCGAAGCGCTCTGACCGGCGTCTTGCTGTGGGCCGACAAAGCGGCGCTTCAGGCGCCGCTTTGCGTTTGCCGTCGGTGAAGCTTCGTCACCGAAGTGCGCAAAAAAAGCCCGGCACCTCGCGGTGCCGGGCTTCTTCAACCGCCATCGGCCGCCTTGGCGGCCGATGGCGGTGCTTACTGCTGGCCCATGCCAGCGGCCTGCCCGTCGAAGTTGACCTGGATGCCGCGGCCGACGATGACCGGCACGTTCGGGTGCTTGGCCACCGGCTGGCCGTTCTCCGACAGCGTCACGGTGTAGACGCCGACCGGCAGTGCCCTGATCGAGTAGCGGCCCTTGGCATCCACCTGGACCTCGCGCATGGTGCCGTTGGTCGTGCTCTTGGCGGTGACCGTGTCGCCTGCCGGCGCCTTGCCGAACACTTCGCCCGCCGTGGCCTGTGCGTGGACCGCGGCGGAACCGAGCAGCCCGCAGACGGCAATGGCCGCGACCATCGAGTGGAACTTCTTCATGGGATGTACCTTCTTCTTGGGTTCGATGTGGGAGAGCCACGGGCCGCCAGGGGTTTGGCGTGTATGCCCATGGATCAGGGGAAGGTTCCGCCCGCCGGGCGTCGGACTGCACGCCGGGCGGAGAACCATCCGCGGCATCCGGCGGACTGGGGCGTCTCCGGATGACCGCATCTAGCGTATCCGACACGTAGCGCTTGCCGATGGGTCAGAAGTCATCTTGCAGCGACCTGTCCTCACGGACGCCCGGCGCCGGGCTTCCCTCAGGCTGACCTCGCGACGACCGTGCGCGAAGCCGCACGGCGCTCCGTTCCGAGTCGAGCGCGCTGCCCGCCTACCTGGCCGCCATCTCCGGGCACTGACCCGGTGCGCAATCGAAATCCACCCTGGAGCCGCGGTCCACGAAGACCTGCACGCTCGGGTGCTTGGCGACGGGCTGGCCGCCGTCGACCACCTCGACGGTGTAGACGCCGATCGGCAACCAGGTGACCTCGTAGCGGCCCGAGGCATTCACCGGGATCCCGCGCCGGATGCCGTACTCGGGGCTGCTGACCCGTACCGAGGCTCCCGCCGGCGCCTTGCCGAACACCCTGCCGGTGGTCACCGCAGCCATCGCGGTGGAGCCGGCCGCGCAGCAGACGCCAACGACCGCCACCCGTGCCAGCTTCCGCAACACGGAACGACGGCATGCACCCGAACAAGTTGAGGATGATGCGTTCATGGGGATACCTGCTTCTCATCGACGTGGGGGACCCATGAGCAGCCAGGGGTTTGGCTTTGCGCTCATGGGGGAATGGACGGTCGCCTGCCGGGCGCAAGGCTGTCTGCCCGGAGAGGCACCGCCGACGGCCATCCGATCGATAGGCCATCCATCCGATGGCGCAGGCAGCGTAGTCCTCTCATCGTGACCGGCCAGGGTCAGAGGTCATGCCGTTCGATGCATGTCAGGCCCGGGTGTGCACTCGCTCGACCCACTGGAGCCTGCCTGCTTGCACGCACCGGATCGCTCAGCCGCCGAGCGATCCCCCGGTCCGATGCGTACAAAAACCCGCTTCGCTCCACCGCGACCGCAAGCGAGCGCCACGCTCACGGGTGACGGCCAGGTGCCGGCCTCCAGCCACATGCCCAGGCCGGGCTCCAGACAAGGAAGAGATCGCGCTGCCCCGGTGCCGCCAGCCGATGCGGACCGGCATCCAGGTTCCACTGCGTCGCGGGCGGGCCACCATCCATGCGCGCCTGGACCAGGTGCGTTCCGTCGCTCAGCGCATAGGCGCCCGGAAGTTCGATGCTTATTCGCGGGTCGGTGCCTGCGGGCAGGACCATGCCCGCCATGTAGATTCCCGCGGTACCGGCCAGATAGTTGCGCGCGACGAAGGCCCGATCCGCAGGCGGCAACCGCTCGGGCACGACCACCTTGGTGTCGTGCGACACCAGCGCGTGCGCGATCGTGTCGGGCACCAGCCCGTGCTTCAGGCGCCGCAGCTCGATGCTTTCGAGCACCGGGTAATACGGGCGTGGGCGGAAGATCGCGCCGCTCTTGGCGTCCATCACCGGGTCGGACGGCGCCGTGCATCGCAGGACCACCGCCAGCCGTGACCGCTCGGCGGCGAGCGCGTCGCGCCAGGGCGGCGCATGGTGCAACAGCAGGGCCAGCTCCAGCATGGCCAGCGCGGCGACCGATGCCGCGCACCGCCGCGGGCCCAGGCGCGGCACCGCAGCGGGCCCCAGCGCCCCGGCCAGGGACAGCATCGCCGTCGGGATCACCGGCAGGAAATCCTGCGGCGTCGACAAGGGCCATGCCACCCAGATCAGCAGCACGTAAAGCAGCGCCTGCAAGCCCAGGAACCACTTCCACCGCGAAGCGTCGTCCAGCTCGCGCCGCCCGCGCAGGCGGAGCACCGTGGCGCCGACGAGGCATGCCGCGACCAAGGCATAGAGGACCTGCCGCCAGAGATGGCTGGGGCCGCCGTTCGGCGCCAGCCCATACGCCACCACGTCGTAGTACGCCGTGCCGAGGTCGCGCTGCCACGCCAGCCACGCCACCACCGCCAACGGCATCAGCGCCACTCCCGCGGCCGTAGCCGCCACCAGCCTGGGCAGATCCGGACGCTTGACGGGCCGTCCCAGGCCGACCGCCAGGCCGGAGACGAGCGCCGTGGCAAGCAGCGGCAAGGTCTTCTGCGACACCGACAGCGCCGCACCGATGCACAGGCCGGCCACGAAACCGCGCCAGAGGGACCGATGCCTGCCCACGATCACGGCCAGGGCAGCCAGCCAGAGCGCCGTCCACAGGTCATCGGTACGGAACTCGCCCATCTTCACGAAGAAGATTTGCATCAGCGCGGCGAGCAGCGCCCCGGCTCCCGCGACCGCCAGCGGATACAGCCGACGCCCCATTACCCACGTCGACAGCAGCGCGAGGACGTACCACGGCACCACCGCCAGGCGCAGCCACCACAGAATGTCCGTCCGTGGCCCCAGCCAGCGCATGCAGTACGAGTACAGCAGACCGAACAGCGGGCCGTGGTTGTCGAACGCCCCCCGGTACGGCAACGCCCCCGTCGCCAGGCTCCAGGCCACGTGGGCATGCTGGGGCTCGTCCGAATCGAGCGGATAGGCCCCGAGCCACAACATACGCATGGCCAGCAGGAGGAGTCCCGCCAGCCAGGGTACCCACTTCATTGACCAGGACGCCGAGCGCATCCGGCCAAGCTAGCGGCGGCGGTTTTCCCCGGGCTTTCCGACACCGCATGCCACAGGGTCGAAAACCAGCCTCCGACCCGCTACGTCAACGAGGCACGGATGTGTACTCGCAAGGTCTGGATTGCCTGGCGGTGGATCTGCGAGACGCGGCCCTTCGTCAAGCCCAGCTCGGAGGCGATCTCCACGAAGGGAACGTGCTGGAAGTAATGCAGGGTCAGGACGAATTTTTCCCGCTCCGGCAGTTGTTTCACCGCCTCGTGCAAGAGCGCGGACACCTGGTCCCGGGAGGCGTTCGCATAGGGGTCCTCACCCTGCTGCCGGTCGTCATGAAGCGATGCCGTTTCCAGGAGGTGTCCGATACCCAGGCCGACCGTCCAGGAAACGAAGGACAGCAACGGATCGGCTTCATCGCTCGACAGCGAGGCCGAGCGCTCCTCGCGCATCGCATCCATGCAGCCGAAAGATTGCGAGGCAAGGTGCCGTAGTCCGTTGAAAACGGCGCCACGCACCCGGTGCCGGGCATATGTGCGGAAGTCCACGCCCCGGCCAGGCTCGTACCGGTCGATGGCTTCGATCAGCCCTACCGTGGCGTTCTGGACGTAATCGCCCCATTCGGCATCCTTGATGCGTACCTTCAGGTATACGTCCTTCGCAACCAGCCGGGCCCAGGAGGCATGCATCTGGATCAATGCTTCGCGCGCCATTCGTTCCCGCTGACCTATCCAGCGGTGCCATAGCTCCCTCTCCGGACTGTCCACGGTCAGCAGCATGCGTCACGCAGGATGGAAGCTCGCCAGCAAGGCCTGGGCGACCAACGACCAGCCGTTGGTAAGCAGAAAAAGCAGGATCTTCAGTGGCAGGCTCACCGTGGAGGGCGGAACCATGATCATGCCCAAGGCCATCAAAATGGCGGCCACCACCAGGTCGATCAGCAGGAACGGCAGAAAGATCACGAAGCCAATCTGAAACGCCGTGCGCAGCTCGCTCAACATGAAGGCGGGGACGAGCTCGATCGCGGAAACCTCGTCAACGCTCCTGGGCGCGGGATGGCCGGCCATGTTGGCCACCGCCAGCAGGTCCTCCTTGCGGGTCTGCCTGAGCATGAACATCTTGAGGGGCTGGAATCCCTTTTCCAGCGCCACTGGCGCCGCGATCTCCTTGCGCAGGTACGGATCCAGGGCACCGGTCTTGGCGGCCTGCAGAACGGGGGACATGGTGAACAGCGTCAGGAACAGCGCAAGGGTCACCAGCACGCTGTTGGGCGGTGTCTGTTGCAACCCCAAGGCACTGCGGATCAATGAAAGAACCACCACGATCCGCGTGAACGACGTGAGGCTGATGAGCAGCAGCGGAACAAGCGACAGCAAGGTGAGCAGGAGGAACGAACGCAGGACTGGCGAGAGGTCCTGGGTCGAGGCCGTGGTCAACAGGTCCTGCAAAGGGTCGGCCACTGCAGCCAGTGGCATCGCTACCGCCAGCATGCCGACTGCCACGAGCATCCATGCCTTGCGCCACCTAGTCATGCTCACTCCCTGATCCAGCCTTTCCTTCAGGCAAGCTTCGCAGACTCACCTGTCTGGAGGACTCCACCACCACGAAGCGGGAGCCGTCCACTTCGATCACGAACGCCCGCGAAGCCTGTCCGAGGCGAGCCTGTCCCAGAATCCGGGGTACATGCCGGCCTGGCTTGCCTTCACCCACGACTGCCGACCAGCGTCTCAGCCAACCTCGCTTGCGCGCCCACAGCAATACGCCTACGGCAGCCATCAGCAGGACGACGGTGGTCGCCAAGATCGACAGAGCCTGGCCCGTAGTAACGGGGGACTCGGTGCGATACGGGATGGCCTGTAACGCCCTTGCGGCCGAGGCGGCCGGCGATCCGACGGAGACCTTCATCCGGCGATTTCGGTGATCCGCAAGCCGAAGTGGTCGCCCACCGCGACCAAGTGCCCGCGGGCGATGCTCTTGCCGTCGAGTTGCAGCTGGACGGGGGCGTCCAGATCGGTATCAAGTGCCAGCGTGTCTCCCTCGGAGAGCTCGAACAGTTCCTTGACGGTCACGGCAGCCTGGCCGAGCACGACCTCCAGCTTCACCGAGACGTGATCGAGCAACGCCAGGTCGCGCCGGACCATGGGCACGCCCTCCCCTCCCTTTTTGGCAACCGGCAGTTCGGACAGCTCGATGGTTTCGACGAGGGTTGCGGTGGTCATGGATTACCCTGCTGCATTGAAGATTTCATGGTGATGGCCAGGCGACGGCCGAGGCGCCCCATGCGGGCGCTACCGATTTCCTCGCCCCCCGGTGCCAGCACCCGGACGGGCGTATCCAGGGAACATTCGCCAACGAGCACCTCGCCCACGCGCAGGTCCCCCAGTTCCCGCATGCTGATCGCGCCGAAATCGAGGCCGGCGGTCAGGCTCACGACCGCCGCTGTGGCCGCATCCCCCCGGGGGTGCAGAGCGACTCCGGCCGCCCGGAAGTCCGCTGGGCAAAGAACGTCCACCGCCACGCGTGACAAGGCCAAACCGATCGTGACGCCGCCGACCTCGAAGGTCAGCCCAACGGCGCCAAGCTCCTCGCGCGTCAGTGTTCGAGGCCATGCGATCTCGCCGTGCTCGCGTACGTCACCCTGCCCTCCCAGGTGCGAAATCCTGTGTGCGAGATCCTCGAGCGCCGCCCGACCGACATCCGACGACAGCGTCGCAGGGCTTTCGTGGATCCCTGCCAACCAGTTGCCGAGCCGCACCAGTTCATCGCGCGCTGCCATGACCATCAGGTTGGGCAGCCCGGGCCCGGCCTGCAGCACGCAAGCTTCATCCGGTGAATAAGGAACGACCGGTGCGTCGTCCACGTGCGGCGCGATGCCGTCATGGGCCATGCGCCAGTCGGCCAGCCAGGCCAGCACGGGCATGGCGATTCTTTCGCGCAGGGCCGCACGACGGGTGGGGCCTATCCAGCCGAAGCGGGAAACGGCGTCAGCCATGGGTCGAGTCATAGAGCTGTTGCAGCATGTCGTTGGTGACGGTCATGACCCGCGAGTTGGCCTGGTAGCCACGCTGGATGACGATCATGTCCGCCAGCTCCTGGGCCAGATCCACGTTGGACATCTCCAGGCTGCCGCCGACGATCTTCCCGAACACGCCCTCGCCGGCCCCGCCCAGCTGTCGTTGCTGGCCGGAGCCGACGTCGTAGAGGCGCCCGTTGAGCAGCTCGAGCGAACTTTCGTCCGGAAAGGCGGCCAAGGCCACGCGTGCTCCCTGGCGGGTCTCTTGGTCGGTGTACTTGAGCTGCAGGACGCCGTTCTCGTCGAACGAGTACGAGGCAACGCCCACCACCGAGTGCCCGTCCTTGGGCGAGGCGACGAGGTTCGACCCGACACCGGGATAGCTCGTTGCACCGCTCAATGATCCGGCCGCGCCGAAATCGAGCGTGACTGCCTGCGTCTTGCCCGCAAGCGTCAGCGAGACGCTCATCGTGTTGTAACCGGCCTTGATCGAGCCGTCGCTGCTGAAACGGATCTCGCCATTGGCGACCGCCTGCCCGCTCGCGTCCCTTAGTACGACACTCCATCTGCCAGGCGTCGTCGAACCGTTGTTCGTGAGCTTGATGCTGTAAGTGTGGGTGTTCCCGTCGGCGTCGTAGACGGTGAGACTGTTGATCGTGAAGTCGGTGTCCTGAGGCGAAAGATTGCCGGTGACACCCACCATGGTGGTGGCTTGGGCAGGCAACGTACGCAGCGTGGTGATGCTGATGTCGGCGAGATTCCCGCTCTCGTCGATTCCCTGCACGTGGTACTGGCTGACGGTGTCGACCAGATAGCCCTGCGCGTCGAACTGGAACTGACCGGCGCGAGTGTAGAAGTACTTGCCCGTAGAGGGATCGCGCAGGACGAACAGGCCCTCGCCGTTGATCGCCAGATCGGTATTGTTGCCGGTCTGTTCGATCTGGCCCTCGCTGGTACGGATACCCGTGCCCTCGATGCGGGTGCCGAATTCGCCCATGACGTTCTCGAAAAATGAATCCTTGCCCCGGAAGCCGGGCGTATTCATGTTCGAGATGTTGTTGCTGATGGTGTCCAGACCTTTGGAGAACGCGAAAAGGCCGGACAGGCTGTTGTAAAGCGATTGCAGCGACATGGTCGTGCTCCTCAGGGCGTGATCTGCTGGACCTGCGACATGCGGATACCGGTCACCGTGTTGGAGGCCGAGGTGGCCACCGACAGCGAGGCACCGTTTGCGTCGAACTGGATGGCCGTCACTCTGCCGGTCGCCACGGTAGTGCCATCCGCGCTGGCGAACTGGATGGTGTGGTTGAGCAGGCCCAGCGATTGGCCGCTCGCCGATAGCGCGAGCAGGTTGTTCACCCCCTGCACCGTCTGCTGCTGTTGCTGGATGCCCACGAACTGCGCCAGCTGGGTCAGGAACTGGCCGTTGTCCATCGGCTGCATCGGGTCCTGGTACTGCAGTTCGCTGACGAACAGCTTGATGAAGTCCTGTTCGTTGATCTTCGAGTTGGCGGGAAGTGCGGCGTCCTGCGTCTGCAGCACACTTCCAATCGCGTCCACTGCCATCACGACTCTCCTCTGGAATCCGCGCGCCAGGCGACGACTCCGTTGACCATCACGCGCTCGAGTTCAATGCCTTCCCCAGCAGCCACTCGCCGCAGGTGTGCGACCAGCGGATCGATCGCCTGGGGCACCAGTCCGTAATCGCGCACCCACATCGTCGCCTTGCCACCGGGCTTCTGGCTGAGGCGCAACAGCCGCTCGGGCCACGGCTGCCCCGCGCTGATCAAGGGTCCCAGCACTCGTGCCAGACGCTGGACCGATGATTCAGGTGCGGTGATGGCGCGGTCCGACCCTTCGATCATTACCGGCCAGGGCATGCCGCTCTCGGCATCCACGCCCTCCTGTGACGTGAGGGACGATGAGGGAACGGGGCCTGGCGCCTCCACGACAGGAGCGCACCCGGCGCCTGCGACGACAGCCCGGCCACCGGGACCAGCCATGCGCGAGTCAGCAGCATCGATAAAGGAAAGGTAGCCGTTGGCGAACCAGTGCTGCTCGAACACCCTGGCGCGGATGCCTTCCTCGGCCACGACCGGCGCGTGGTGCGCAACCTGCAAGGCCAGGTTCGGCTCAGCTGGAGCCGGCGAGATGGCATCCACCAGCGGGATGCTTGCAGCGAGGCGGCCGGGCTCCTGCCATGGGGCTTGCGAAGGGCCGATGCCTGGATCGGACCCTGGCGCCACTTGCCCGAAACGCGCGCTCATGGGGGTGGGCATCCGCCGATCCGGTTGCCGCTCCTGGTCAGGCATCGCGGGCGTACCGGCACGCACATGCTCGAGGAAATCCTTGCTCTCAGGGTGGTGAGCATCTGGTTTGCCCGCGGTACGGGCGGGCGTGGGCTGCGCGTGCGCCGGGTGCAGATCGATACGGGTCATGGCCCCTCCGTGGCGCGCCGGACCAGCCAGACCTCGGTGGCGAACTCGAGTTGGCGCGCCTCGTCTGCCTGCCTGATATCGTCGGAGACGATCGCCGCTTTCTCTTCCAGCCGCTCCCGCAGCCGTGCCCGTTTCCCGGAGACGCTCGCCTGACTGCCTACGCGCTGTTCGCATTCGGTCAGTTGGGCGTTCTCGTCGGCCAGCATCGCCTGGACATGGGCAGACAGCTCCTGGAGCAACGGCAAGCGTGCGAGATCGACGACGGCGCCTTCAAGGGCCGCCTGCAACGCCACATCGGAGCGATCGGCCCTCAAGTGTGCCTCGCGGGTGCGCTCCTGCTGCGCGTTCTTCCGTTCGATGGCCTCGGCGAGTGCCTGTTTCGCCTGGATCTCGCGGACCCGGGCCACGCGGGCCATCAGCGCGAGCGTATGGGCTGCCCCTGTCCGGGTCGTCATGCGCCTACCTCCGTTGCCCCGACGACGGTCACCAGCGCCGCCAGCGCCTGCTTGCGTGAACTGCGATCGTCCGGGTTCTGCCGCAACAGCCGTTCCAGTTCGGGCAACACGCGCACAGCATCGTCCAGCACCGGATCATGACCGGACTGGTAGGCGCCCATGCCGATCAGGTCGCGCGAACGCTCGTAGGCTGCAAGCAACGCCCGGGTGCGCGTCGCGAGCTCTCTTTCCTCGGGTGTGGCGAGCCGGCCCATCAGGCGGCTTACGCTCCGTAGCACGTCGATGGCCGGCAGTTGGCCACGGTCGGCGAGTCCGCGCGCCAGCACGATGTGGCCGTCGAGGATCGCACGCATGTGGTCGGCGACAGGCTCGTTCATGTCATCACCCTCCACCAGCACGGTGTAGACCGCGGTGATGGAGCCACCGCGACGCAACCGTCCGCAGCGCTCGAAGATGCGTGGCAACCAGGTGAACACCGATGGGGGGTAGCCCCTCGACGCGGGCGGCTCGCCAGCGGCAATGCCGATCTCGCGCTGCGCCATGGCGAAGCGCGTCATCGAGTCGACCACCAGCAGCACGTCCAGCCCCTGGTCACGGAAGTATTCGGCGGTCGCGTGCGCGGCATGCACGGCATGGATACGCAGCAGCGGCGGCTGGTCAGCGGTGGCGGCGATCACCACCGCGCGGGCGAGTCCCTCCTCACCCAGCGACTCGGCGATGAAATCGCCCACCTCGCGTCCGCGCTCCCCGACCATCGCGACCACGATCACGTCCGCCTTCGCCTGTCGTGTGAGCATGCCGAGCAAGGTGCTCTTGCCGACACCGCTGCCGGCGAAGATGCCCACGCGCTGGCCCCGACCCAGCGTAACCAGCGTGTCGATCGAACGGACACCGGTCTCCAGCACTTCGGTCACTTCGGCCCTTTCCAGTGGTTGGATCGGTGCGTGGTGCAGCGGCACCTGCGCGGTATGTTCGATCGGTCCAAGGCCGTCGATGGGCTGGCCGAGCGCATCGACCACCCGGCCGAGCAACGCCTCGCCGACGGCTACGTCGCGCTGCCCTCCGCCGGCGCGCACCACGGCTCCCACCGAAACACCCTGCGCATCGCCGAACGGCATCAGCAACACGCGATCGTCGCGAAAGCCGATGACCTGGGCATCCAGCGCACCCCGTCCGTTCACCTCGACCGAACACAAGTCTCCCAGCGCGCTGCGCGGGCCGCGCGCTTCCAGCACCAGCCCGTTGCAGGCCACCACGCGCCCGCAGTGCGAACGGAACGGGGCATCCCGTGCCGCATCGACTAGACGCTGCGCCCGTGCGCTCACGGGCGACCCTCCGCAAGGGTACCGGCCAGCGCCTCACGCAGGTTCGCCAGTTGGGTAGCAAGGCCGGCGTCGACGTCGCCGAGCGACGAGCGTATCAGGCAGCTACCAGCCTCGAGCGAACTGTCCGCGACCAGTTCGATGCCCGTCGGTACTTCGGCGAACGCCTCACGGTCGCAGGGACTGACGCGCACCTGCGCAGACTCGATGTGCAGGTCACGAAGCGCTTCTCGGCACGCCGCCTCCACCGCCCGGCGTTCGGCATGCAGGCGCCCGACGATACGGCGCACTGCGATTTCCGCGACGTCCGCTGCGAGCCGTTCGACCGCTTCGGCCTGCCGCTCGGCAGCCCGCGTGAACTGCTCCATGGCCTCCAGCAGGCTTTCCTGCCAGCCTCGTCTGACGGCTTCCACGTCGGAACGCGCTTCTTCGAGCCGCTTCAGCGACTCGCTGGCCTGTCGCTCCGCTTCCCTGCGACCATCCTCCTCGCCGGCGGCAAAGCCTTCGAGATAGGCCTGCTTGTAGATGTCTTCCGCCCCGGCGGGCGGCATGTCGACTGCGATGGCCGGGCCCGTGGGCGACCGGTCCAACGGCCGGGAGGCCGCTCCCATCCTGACCGCCCCGGAAGCGAGCTTACGGACGCCGCTCACGCGCTGGCCTCCGTCATCAGCGTACGCTCGCCGCGCTGGCGGACGAGGTGCGCGAGGGTTGCCGCCAGCTTCGGCGGCAGCGAACCGGGCACCTCGCGAAGCGCCCGCTCGATCGCAACCTGGTCGGACGGCGACCGTCCCGACAGGTATATGTCGCGGTGGTCCGGCGCGCACGCCGTGAGCATGCGGGCGATCCAGACCGGCGACAGCCCGTCGAGTCCCGCCAGCAGGACATCGGGCGCCGGTGGTTCCGGACGGGTACCCGGCTCCTCGTGCAGGACATCACGCAGTACGCCGGCATCCGCCGGGGCCAAAGCGCGGATCTGCCTGAGCAATGGCCTCAGCCGCGTCCACCAGCCAGCTGGCAACCGTCGCCGCATCCAGGCGCGGTCGCGCGGGTGCAGGCTGGCCAGCAGCACCGCCGCCTGGCGTATGCCGTCGTGGCTCATGGCGCGCTCTCCGGAGCTTCGATCCATTGGCGGATGCGGGCCAGCGTCTCCTGCCGTTCGGCCGCGGTCAGCCGCGCCGGCCGTGGCCGCCGCAGCGCGCCGAGCGCGAGCAGGAAAACGATGCCCGTGGCCCCTCCACCGATCCAGTAGATCAGCCCGCTGCGGAACGTGGCTCTCACCTGCGCTTCCGGCGGGGTCCCATGCGATGGGGGCGCAGCCGATACGGCACTCGGCGCCACCGCGCGACCTTGCATGCCGGCCGCAGAAACGGTCGCCGCCGTCGCCATCTCGACATGATCGCCCCGGGAAGGATCCAGGCCGATGCCTGCTGCCACGACGTCGGAAAGTTCCTTGTAGCTTGCCTCCGGCACGTTGGGCGGCAGCACGATGCCCACGCTGATCCGCTCGATGCGCCCTGGCGCCTGGACGATTTCCTCCTGCTCCGTTCCGTGCGCGTACTCCACCTCCCGGCTCGACGCAACACTGCCGTTCGCATTGGCGGCCGCTGTGGAAGCGCGGTTGGAGTCGGTCTTTTCGCGCACCAGCACGCCGTGGCCATCCTTGCCCTGGGCAAGCACATGGTTGCCGACGCGCTTGACCCGATCGTAGTTGAGCTGGGCGGCCACCGAGACAGTGAAGTCGTTGCGGTGCAGCGCGCGAGCCAGCAACGAGGACGCCTGCGCCTGCAAGGAGGCCTCCAGCCGCGAAGCCTGATCCTCGCGATCGCCCAGCGCACCCGCGACCAGTGCATCCGCACCGCCGGACAACGCAGCCCCCTGCTCGTCCAGCAAGGTCACATTGGCCGGATCGAGTCCTTCAACGGCCGAGGCCACCAACCGCTGGATGCCGGCCACCTGGCGAGCGCCGAGCTTCTGCCCATCGCGCAGCGCCAGGCTCACGGAGGCTTTCGAGCCTTCCTGGTCCTGCTCGAACAGGTCGGCGTGATGGAGGGTCAGGTGCACCCTCGCCGAGCGCACTTCGCGCATGCTTTCGATCGTGCGTTCGAGTTCACCTTGCAGCGCGCGCTGGTAGTTGATGCGCTGGGCAAACTCGGTGACGCCGTAGTCGGAGTCCTTGAACGCCTCGAAACCCACGCTGCCGCCGCGGGGAATACCTTCAGAAGCCAGCTTCATGCGCGTGGAATAGACGCTCTCGCGCGGCACCAGCACGGTCTTGTCGCCGTCCTCGAAGCGGTAGGGGATGCCCCACCCGGACAGCGCCGTGCCGATCTCGGAGGCATCCGCCGGACGCAGGTCGGTCGCCAACGCGGCATAGCCCGGATCCAGCGCCCACCAGGCGCCGAATCCAGCGAGCGCCAGAATGCCGAGCAGGCCCATCGCGAACAGCCAGCGCGCGCGCATCGTCATCCGGATAAAGAAGGAAGGCACGTCCGTCACCATCTCAAAGCTGCATCTGGGTCAGTTGCTGGTAGGCCTCGACCACGCGGTTGCGCACCTCGACCGCGAACTGCAGGTCCAGGCGCGCGCGCTCCATGGCGATCATCACGTCGTGCAGCGGGATGGCCTCGCCGGCCGCCATGGCGCGCAGGGCCTGGTCGCCCGCGTTGAGGCTGGTGTTGAGCGCGCCCAGGCCCTCGCCGACCAGCCGCGAAAAATCGGCCGTGGGACGGACCGGGCGGGGGGCGAACTCCGGCGCGGGCAGTGCGCCGGATACGGGAGCGATCGCGTCGATCATGCCTGGTCCTTTCCGATGTTCAGTGCGGACACGAGCATGTTCCGCAGCGTATTGAAGGCGCGCAGGTCCGCCTCGTAGCCACGGCTGGCCGAAACGAGCGTGCTCATCTCCGCGACGAGATCGACCTTGGGGTAGTGCACCATGCCCTTCGCGTCCGCCATGGGATTGGAGGGGTCCCGCACGAGCCGCTCCTCGCCATGGGCCAGGCCCAGGGTCGCGCCGAAATCGCCCGCGCGACCTGCGGCGGTCGCCTGGCCAGGCGCGATGGGCGTGTTCGCGACCGCGATATCCCGAGCGGCGCGTTCGATGCGTGTGCGCTCGTAATCCAGACCGCCGCGACTGACCGCAAACAATGCCTCGTAACTCATGTCCCTATTTCCCGCTGATCGCCAGTTGCATGAGCCCGAAATGCCTGCTCAACCCATCCGTCAGGGCGCGATAGGCCAACCCCTGGGTGCTCAGTTCGGCCACCTGGTCGTCCAGGCTCGTCCCGTCGGCGACCACGGGCCCGATCTGGTTACGAAGCGACTGCTGTGAAATGGCCTGCATGCGTGCTCCGGCCCCGGCATCGCCCTTGGCGGCCGCGCCCAGCACGTCGAGCGCATCGGCGAAATCAGCCCGCTGCAGCGTGGCGCCCGGGACGTTCGCGCGGGCGATGTTGGCGCTGGCGATCTCGGCCCGGACCTGCGCCAGGTCCAGTCCGAGGCGCACCGCTTCCGTCGTGATGTCCATCCTTCCCCCTGTTACTGGATGACCAGTTCGCCGCGCAGCGCGCCGGCGGCCTTGATCGATTGCAGGATGCCAATGACCCCCTGCGTGTTGATGTGGATCGTGTGCAGCGCGGCCACCAGCTCGGTGACGGTGGTGCCGCTGGGCATCGAAACCGAGCGCGCCGGCGGCTCGTCCACCTTGATCGTGCTCTGCGGCACGACCGCCGTGGCGATGCCGCTCGACGGCCGAACGTAGACGCCATCGGGCTGCGACACGAGGAAGTCGGTCTGCACCTCGATGCGCAGATCGCCCTGGGTGATCGACACCGCGCCGATGCGCACGTCGCCGCCGGCCACCACGCTGCCGGTGCGCTCGTTGACCACCACGCGCGCAACCTGGTCAGGCACCACCGGCACACTCTCGATCTGCGCGATGGCGCGCACCAGGTTCGCCGGCGGTCCCGGGAAGCGCACGGTGACCTTCCCGGCATCCTGCGCAACCGCGCTGACGCCCGGGATATTGTGGTTGAGCGATTCGGCCACGCGCTCGGCCGTGGTGAAATCAGGCTGATAGAGCACCACGTCCAGCGTATCGGCATCGCCACCCAGGCCCAGCGGCGCGGCACGCTCGACGGACGCACCGTTCGGCACGCGGCCCACGGTGGGATGGTTTTTCTGCGCCAGGCTGCCGAACGAATCGACGGCATAGCCGCCGACCGAAACGGGTCCCTGCGCAAGCGCATAGAGCTTGCCGTCCGGCCCGTCCAACGGCGTCAGCAGCAGCATGCCGCCGGTCAGGCTGCGGGCATCACCCAGCGAGGAGACCTCGACATCGAGCTTCTGGCCCGACTCGGCGAAGGCAGGCAGCGTCGCCGTCACCATCACCGCCGCCACGTTGCGCGTGGAAAGATCGTCCGGGCTCACGTTGATGCCGTAGTGGCTAAGCGTGTTGGCGACCGACTGCACGGTCACGCGGTTCTTGGACGAGTCGCCCGAGCCCGACAGGCCGATCACGATGCCGTAGCCGGTCAGTGCATTGTCGCGCACGCCCTGGATGCGCGCGATGTCCTTCAATCGCACGCCATGGTCATCCGCCCATGCGACGAGCGGCACGAAGGCAAGCAGCAACCCGAGAATACGCATGCCTTTCACAGCAACCCCAACCACTTCATGAAACGGTAGATGGCACCGTGGCGCTGGGCTTCGGACACGTCGCCCTGGCCGGTGAATTCGATCTGCGCGTCGCTGATGCGGTTGGACGGGATCAGGTTGGAGGCGAGGATGTCCTCCTCGCGCACCATGCCGCTCAGCGCGATGTGCTGTTGCTCGCCGTTGATCGTCACCGATTGTTCGCCGCGCACGTGCAGCAGGCCATCGGGCTCCACCTCGGTCACGCGCACCGCGAGCTGCGCCTGCAGGGTGCCGGCACGCGAGGTCAGCCCCTCGCCCTGGTCGGACCCGCTCAACCCGAGGCCGTAGGGGTAGGTGCCGCGCGGCGTGCGGGCCTGCGCGGCCAGTTGCAGGTCGTGCGAACCGTCGGTGTTGGCGCTGACGCTGGCGTGCGCCGTTTCCACGACGACCACGGTCAGCATGTCACCCACGGCATGTGCGCGCCGGTCGGCGGTCAGGCCGCGGTAACTGTCCGGCTGGATCAGCGAGCCGGGCGCCTGCGACTGCGCCCCCGCAGGCGCGGCCGCCAGGGCCATCGCCAGCGCGGTCGATACGGCCAAGGTCAACGATTCAGCGCGCAACTTCCACCACTCCTTTGCCTGTCACCCGTGCCTGCACGGGGCTGTCCGCGCCAGTGGCGAGCACGGCGACCATCTGCCCGGCTTCGCCGGCGTTCAGGGCCATGCCGCGTGTCAGCATGCGCACCGCACCGTAGCGAACCAGCACCGTTACCTGCTGGCGCGCATCCACGGCAGGTATCGGCTCGAAATCCTCTTCCAGCACGGGCGTGCCGGCCAACATCGCGCGACGCAGGCGCTGCCCCTTCATGGCTGAGAGCGTGCGCACCGGCTTGCCATGCAGTTGGGCTATATCCACTTCTGCCTGCCGGATCTGCACCGCTTCGGCGGGCGTGCCCTGCCCGGTATCGGCGGTATAGACCGCCAGGGGCTGCAACGCTTTCACCGCGAACCAGACCGTCTCGGTTCTCACCGGGCGCTCCGCCACCAGCAGTCTCACCGGCACCGCTATTCGCGAGCGCGGCCATTGACCCGCCGGACGCGTCGCCTGGATGCGGAGGGAGCCCGCTGGCACCACGGCATCCACCGGCGTGCCGATCACCTGCACATCCAGCCGCGTGTCCGCCCCCAATGGCAGCGCCTGGAGCACCGCCCTGGCCGCATCCACCACGCGCGCAGCCGCCACCGTCTGTTCCGCCGCATGGGCGGACAGGGTCGAAGCGAGCAGCGACAGCGCGAGTAGGACGAGGAATCGCACGGCGATCAGCGGCGCAGGTTGTTGATCGTGTCCAGGATCTCGTCCGCGGCCTGCAGAACTCTGGCGTTGAGTTGGTAGGCGCGCTGCGCCAGTACCAGCGACGTCATCGACTGCACCATGTCGACGTTCGACTGCTCGATCATGCCCTGCATGATCGAGCCGTAGCCGGCGTCCTGCGGATGGCCGAGGGTGGGATCGCCCGACCGTTCGGTCGGCACGAAGGCATTGCCGTCGACCTGTTCGAGCCCTTCCGGCGAGGCAAACGTCGCCAACTGGATCTGCCCCAGTTCGCTGGGTTGGGTGTCGCTGCCGAGTAGCGCCGTGATACGCCCGTCGCGACCGATGGAGACGTCGCGGGCATCGGGTGGGATCTGGATGCCATCGGCCAGGCGGTTGCCGCCGGCCGTGGCCAGGTAACCCTCGTTGTCCACGTGCAGCTGGCCATCCCGCGTGTAGACATGATTGCCGGCCGCGTCGATGGTCTCCAGGAAGCCTTGGCCCTGGATGGCGAGATCTAGCGGGTTGCTGCCCTGGACGAGCGCGCCTTCGGTGAATACCGCACGGGTATCGAGTACCTCGATGCCCGCACCCTGTCCGTCCACCGGCACGCCCTGCTGCACCTGGGCCGGCGACAGCGCCGCCACGTTGGCGAAGTTGACGTGGGACTGCTTGAAGCCCGGCGTCTGCATGTTCGCCAGGTTGTTGGAGATCGTGTCGATCTGGGTCTGCGAACCCTGCAGCCCGGAGGCGGCGATGTAGAGCGCGTCGATCATGGGAGTCCCTTCAGCCGTTCTCGCCGATGTGGTTGATGCCTGCCTGCAGCACCTGGTCGTAGGCTTCCATTGCGTGCTGCAGCGATTGCGCGTGGCGGGTGATTTCCATCAGCCGCACCATCTCGTTGCCAGGGTCGACGTTGGACTGCTCCAGCGCGCCCACATGCAGCGTGCCGTTCCAGTCCTGCGTGGGACCGGCATAGGCGTACAGGCCACCGCCCAGGTCGTGCAGTTGCTCGGGCTGCGCAACCTCGACGATGCGCAGGCGGTCGACCACGCGCCCACCGTCGATCACCGTGCCGTCCGCGCGGATCCTCGCCGACGGACCGAGCGTGATCGAGCCTGACTGCCCAAGCACCGGGTGCCCGGCCGGATCGACCAATCGCCCCTGGCTGTCGATGCCCAGCTGGCCGGCGCGCAGCAGCAGCGTGCTGCCACCGGCGTCCACCGTGAAGAAACCCGGGCCCTGCAGTGCGACATCCAGCGGGCGCCCGGTCTGTTCGAGCGCACCGTTGCCCATGTCCAGGCGGACCTGCGGCCCGGCGAGCGCGTTGTGGAAGTCGGGCATCAGCTTCTGCGCGCGGTAGCCGGGCGTGCGCAGGTTGGCGATGTTCTGGCTCGCCACGTTGAGCGCATCGACGTCCTGGCCCAGGTAACGCGTGATGCCTGCGATGGTGGTGTCCATGGTTCTCCTGTTCTCCTCAGGCCGCTGCCGGGATGCTGGCGGCGACCGTGCCGAAAGCACGCACGACCGCGTGGGTCGGCACCTCGCTGACCGCCAGCACGCTGACGTGCGGCAGGCTGCGCTGGATCAGCTGCCGCAGCGGGCGCCGAATGCTGCCGGGGCACAGCAGCACCGGCAGCAGGTTGCGCCCCATCATGCTCTCGGCCTGGCGGGCCAGGCTCGACAGCAGCGCTTCCAGCTGCGTTGCGTCGCTGAGCAGCACCGCGCTGCCCTCGCGCTGGCGCACGGTCGCCACGATGGCACGCTCCAGTTCGGGCGCCAGCGTCAGCACATGCAATTCGCCTTGCGGGTTGCAGAGTTTCTGGCAGATCGACGGACCGAGCCGCTCGCGCACGCGTTCGGCCAGTTCGTCGGCCTGCTTGGTCGTCTTGCCGGCATCCACCAGCACCTCTAGGACGGTGTCGATGTTGCGGATGCTGACCTGCTCGCGCAGCAGCTGCTGGAGCACCTTCTGGATGTCGGTGTAGGACATCACCCCCGGCACCAGTTCGTCGATCAGCGAAGCCTGGGTTTCGCGCACCCGTTGCACCAGGCGCTCGGTCTCGGCGCGGGTCAGCAGGTCCGCCGCGTGGCGCTTCATCAGCTCGCTGAGATGCGTGACCATCACCGTCTCGGGGTCGACCAGCGTGTAGCCCGCGCCCCGCGCGAACTGTCGCTGCGTCGGATCGATCCACAGCGCCGGCAGGCCGTAGGCCGGGTCGCGGGTTTCGCGCCCTTCGAGCCGCGCGCGCTTGCCGCCCGGGTTGATCGCCAACAGCGCATCCAGCCGCAGTTCGCCCTGTCCTGCCCGCGCGCCCTGCAAGTAGATCTCGTAGGCGTGCTCGCCGACCGGGCGATCCTGCCGCACCTGCACGGCGGGCATCACGAAACCGTAGTCGAGCGCGAACTGCTTGCGGAACAGCGCGATGCGCTCGGTCACGTCCAGCGATTTCTCGCGGAAGCCCACCGCCAACGCCGTACCGATGCGCAGCTCGATGGCATCGACTTGCAGCAGCCGGTAGAGATCCTCCTCCCGGCTCGCGGGTATCGCCGGCGGCTCCTCCGGCTGGACCTCATCCTTGTCGCGATTGCGTGCGGCCAACCAGGCGACCGCCACCACCACGGCCAGCACCACCGCCACCGGCCAGGCCGGAAGGCCGGGCAGCACCAGCAGGCCGCCGAGTGCTATCGCGACGATGGCGAGTGTGCGCGAGTTCGACAGCACCTGCCGCGCGATCTCCGTGCCCAGCTGCGCGTCGGTGGCCGCGCGGGTAATGATGATGCCGGTGGCAACCGCGATCACCAGCGCCGGAATCTGCGTGACGATGCCATCGCCCACGGTCAGCAGGGTGTAGCGCTGCGCCGCGTCGCCCCAGGCCATGCCCTGCTGCACCATGCCGACGGTCAGCCCGCCGACAACGTCGATCAGCATGATCACGATGCCGGCGATCGCATCCCCCTTGACGAACTTGGTGGCTCCGTCCATCGCACCGTAGAAGTTCGCTTCCTTTTCGATCTGCGCGCGGCGCCGGCGGGCCTCGTGCTCGTCGATCAGGCCCATGTTCATGTCGGCGTCGATGCTCATCTGCTTGCCGGGCATCGAATCCAGCACGAAGCGCGCCGCGACCTCGGCCACGCGCTGGGCGCCGTTGGTCACCACCACGTACTGGACCACGACCAGGATCAGGAACACCACCAGGCCGATCACGTAGTTGCCCGCCACCACGAACGCGCCGATCGCATGGATCACCCGCCCCGCTTCGCCATGGCCCAGGATCAGGCGGGTGGCCGAGATGTTCAGCGCCAGGCGGAACAACGTGGTGATGAGCAGCAACGACGGGAAGGTCGAGAAGCTCAGCGGCGTCTCGGTGAAGAAGGTGATCAGCAACACCAGCAACGCCGCGCTGAAGTTCAGCACCAGCAGGAAGTCGAGCAGCGGCGAGGGAATCGGCGTGAACAAGATCACCAGGATCCCGATCATGCCGAGCACCAGCGCCAGGTCGCGCTTGCCGGTCGTCAGTTGGCGCAGCAGCGGCGTCATGTGCGGATCCGGTTGCCGGGACGGGCCATGAGCCAGCGGTAAACCGGCGCCAGCTGGCCGAACAGCTCGGCCGGCACCGGTTCGTCGATGCCGCATTCGCGGAACAGCGCGCGGGCGAGCTCGGGCGAGCGCAGCATCGGCACGCCGTGGCGCTCGGCCAGTTTGCGCATGCGCGCGGCGACGCGATCGCTGCCCTTGGCCAGCACCACCGGCGCGCGCATGGTGCGCGGACGGTAACGCAGCGCCACGGCCAGATGCGTGGGGTTGGTCATCACCACGTCGGCCTCGGCGACGCGGCCGATGGCGCGCGTACGCTTGAGCAGTTCGGCAGCCAGGCGCCGGCGCTTGGCACGGATACTGGGATCGCCTTCGTGGCGCTTGGTTTCATCCTTGATGTCCCGTCGGCTCATACGAAGCTTGCGCACGTATTCCCGGCGCGAGAACAGCACGTCGGCTATCGCCAGCAGCACCATCACCGCCAGCAACCAGGTCGCCACCCTGCTGAAAACGGCCAGCGTCAACCGCGGCAACTGCACCGGGCTGGCCAGTGCCATCGATCCCACCATCAGCGTCAGCTTGCCCAAGGCGTACCAGGCCAGCAGCGCCAACGCACCGACCTTGAAGCTCAGCTTCGCCAGGTCCCACAAGGTACGCATGCCGAACAGGCGCTTGAGCGCCTGGGCCGGATTCATCCGCGTGAAGTCCGGCTTGAGCGGATGCGTGCTGAACACGAAGCCGGTCTGCAATACGTTGCCCGCGACCGCCACGACTACGACCGCCAGCACCAGCGGGATCAACGCCTGCCCCACCGGCGCAAACGCCCCGGCAATCCAATGCGCCAGCCCGCCCCCGGCCACCGGCGCGTTCCCGGCCAGTTGCAGGCAATCGCGCAATGCAGCGGCAAGGGCGGAGGCCAGTCGTGCCGAGGTCACCACCAATGTCACGCTGAAGGCCAGCAGGATCAGCGTGCCGCCGAATTCCGCACTGCGCGGCACCTGCCCGCGCTTGCGCGCTTCCTGCAGGCGGAACGGGGTCGGCTGTTCGGTCTTGCTCTGCTCGCTCTCGGACATGGCTCACGGCCCTCCGGTCGAGATGGCGCCGAACGCCTGCGAGAACACCCGGCCGATAAGTTCCGGGGCATAGCGCAGGTCGGCGGCGAGCAGCAGGAACGCGGTCGCGATCTTCAGCGGCAGCGCCACGAAATAGATGTTGGCCTGGGGCATCGAACGACTGGCGAAGGCGACTGCCAGATCGACGCCCAGCAGGCCCAGGATCACCGGCGCCACCACCGCCAGGCCGAGCAGGAATTGGCTGCCGAGCAGATTCACGAAGGACCCAGGAGTGACCGCGAGAACGGCACTCCCCAGCGGCGCGAAATGCGTGGATGCAAGCACCCAGCGCAGCAGGAACAGGTGCAGCCCGAGCGAGAAGAACACCAGCGCCACGACCCATTGCATGGCGGTGCCGGTCATCGACTCCACGGTCCGCATCGCGGGGTTGAAGATGCTCACCGCCGATGCGCCGGACTGCACGTCGACAACCTTGGCCGCCATCCCCACCGCCGCACCGGGCAGCATCACCGCCAGCGCCAGCGACAGGCCCATCGCCATCTCGCCGAGCAGGGCCATGCCCAGCGCGATCGGCTGGTCGATACCGGCCAGTCCCGCCTGCGCTGGGGCCACGCTCGCGGTCAACAGCGCCAGCGCGAGCAACAAGGCCAGCCTCACGAAGATCGGCACGAACGCGAACGGCGTCAGCGTAGGCACGGCCAGTACCGGCAGGAATCGGGCCCCGGCGAGAACGAAACGGATGACGGCGAGCTCCAGTCCGGCCACGGCTACATCCCCGCTACCGACGCGATCATCTGGCGCGCGAACGCCACGACCACCGACATCATCCAGGCACCCAGGCCCAGGAACACAACCACCACCACCACCAGCTTGGGGATGAAGGTGAGCGTCATCTCCTGGATTTGCGTGACCACCTGCAGGATCGAGATCACCACGCCCACGACCAGCGCCGCAACCAGGATCGGCGCGGAGACCTTGGCTGCGGTCAGCAGGGTCTGCGCAAGCAGGTGCATGGCGGTGTCGGCATCCATGCCGGAGCTTCTCCTCAGGTCCTCGTCATCTGCGCGCGGAGCCGGCGCAGAAATTCCAGTGGATCGGTGGCTTGCGAGGCCGGCGTCTGCGCCAGGACCGGCGCCACCAGTGCGGCGGCCTCGTCGTCACGTCCGTCCGCGAGCACGAGCAACGCCTGGGCGTAGACCGCGCTGCGGCCGTTCGGATCCAGGCGCCGCGCACGCACGATCGCCGCTTCGGCTTCCGTGACGTTGCCGCGCAGTGCATGCAGCACGGCGAAGCCGCCATGGGTTTCGCCGAAACCACGGTCGAGGGCGAAAGCCAGCTCGTAGCTGACCTGCGCCGAGGCGAGGTCGCCCAGTAGCAACTGGCACCAGGCCAACGCGTGCCACGTGCCGATGTGGTTCGGCATGCGCGCGGTCGCGTGTTCCAGCACGCGACGCGCTTCCGGGATGTTCCCGCCCAGCATGTGCGCCTGGCCAAGGCCGGCAAGTGCCCTGCCCGCTTGCGGGTGGCGGTTTGCCGTCCTGCCGAAGACCGCGACGGCTTCATTGACGCGCTGGTGCCACAGCGCAAGCGTGCCGGCAGTGATGCCCGCTTCCAGTTGCGTGGGATCGCGCGAGAGTGCCGCCAGCGCGGCCCGCCCGGCTTCGTCGAAGCGGTTGAGATCGAGGAGCAGCAAGGCGCGGATGCCCGTGGCCTCGTCATCGCCCGGGTGCCCGGCCAAGGCCTCGTCGATCGTCCTGAGCGCCTCGTCCAGGCGACCTTGCCAATGCAGCAGGCGCGCCTGCAGGCGCTGGGCGTCGAGCAAGGGCGGATGGCCGTGCAGCGCCGGCTGCAGGGCTTCGCTCGCGGCCTCCAGGTGGCCTTGCGCGAATTCAGCGTAGGCCAGGTCATGATGGATGGCGGGTGCGTCCGCGCCATCGGCAAGCAGCTCGCGAAGGATGTCGGCCGCCGCGGGGGCGTCATCCGACTGCAGGCGGGCGCGGGCCTCGTAGAAGCGCACACCGTGGTCCCGTCGCGCACCCGGCGACAGGAGATCCAGCATCTCGATGGCGTGTTCCGCACGCCCGGCGGCGAGCCACTGACCCATCAGGTCGCAGGCCAGCACCGCGTTGGAGGGGTCCTTTCGCAGAAAGGACTCAAGCTGTTCGAGCCCGGACATGTGATCCATCACTCCGCAAGCGCACGCCCGTTGCGGGACGCAAGCCGCAGCTCTCGCCTATCCATGGCGCTGGCTTCTACCAACGCCCCCTGTTCTGTCCCGACCGCCGCTCCCAACTGCCCCAAGCGAACGATCGAGACCCTGTTCACAAAGTCTCGACGAGCGAGATCCGGTCTGTCAAGAGAAAAGGGGACAGGAAAGCGGCGTCGTTGCTGGGACGCAAGATTTTGCGCGGCCGTCCCGGCGGCCGCGCGGGTGACTGCACACCCAGCACCGCGGCCACATCCTGGAGGAAGTCATCGCTTCCCGGTAATCCCCCCGCCGATTAGCTGACCCCAGAAGTGGAATTTTCTCGTAGTCTTTCCCGAGGAGGTTCCATGAAGAAGTCCCGCTTCACCGACAGCCAG
>NZ_JBBBNY010000009.1:0-142984 GCF_037137055.1 Fulvimonas yonginensis
CCATCGCGGGTTCTCTTCTTTTCCTTTTCAGGAACCCCCCCCGGTGGTTTTTTCTTTTTTTTTTTTTTGGGTTTTCCTCCCCTCCCCTCCCCCCCCTCCCCCCCCCCCCCCCCCCCCCCCCCCCCCCCACCATTTTACTTGGCCAGGCTGACCGTGCCCTTCATCAGGGCGGCATGGCCCGGGAAGGAGCAGAAGAAGCTGTAGTCCTGGCCCGGTTTCAGGGCGGCGGTCCCGAAGGTGGTCGAATCGGTTTCGCCACCGCCGAGGATGCGGGTGTGCGCGATGATGCGGGTGTCGCCCGGCTGGACATAGTCGTTGTCCAGGCCGGCCTTGGAGCCGTCGCCGAGCACGCCCTGCTCGTCCGCCGCGGCGGCGATCACGAGGTTGTGGCCCATCGCCGCCCTGGGCAGCTTGCCCACGTGCTCGAGCGTCACGGTGAACTGCTTGCAGGTGGCGGGCACCGTGATCTGCTTCTGGTTGAACTGCATGGCATCGTTGCCCTCGACGGTGGTCGAGCAGCCGGACGCGGCCCAGCTCGGCGCGGCGGCCAGGGCAAGCAGGGCGAAGGCCAACAGGCGTCGTTTCATCGGGTGTTTCCTCGTTTCTCGGGGGAAGCTGTGGTGGGCGTGGCGTCGGCCGATCCGGGCCTCGGGTCGGCCTCCATCAGCGGCAGCACCGCGGGGCTATCGAGGTCGTCGAACTGCTGGTGGTTGGCGGCCCAGAAGAACAGCGCCACGCCGATCAGCACCACCAGCCCGGTCACCGGGATCAGCACCAGCAGGATGTTCATGCGCGCAGCGCCGGGGCGCCGCCGGGGCGCCCCACGCGCAGGGCGTTGAGCACCACCGCGAGCGAGCTGGCCGACATGCCGATGGCCGCCAGCCACGGCGGCACCAGGCCGGCGGCGGCGAGAGGAATCGCCAGCAGGTTGTAGCCGAGCGACCAGCGCCGGCCTTGCGCCACCACCCGGGCGAAACGGCGGGCCACCGCGCGGGCCTGCCAGAGGCCGTCCAGGCCGCGGGTCAGCAGCAGGTCGGCGTGCGCCTGGGCCAGGTCCGTGCCGGTGGCGAGGGCGGCGGAGACGTCCGCGCCGGCCAATGCCGGGGCGTCGTTGCTGCCGTCGCCGACGGCGAGCGTCAGGTGGCCCTGCGCACGTGCGGCCTGCAGCAAGGCGAGCTTGTCCTGCGGCGATCGCCGGCCGACCCAGTGCGTGATGCCCAGCGCATGCGCCGTCGCCGCCACCCGCGCATGCGTGTCGCCGCTGGCGAGTACGGTGTCGACGCCATCGTCGCGCAGTGCCCGCAGCGTGGCGCCTGCCTCGGCGCGTGGCGCTTCGTCCAGATGAAAGGCTGCGACGGGCCCACGGCCATCGGCCAACAGCAGCGTGGCGGCGACGCTGGCCGGCACCGCACCGTTGCAGGCGGCCAGCGCGAAGTCGGGGTGACCCAGGCGCAGCGCCTGTCCGCCCACGTCGCCGCAGATGCCGGCTCCCGCGGCGATGCGCGGCGCGTGCACCGGCGGCGTCTCGCCGCTCCAGGCGGCGGCCAGTGCGGCGGCGAGCGGGTGCGTGCTTTCCCGCGCCAGCGCGGCAGCCAGGCGCAGGGCGGCGTCGGCCCCCAGACCTTCGCGCAACGGCTCGACCGCCTCGGGATCCAGCCGCGGCACGGTCAGCGTGCCGGTCTTGTCGAACAGGGCGTAGTCGACGCGGGCCAGCGCGTCGAGCGCGCCGGGCTCCGCCACCAGCACCCCGTGTCCGGCGAGCACGGCAAGCGCCCGGGTGAGCGCGGCCGGGCGGGTCAGTGCGAACGCGCAGGGACAGGCCACCACCAGCACCGCGAGTGCGGCATCGAACGCGCGGGCCGGGTCCAGCCAGAGCCAGGCCAGCGCCGTCGACGCGGTGAGCGCCAGCACACGCAGCACGAAGCGGGTGGCCTCGCGGTCGCCGCTCCGGTCGGAGGCGCGCGCCAGGCGTGCGCGCCCGGCCAGGCGGCCCAGACGCGCCGCCGCGGTGTGCTCGCCGCTGTGTTCCACGCGCAGTTCCGCCGCTACGCCGAGCACGACGCTGCCGGCGACCAGCCGGTCCCCGCGGCGGCGCCGGCACGGGCGCGATTCGCCCGACAGCAGCGCTTCGTCCAGTTCGGCCTCGACGCTCTCCAGCACCCCGTCGGCCGGTACGGTGCCGCCCTCGGCGACGCGCACGCGGTCGCCTGGCAGCAGTTCCAGCGCCGGCACGGTTTCCAGGCTGCCGTCGGCGCGCCGGCGCTCGGCCAGCAGGGGCGTGGCGTCCCGCGCGGCTTCGCCCAGCGCACCACTGGCGTGGCGCGCGCACAGCTCGACGTGGCGCGCCGCCAGCAGCAGGAACACGAACATGGCGACCGAATCGAAGTAGACCTCGCCGTGGCTGCGGACGGTGTCCCACGTGCTGGCGCCGAAGGTCAGCAGCACGGCCAGCGCCACGGTCAGGGCGACGCCGGGCCGGCACGCACGCAGCTCGCGCCAGGCGCCGACGAGGAAGGGCTGCGCCGAGTAGGCGACCACCGGCGCGGTGGTGAGCAGGCTGAGCCAGCGGAACAGTCCGCGCGTGGTGAAGTCGACGAAATCGACCACGCCGATGTACATCACGAAGGCATAGGTCATCACCTGCATCGCGCACATGCCGGCGACCAGCAGGCGCTTGAGCGCATCGGTCGCCTCGCCGCTGCGGGCATCCTCGACCTGCTCACGGCGCAGCGGGCGCACCGCGCAACCGACGGCGGCGAAGGCGTCGAGCAATTGCGGCAGGGCGAGGCGTTCGGGGTCCCACACCACGCGCGCACGCTGCGCGCGGGCATCGACCGCCACGCGAGTCACGCCGGGCAGAGCATGCAGGCGCTCGTCCAGGCGCAGCACCTGGCGCGGATCGGCCAGTCCTCCCACGCGCAGGGCGATCTCCGCCCGGCCATCGCGGCGGGCACGGATCACCTGCGCCGCCAGGCGCGGGTGCAGCCAGGCGGCGTGGGCGCCCAGGGCGTTCACGGCATGTGCTCCGGCACGGTGTGCGGCGTGGCAGGCCGGGGCGCGCGCGCAGCCGCGCCCCGGTCCGCGGCATGCACGGGCATGTCCAGCAGCGTGTGCGGGCGGGCCCCGTCGAGCGGCAGGTCGGCATGGCGCGAGCCGAGCACGACCGTCCACACGCAGCCGGCCAGCGAGGCGGCCAGGATCGCCGCGCCGAGCCACAGCACGGGCTGGCGGTACCAGGCGTCGGCCACCGTGGCGGCCGACGGCTCAGAGGGTCGTCCGGGTTGCCGCATCGCCTTGGTGTGAGAGGTGGTAGACGTAGGCGGCCAGCACGCGGATCTGGTCTTCGCTCAGGCGCGTGTTCCAGGCCGGCATGTGGCCCTGGCGGCCGCCGCCGATGGTGCGCACGATGTCCTCGTACCTGCCGCCGTGCAGCCAGATGCGGTCGGTCAGGTTGGGTGCGCCCAGCGCCGGATTGCCCTTGCCCTGCTCGCCGTGGCACGCCGCGCAGGTGGCGAACAGCGGCTTGCCCGCCGCGGCACGCGCCGCGTCGTGCGGCGAGCCGGACAGGCTCAGCACGTAGCTGGCGAGGTTCTTCACGTTGTCCTCGCCCAGGCTGGCCCACGGCGGCATCAGGCCGCTGCGGCCGTCGTGGATGGAGGCCAGGATGTCCTTGCCGCTGCCGCCGTAGAGCCAGTCGTCGTCGATCAGGCTGGGCGCGCCGAGCTTGACGTTTCCGTAGCCGCCGCGGCCGTGGCAGGCGGCACAGTTGTCGACGAACAGGCGCGCGCCCATCTGCTGCGCGGCCGGGTCGTCGGCCAGCTGCTCGATCGGGTATTCGCGGAAGCGCAGCACCAGTTCGTCCAGCCTGGCGTTGTTGGCCGCCTCGGCCTTCGCCAGCTCGCCGTGCGCGGTCCAGCCGAGCGCACCCTGGTGGTTGCCGAAGCCCGGGTAGAGCACCAGGTAGATCGCGCCGATCACGAACATCGCGCCGGAGAGCAGCAGCCACCACAAAGGCAGCTTGCGTACCGCCTCGCGGATGGTGCCGTGCGCCCACACGTGGCCGGTGGTCTGGTCGGGCAGCGTCGGGATCTTCACCCGCGGGCCCCACAGGAACAGGAAAAACGTGATGCCCATGTTCAGCACGATCAGGAACATCACCCACAACGACCAACCCGCGCTCACGGCTGCCTGCCTTTGCTGTCGTTCTCGTCTTCGCCCGGAATGCCCGTGTCCGGGCCCTCGGGCTTGTCTTCCATCGGAAGCTCGCTCATGCGCCTGAAGGTGGCGCGGTGGCGCTTGCGCCAGGCCCAGATCCAGATGCCGATGAACACCGCCATCAGCACCACGGTGACCGCGCCGCTGAGGTGGCCCCAGAACGGGTCCATCATCGGATGGTTCACGGCGCACCCCCGTGCCCGGCCGGTACCGGCACCTGGCCGACTGGCTCGTTCCGTATGCCCAGGCCCTGCAGGTAGGCGATCAGCGCGTCCATCTCGGTCTTGCCGGCCAGCGCCTGCCTGGCGCCGGCGATGTCGGTGTCGGTATAGGGATCGCCCAGCTTGCGCAAGGTGCGCATGCGCGCCTGGATGTCTCCGATGTCGAGCGTGGCGCGCTCCAGCCACGGGTAGGCCGGCATGTTCGACTGAGGCACCACCTGGCGCGGGTTCTCCAGGTGCAGGCGCTGCCACTGGTCCGAATACTTGCCGCCCACGCGCGCCAGGTCCGGCCCGGTGCGCTTGGAGCCCCATTGGAACGGACGGTCGTAGACCGATTCCTCCGCCGTGGAGAAGTGGCCGTAGCGCTGGGTCTCGGCGCGCAGCGCGCGGATCATCTGCGAGTGGCAGAGGTAGCAACCCTCGCGCACGTAGATGTCCTTGCCGGCCAGGCGCAGCGGATCGTAGGGCCTGACGCCCAGCGGCGCCTTCACCGCGTGCGCTTCCATGAACAGCGGTGTGATCTCGGCCAGGCCGCCGATGGAGACCATGATGGCGATCAGCATGCCGAGCAGGCCGGCATGTTTCTCGATCGCCTCGAAATGCTTGTATGCCACGGTTTTCGCTCTACTTGAGGAGTGCGGCCATGGATGGCCGCGGTCGGGCTTGCAGGGTCGAACGGCCTTTCCGTTGCGGGAGCCGGTTCGAAGCGGCGATCACGGACGAGCGCATCAGGCAAGCCCCGGCAGCGGTTGCGGGACCTGGTGCGGGTCGGGCTCGGGAACCGGCACGGGAATCGGCTTGATCAACCGCGCGCGGGCATCCTCGGCGGTGCGCCAGAGGTTCCACGCCATCAGCACCATGCCGCTCAAGATCACCACGCCGGCGACCCAGCGCGTCCAGTACGCCGGCTGGATCGCCAGCAGGCTGTCGATGAACGGATACTTCAGCGAACCGTCGGGCAAGGTGGCGCGCCACATCACGCCCTCGGTGACGCCGGCGACCCACATCGAGCCGACGTACAGCACCACGCCGAACACGTGCAGCCAGAAGTGCCACTCCATCAGCCTGCGCGAGTACATCGCGGGACGGCCGAGCGCGCGCGGTGCCATCGCGTAGAGCGAACCGATGGTGATCATCGCGACCCAGCCCAGGGCGCCATTGTGCACGTGGGCGACGGTCCAGTCGGTGTAGTGCGAGAGCGAGTTGACGGTCTTGACCGCCATCATCGAGCCTTCGAAGGTCGATCCGGCGTAGAACACCAGCGCCAGCACCATGAACTTGGCGGCAGGATCGGTCTTGAGCCTTGGCCAGGAGCCGTTGAAGGTCATCAGGCCGTTCGCCGCCGAGCCCCAGCTCGGCATCAGCAGCACCAGCGAGAAGGCCATGCCGACCGACTGCACCCAGTCCGGCAGGGCGGTGTACATCAGGTGGTGCGAGCCGGCCCACATGTACACCGAGATCAGCGCCCAGAAGTTCACGATCGAGAAGCGGTAGCTCCACAGGGGCTGCTGCGCCTGGCGCGGCACGAAGTAGTACATCATCCCGAGGAAACCGGCGGTCAGGAAGAACGCCACCGCGTTGTGGCCGTACCACCACTGCACCATCGCGTCGACCACGCCCGAGTAGATCGGGTAGGACTTCCACATCGAGACGGGGATCGCCAGGTTGTTGACGATGTGCAGCAGGCCCACGGCGATGATGAAGGCGCCGTAGTACCAGTTCGCCACGTAGATGTGGCGGATGCGCCGGCGCGCCAGCGAGCCGAAGAAAACGATCCCGAACGCCACCCACACCACGGCGATGAGTACGTCGATCCACCATTCGGGCTCGGCGTATTCCTTGCTCTGGGTGATGCCCAGCGGCATGGTCACCATCGCCAGCACGCAGATCAGCTGCCAGCCCCAGAAGGTGAACTCCGCCAGCCCGGGGAACGCCAGCCGCGCGTGGCCGGTGCGCTGCACCACGTAGTAGCAGGTACCCATCAGCGCCGAGCCGCCGAAGGCGAAGATCACGCCGAAGGTGTGGTCGGGGCGGATCCGGCTGAAGGTCAGCCAGGCCGTGTCGAAGTTGAACAGGGGCCACGCCAGCTGCGCGGCGGCGAGCACGCCGACGCCCATGCCGACGATGCCCCACACGGCCGCGGCCAGCAGGAACTGACGCACGACCCTGTCGTTGTAGTACTCGGTGTTCGGCATGGGGGAGTCCAGGAAAGCCTGCGCGTATTCTCCGGACGCCGTGCTCCGGCCCGCTTGACCTGGATCAACCCGCTGCGGCGAACCGCCGCTTCGAGAGTGTGGCCGGTTGTCGCAGCATCGCGCCGGCTACCTGGATCGGAAGCCGGTACCGCATGGGATGCGGGGCGGCGCGATGGTCGCGGGCCGCCGTGCGCCAGCGGCCGGCGAGGCATTGCAATCGCTTGACTCGAGGAGTCCCCGTGGGCCCGATCTGCCTGAGCTGGACATTCCCCTCGGCCAGGTCGGCTCCCCGGCGCCCATGCCGAACGGCGCGCGAATGCCCGCGATCACGACGCCGGCCTCGGCGGCGCAGGGCCGGCAGCCGGGACGGCGCGCCGCAGCCGTGGCGCCCGTCCTCACGCCAGATGCGATGGGCTCTCTCCCAAAGGGGAGAGGGCGAGCATGCCTATCCCTGCTGCGGCGTGCGACGCAGGTTCAGCGCATAGCCCGTCGCGAGCACCAGCGCCACCACCGCCTGCGCCAGGACCGACTGCCAGGTCGGGTAGATGCCCAGCAGCTCGATCCGCGGCAGCGGCGCGACGTGCACGCCGATCCAGCCGGCCTCCTGCAGCGCGGCGATGCCCTTGCCGGTGAGCACCACCGCGAGCAGCGCGATCAGCACCGAACTGGCCGAGAAGAACTTGCCCAGCGGCAGCCGCCGGCTGGTACGCAGCAGCACCCAGGCCAGCACGGCGAGCGTCAGCGCGCCGACGGCGATGCCGCCGAGCAGCCAGGTGCGGGGCCCCTCGTTCCACATGGCCACGTAGAACAGGATGGTCTCGAACACCTCGCGGTAGACCGACAGGAAGGCCAGGCCGAACAGGAACCACGCGGAGCGGTCCAGCGTCGCCGCCATCTTCGCCTTGAGGTAGGCCTGCCAGCGGCCGCCCACGCTCTTGCGGTGCATCCACAGGCCGACGCACAGCAATACCGCGGCGGCGAACAGCGAGGAGAGTCCCTCGGTCAGCTCGCGGCCGGCGCCGCTGATCGCCACCGCATAGCTCGCCACCGCCCAGGTGGCGAAGCCGGCCAGCAGGGCCAGGGTCCAGCCCGCGTGCACGTAGCGCAGCATGGCGGGGCGCTCGGCCTTGCGCAGGAAGGCCAGCAGCGCGACCACCACCAGCAGCGCCTCCAGGCCCTCGCGCACCAGGATGGTCCAGGCGCCGACGAAGGCCGAGGCGGCGTCCGCGGAGCCGCCGGCCAGGGTGGCCTGGGCGCGCTGCAGCAAGGCGTCGGCGGCCTGCTGCCGGGCCAGCACGTCGGCACCGGCCGCGCCGCCGCCGACCGCGCTGCGGTAGGCGCCCATCGCCGTCTCCAGTTGCGCGCGCAGGGGACCGTCGCGCGCGTCCAGCTGCGGCTCGACCGGCTCCACGCCGTCGAGGTAGGCGGACAACGCCAGCCGTTGCGCCTCGTCGCGTTCGCCGCGCTGCCACGCGGCCAGGCTCGCGGCCAGCTTCTCGCGTGCCAGGACGAGGCCGCCGGCGGATTGCGGCAGCGCCTGCGGATGCGCGCGCAGGTAGCCCAGGATCGCGCGCGCCTCGCGCTCGCCCAGGGCGGGCGCGAGCTGCGCCACGCGGGCGCGCGAGAGGTCGTCGAGGTTGGCCAGCCGGGCGCGCGCCGGGGCGTCGCGCTTCCAGGCCTGCGCCCCTTCGGCCGCCTCCCCGGCATAGGCCAACGAGCCCACGTAGTAGGCCAGCGACCAGCGGTCGTCCACCGGCAACTGGCCGGCATAGCCGGCCATGGCCGTGCCCTGGACTCCCTGGCTGATCGCCTCGAACAGCGAGAGCGTGCTGCGCTGGTCGGCACGCGC
This sequence comes from Fulvimonas yonginensis, assembly GCF_037137055.1. Lineage (NCBI taxonomy): Bacteria > Pseudomonadati > Pseudomonadota > Gammaproteobacteria > Lysobacterales > Rhodanobacteraceae > Fulvimonas > Fulvimonas yonginensis. The sequence continues at coordinate 8,481 of NZ_JBBBNY010000009.1, forward strand.
GCGGTCGGTGAAATCGATCGGCGGCGGATCGAGCGCGGCGGCAGCCGGGCCGTTGCCCTCGCCGCCGGCGCCGTGGCAGGCGGCGCAGGTCTGCCCGTACAGCGCGGCGCCGCGGGCGAGGTCGGGTGCGTGCGCCGGTGCGGTGGGGACGGGGTAGGCGGCAAGCAGGCCGTCGGCCAGCGCATGCGCCTGCGCCGCCACCTCGCGCGTGCCCGCCCTGGCCTCGATCAGCTGCACCAGCCGCGCGGCCTGCGTCTGCAGCTCGGCCGATGCGGGTCGCGGCGGCAGTTGCGCCAGGCGGCGCTGCACGGTGCCGGCGAACTCGCGCATCTCGGCGTATTCGGAGGCACTGCTCACCTGGCCGTCGCGGACGGCGCCGGCGTAGTCGGTCGCCAGGTAGTCCAGCATCTGCCAGGTCTGGCTGACCGTGGCCGGTGCCGGTGCCTCGGACGGGCTGTCGCTACGCGAAGGAAGCGGCTGGGCGTGGAGGGGAAGGCCGAGGGCGAGCACGGCGGCCGCCAGCCATCCTGCCGGTTTGTTGAGAATGCCTATCATTAGCCAAGTATAGGCCGCAAACGAAGCGCAGGGGCAGGACACCGGGAGGACGGGTGTGCACTCAGGCCGGCCGTCCTTCGCTTCCGCTTTGTTGCGAGTTCTCCGCGATCGGGCTCGCCTGCGGCTCCCGCTGGCCGCCGGCGGGTCACTTGTCCTTGCTGGCGCAAGGAGAAGTGACCAGAGCCATGGCCTGGCGCCACCCGATGGGAAATAAGAGCCGGGTGCCCTCGGGCGTTGCCGGGTGGGGTGGTCGTTCCTGCTGCCGCTGCACCGCGAGCCAGTCGCTGGTGGGCGGCTCCGGCCGAGTGCTTCTCTGCTGGCGGGGGGCGGGCGCCTTCCGGAGCCTCGGCACGCACCCGTGAAAAAAGGCCGGGCCCATGGCGGGGCCCGGCCTTCCGTGTCTTGGTCGATACGGCCTGGCGCCGCCCTACTTCGCGACCACCCGCACCATTTCCAGGCACTTGTTGGAGTAGCCCCACTCGTTGTCGTACCAGCTGACCAGCTTGACGAAGGTGGGGTCGAGCGCGATGCCGGCGTCGGCGTCGAAGATCGAGGTGCGCGCGTCGCCGCGGAAGTCGGTGGCGACTACCTTCTCCTCGGTGTAGCCCAGGATGCCCTTGAGCGCGCCCTCGGACTGCGCCTTCATCTCGGCGCAGATCTCGGCGTAGCTGGCCGGCCGCTCCAGCTCGGCGGTGAGGTCGACCACCGACACATCCGAGGTCGGCACGCGGAAGGACATGCCGGTGAGCTTCTTGTTGAGCTCGGGGATCACCACGCCGACGGCCTTGGCCGCGCCGGTGGAGGACGGGATGATGTTCTCCAGGATGCCGCGGCCGCCGCGCCAGTCCTTGTTGCTCGGTCCGTCCACGGTCTTCTGCGTGGCGGTGGCGGCGTGCACGGTGGTCATCAGGCCGCGCTTGATGCCCCACTTGTCGTTGAGCACCTTGGCCAGCGGCGCCAGGCAGTTGGTGGTGCACGAGGCGTTGGAGATGATCGCCTCGCCGGCATACTTTTCGTGGTTCACGCCGTAGACGAACATCGGCGTGTCGTCCTTCGACGGGGCCGACTGGATCACCTTCTTCGCACCCGCGTCGATGTGCTTCTGGCAGGTCTCCTTGGTCAGGAACAGCCCGGTGGACTCGATCACCACCTCGGCGCCCACCTCGTCCCACTTCAGGTTGGCCGGGTCGCGCTCCTGGCTCAGGCGGATGCGCTTGCCGTTGACGACCAGGTGCCCGCTCTCCACGGCGACCTCGCCCTTGAAGCGGCCGTGCACCGAGTCGTAGCGCAGCATGTAGGCCAGGTAGTCCGGCTCCAGCAGGTCGTTGATCGCGACGATCTCGATGTCCTGCGCGAAGTTCTGCACGGCGGCGCGCAGCACATTGCGGCCGATGCGGCCGAAGCCGTTGATGGCGACCTTGATGGCCATGGGCAAGCGTCCTCTTGAGGTTTCGATGAAACGGCGGGGCGACGCGTAGTCGCCGAAACGCCCATTTTAGCGCCGAAAGGGGTCACGACGCCGTACAACGTCCCGCCCGCTTGCGCCGCAGACAGGCTGCCTGGGCAGGTATCGACGCGGCACGACGCCGCGGTCGCTTGCGCCGCGCCGAGGCGCGTACTACTTGTGGCGGCAGGGCGTCCCGCGACGAGGGAGGCAAGGCCATGCAGGCAAAGATCACGCCGTTCTTCCATGCGGCGACCTCGACCTGGTCCTACCTGGTGCGCGACCCGGCCAGCGGCGAGGCGGCGATCATCGACCCGGTGCTGGATTTCGACTCGGCCAGCGGCGAGGTAGGCCATGCCAGCGCGGCGACGTTGCTGGCCGCGGCCGCGAACGAAGGGGCGACGCTGCGCTGGCTGCTCGAGACGCATGCCCACGCCGACCACCTTTCGGCCGCCGCCTGGCTGCGGGAGCGCACCGGCGCGCAAACGGCCATCGGCGCCGGCATCGTGGACGTGCAGGCGACCTTCCGGTCGCGACTGGGGCTGGCGCCGGACGAGCCCTACCTGGACGGCCGCGCCTTCGACCGCCTGCTGCACGACGGTGACGTGCTGCCGCTGGGCCGCCTCGCGATCCGGGTGATCGCCACGCCCGGCCACACCCCCGAGAGCGTGAGCTACCTTGTCGGCGACGCGGTGTTCGTCGGCGACACGCTGTTTTCCCCGGCCGCCGGTGCGGCACGCTGCGACTTCCCGGGCGGCGATGCGCAGGCGCTGTTCCGTTCCGTGTGGCGACTCTACGGGCTGCCGGCCCGGCGGATGTTCCTCGCCCACGACTACCCGCCGTCGGGGCAGGCGCCACGGGCCGAGGTGCCGCTGGACGAGCAGCGCAGGGACAACATCCATATCCGCGAGGGCGTCGAGGAGGCCGCGTTCGTCACCGCGCGCCGCCAGCGCGACGCCGGCCTGCCGGCGCCGCGCCTGCTCTGGCCGGCGCTGCAGGCGAACATCCGCGGCGGGCGCCTGCCGCCGCCCGAAGCCAACGGCGTGCGCTACTTCAAGCTGCCGCTGCGGGAGGCGTGAGGACAGGCTGTGGCACACTCGCCGGCCTTTCGCCAGCGTGTGTCGCGATGACCCTGCCGTTCCGCTCCGTCGCCTGCCTGCTGCTCGCCCTGCTGCGGGTTCCCGAGGCGCATGCCTGGGGGCCGGACGGCCACCGCATCGTGGCCGAGCTGGCGCAGCGCCATCTCAGCCCGGCAGCCGAGGCGCAGGTCGAGCGGCTGCTGGCGCCGGAACACACCCGCCGACTGGCGGACGTCGCCACCTGGGCCGACGAGCTGCAGGACGATCCCTCGCAGCAGCGCTTGTGGCACGCCACCCGCGCGCTGCACTACGTCAACTTCCACGACCGCAGCTGCGATTACCAGCCGCCGCGCGACTGCCCCGACGGACGCTGCGTGGTCGCCGGCCTCGCCCATTACGTGGCCGTGCTCGGCGACCGCCGGCAGAGCGACGCGCGTCGGCTCCAGGCGCTGAAGTTCGTGGTGCACTTCGTCGGCGACATCCACCAGCCGCTGCATGCCGGCTACCGCGACGACAAGGGCGGCAACCTCTACCAGGTGCGATTCGAGGGCCACGGCAGCAACCTGCACAAGGTGTGGGACTCGGGCCTGCTGGGTACGCGCAGGCTGGCCTGGCAGGACTACGCGCGGCAGCTCGACGCGCGCGGACCGGTCGCGCTGCCGCCAGCCGCAGCCGCGTCGTACGCCGCCTGGGCGGAAGCATCCTGCCGGGCGACCCGCGACATCTACCCCCCGGCCCGCACCCTCGGCGACGCCTACGTGGCGCGCTGGAGGCCGCTGGAGGAGCAACGTCTGCGCGAGGCCGGCCGGCGCCTCGCCGAGCTGCTCGAGCGCACGCTCGACTGATCCGGCGAACGACCCGGTTGCGCTGCGCTGCGCGCCTCCCGTCGCACGCCGCCGGCTCGCGCGCCGGCGCCGTGGCCCGAGAAGGCCGGGGCCGGGCGGTTGCGCCCCGTCACACTGCATACGATTGCACCCCGACCGCGCCGTCACCGGCATCTGCTAGCCTCGTGGGATGAACGCCGAACAACCCCTGCGCCGTACCAAGATCGTCGCCACCCTGGGCCCGGCCACCGATGCGCCGGGCATGCTCGAACGCCTCATCGCCGAAGGCGTGGACGTGGTCCGCCTCAACCTCTCCCATGGCCAGCCGCAGGACCATCGCGCGCGGGCCATGGCCGTCCGTGCCGCGGCGGAGGCCGCCGGACGCGAGGTCGGCATCCTGGCCGACCTGCAGGGCCCCAAGATCCGCATCGAGAAGTTCGCCAACGGGCCGGTGGAGCTGCAGCCGGGCGATCCGTTCGTGCTCGATTGCGCCCCCGGCGCGCCGCCCGGCGACGCCACGCGCGTGGGCGTGAGCTACCACGAGCTGCCGAACGACGTGGCGGCCGGCGACGTGCTGCTGCTGGACGACGGACTGGTCGCGTTGCGCGTGCTCGCGGTCGAGGGTGCGCAGGTGCGCTGCGAGGTGCTGATCGGCGGGCGGCTGTCCGACCGCAAGGGGCTCAACCGCCAGGGTGGTGGGCTCTCGGTCGCGGCGCTGTCGGACAAGGACCGCGCCGACATCAAGCTGGCCGCGGAAATCGGTGCCGACTTCCTGGCGGTGTCGTTCGTGCGCTCGGCGCAGGACATGGAGCAGGCGCGCCGGCTGCTGCGCGAGGCCGACGGTCACGCCGCGCTGGTCGCCAAGATCGAGCGCGCCGACGCCATTGCGGTGCTGGGCGAGATCATCGACGCCTCCGACGCGGTGATGGTCGCGCGCGGCGACCTGGGCGTGGAGATCGGCGACGCCGAGCTGCCCGGCCTGCAGAAGAAGATCATTCGCGAGGCGGTGGCGCGCAACCGCGCCGTGATCACCGCCACGCAGATGCTGCAGTCGATGGTGACCGCGCCGATCCCGACCCGCGCCGAGGTGCTCGACGTCGCCAACGCGGTGATCGACGGCACCGACGCGGTGATGCTGTCGCAGGAGACCGCCGCCGGCGCGCACCCGGACATCGCCGTGGCGGCCATGCGCCGCATCTGCCTGGGCGCCGAACGGCAGTTCGAGCCGAAGGAGGAGCTCAACGGCATCGCGCACCGGCTCGACCGCGCCGACCAGGCGATCGCGCTGGCCGCGATGGTGCTGGCCGGCCAGCTCGGCGTGCGGGCGCTGATCGCGCTGACCGAGTCGGGCGCCACCGCGCAGTGGCTTTCGCGCTACCGCAGCGCGGTGCCGATCTTCGCGCTCTCGCCCAGTGCCGATGCGCGCCGGCGCATGCTGCTGCTGCGCGACGTGCAGCCGGTGGCCTTCAACGAGGTCAGCCAGAGCAGCGCCGCCAACGCGCGCGAGGCGGTGCGCCAGCTGTTCGCGCTGGGCAAGCTGGCCGAAGGCGACCGCGTGGTGCTCACCCAGGGGGACCGTGTCGGCGCTGGCGGCGGCACCAACACGCTCAAGCTGCTGCTGGTGGGCGCCGAGGGCATCGTGGAGAGCCTGCGCGACCTGTAGCGCGCCGTTGCCGGTGCGGCATGGAAGGGTGGCCACCAGCGCCCAGGTAGGAGCGAGCTTGCACGCGATGCTTTTTCTTCACTGCGGGGCGCCAAGAGCCAAGAGCATCGCGAGCAAGCCCGGTCCTGCAGCGTTGGTGCTCAGGGCGGGTCCACCGGACGCTTCTGCTCGGGACGACCGCCTGCCATCGGCGCGGCACGGCCCAGGGGTGTGGGAGCATCACGGGCCGCCCGGTCCCCACGGCGCTACACTGCGGCCCCACGTCCAGGAGGTTGCCATGAAACCGACCGTCCGCCGCCTCGCGTTCGCGACCCTGCTGGCCGCCGGCTTGCCGGTGGCGGCGCAATCGCTCCAGCGGGTCGATCCGCAGCATCTGTACGACTACTGGATCCTGCTCAACCAGAAGGTCGACATCGACATTCCCAACAGCGCGCGCATCAACGAGCCCGGCTGCGCCGCGGTCAGCTACATGATCGGCTCCGACGGCGTGCCGCGTAACCTGAAGGTGGAGAAGGCGGTACCCAACGCCGACTTCGGCAAGGTGGCGCTGAGCGCGGTGTCCAACTTCCGCTATGGCCCCGCGCTCGCCAACCGCAACAGCGACCCGGTGGCCACCTACTACGTGGTGCCATTCAACGCGCCGGACGACAAGGCCGGGCAGCAGAAGGTGATGGCGCCCTGCCACCTGCCGGGCTACGAGGGCTGAGGCGCCCGGCCGGGCCGTCACGACGGCTTCGGCACATCTGGCTATAATCGCGCGCTTTGACCGCCGCCGGCCCGCCGGGACGGCCGCATCCATAGCGGTGACACCGCCTCGTACGCACGGAGTCGTTCATGAGCATTGAAGATCTTGAGAGCATCGCCCTGGCGATGGTCGCGCCAGGCAAGGGTATCATCGCGATCGACGAATCGACCAACACGATCAGGAAGCGCTTCGAGGCCGTCGGCATCGAGAACACTGAGGAGAACCGCCGCGCCTACCGCGAGCTGCTGCTCACCACACCGGGCCTGAACGAGCACATTTCCGGCGCCATCCTCTACGACGAGACCATCCGCCAGAAGACCCGCGACGGCGTGCCGTTCACCGAGGTGATGAAGAAGAACGGCATCATCCCCGGCATCAAGGTCGACAAGGGTCCGGTGCCGCTGGCCGGCTTCCCGGGCGACGTGGTCACCGAGGGCCTGGACGGCCTGCGCGAGCGCCTGGCCGAGTACGTCAAGCTCGGCGCGCAGTTCGCCAAGTGGCGTGCGGTGATCAACATCTCCGAAGAGAACCCGAGCTCCACCGCGATCGAGGCGAACATGCACGCGCTGGCCCGCTACGCGGCGCTGTGCCAGGAGGCCGGTCTGGTGCCCATGGTCGAGCCGGAAGTGATCATGGACGGCGACCACACCATCGAGGTCAGCTACGAAGTCCACGAGGCGGTGCTGCGCAGCCTGTTCAATGCGCTGTACGAGCAGAACGTGATGCTGGAGGGCGTGATCCTCAAGGTCAGCATGGTCATCCCGGGCAAGAATTGCGCCGAACAGGCCCAGGTCGAGGACGTCGCCGAGGCCACCGTGCGCGTGCTCAAGAGCACCGTGCCCGCTTCGCTGCCGGGCATCGTGTTCCTCTCCGGCGGCCAGACCGACGAGCAGGCCACCGCGCACCTCAACGCCATGAACCGCATCGGCCCGCACCCGTGGCCGCTGTCCTTCTCCTACGGTCGCGCCATGCAGCAGGCCGCGCTCAAGCTCTGGGCCAAGGACATGAAGGGCAATTACGCCGAGGCGCAGAAGACCGTCGCCGCGCGTGCCAAGGACAACGGCCTGGCGGCGCTGGGGCAGTGGAACGGCTGACCCGACCGCCGAGCCGTTTCGGCAGAGGGGCGCCATCGGGCGCCCTTCTTTTTTTTCGCGTGCCGTGACGCGCTCCCGCGATCGTGTTGGAGCGAGCTTGCTCGTGATGCTCTTTTTCCTTGTGCTTCGCTGGGGGCTTGCTTGCGGGGCGTTCCGTTCTTCTGTGGCGCTGCCGCGGCTCGCCTGCGGCGGGCTTTCGATCGCCTGCCGGCGCTCGAGTGACTTCTCTTTGCTGGCCCAAAGAGAAGTCACCAGGAGAAACGGCCTGGGTGAGCCCGGGGTGAGGCAAAAGCTAGGAGCCGTTGCGGCCAGCAAGGTGCGCCTGGCTCTTAGAGGGGCTATAGCGGCTACATCGCGGGCGCTCGGGAACCGGGGCCAGGGCGGCGCCCTGCCGCGTGGAGGCTGAGGGCGTGCGATGCGCAGCGAGCCTGTCCATCGCCTCGGTCATCGAGCGCTCGCGGGTCGCCGCAGTAGCTCCTCTGGAAGCGACCGCGTCGCCCGGCAAGGCGTACGGGCGCCTAGCTCTTCTTCCTCATCGAGTTGCCCCAGGCCATTTCTCTTGGTGACGTCTCTTGGGCCCGCGAAGAGAAGTGACCCGCTGGCCGGCAGGCCAGCGGAAGCCCGCCGCAGGCGAGCCCGGTCGCGGAGAGCCACGGAAGAACGACACACCCCCGCGAGGCAGGCCTTCCGCGAAGCGAACAAAGAGCAAGAAACATCGCGAGCAAGACTCGCTCCTACAGGCATGCGGTGCTCGGCGGAGAGGGACCAGCAAGCACATGGGTGAGCGAACACGGCAAGACCAGCCACGGGCGCCCTGGCGCGCAAATCATTGCCATCGCGAGCCCACGCCTCACCCCAACTCTCCCCGGCAAGGAGAGGGAGCCAATAGCCTGAGCGGCGAAGCCAGTGGACTGGCAGGCAAAGGAAAGCCGCCGCAGCCCCATGTCGCGGAGCGCACGAGGGTGACCACTGCCGGCGCGTCGGTGCAAACAAGGCGAGCCGCACATGGGTCGTCCCCGAGGGATGCGCAACAAACGAAAGGGGCGCCAATCGGCGCCCCTTTCATCCGGGTACGAGGGCGCGTCCCTGCGCCATGGTCTCCATCAGAACCGGTATTCGGCACTCACCGAGACCATGTTGGTGCTCAGGTCCACCTGGCTCTTCTTGGCATCGTAGTGGTCGTAGTTCAGGCCCAGGCTCACGTTGTTGCTGAAGTCGTAGCCCACGCCCGCACCGGCGTACCAGCTGGTGTCGTCCAGGCTCTTGCGGACCGGGTTGACGTCGTTGCTCAGGCCGTGGCCCTTCCAGCTGTACAGACCACCGCGCGCGCTGACGTACCAGTTCTGCGCCAGGTTGAAGTGGCCGTTCACGCCGGCGGTCCAGCCGTGCAACTGCGAGCGGCCCTGCTCGATCACGTCGTTGCTGTTGAAGATGTTCTTGACGTGGATGTTGCCCAGGTCGTTGTAGCCGGCTTCCACGCCGATCGCCACGAACGGGTCGACCGACCAGCGGTAGCCGCCGCCAATGGCGTAGCCGGTGTCGTGGTCGTTGTAGGGGCCCTTGTCGATCGAGGTGCGGCCCACGTTGCCGTTGACGAACCAGCCGTCGGTGTGGGTCGGCGCGCTCTGCGCGAACGCGGCGGGAACGGCCAGCAGGCCGGCGGAGGCAAAGGCGAGGGCAAGCAGCGTCTTCTTCATCATGGAAGATTCTCCTGTTGTTGTCGGCGGCCGCGGGGAGGACGGCCGTGCGCGCCGGTCGGGGGGAAGGCGACGCGCAGTTCCTTGGATGCGGTCGTCGGCCGAAAGATTCAATGCGCATGAGCGCTTCGGTAATTTGTCGTTAAGCTTCGCGCCGCCTCGTCAAACAGACGTCCAGACATCCAATCGCCAGGAGGTTCAGAAGCGATACTCACCGGTGAGCGAGACGATCCCGGTGGAACGCTTGGGTCCGTCGACCCGTGCGCCCGTGGCCGGATTGGTGTAGTGGCCGGCGTTGGCATGGAAGTAGTCGTACTGCACGCCGATGCCGAAATGCTGGTCGATGTCCCAGCCGGTACCGATGCCGGCATACCAGCTGCCGCGCCCGGCGCGGTCGCCGTCGGTGAAGCCCAGTTCCTGGGCGGCCGTGTCGTAGTAGCGGTGGTTGTTGTCGTTGGCCCGGAACCAGCCGGCATGCGCCCCCAGGTACCACTGCGGGGTCAGGGCGAGGCGCGCGTTGGCGCCCACCAGCCAGCCGCGCAGCGCGTTGGTGGTCGAGCGCTGGTTCACCGGGTCCGAGTTGAACGCGTTGCGCAGGCGGTAGTTGCCAAGATCGGTGTAGCCGGTCTCGACGCCGAGGCCGATGTCCTGGCCGACCTTCCAGCGGTAGCCGCCCAGCACGCCGTACCCGGTGCGACGTCCGCGATGGCCGTTGAAGAAGTTGAAATCGCCCGCGTCGCTGCCGAAGCCGCCGTTGCTGTTGCCGCTGGTGCGGCCCACGTTGGCGTCGATGAACCAGTTGCCGCTGCCGACTGCCTGGTCCGGCTGGTACTTGCCTCCCGCCGCATCCTGGGCGTGGACCGGGGTCACCACGAGGCCGGCGGAGGCAAGGCTGAGGACTAGGAGCGTCTTGTTCATGGAATTCTCCTGCGCTTGGGGATCAGGACGTCCGGCCGTCGGGGGGCACCGGACGGCGCGCACGGGGCATGCGCGCCGGGGATTGAACCCACGCGAGCCTGAAGTTCCGCGGTATCGGCGGCCCGGCGGTTAAGGGCGAATTAATCGCGCTGCCGCTGCGCCGCTCGCCTGAGCACGCGACAGTGACCATGCGATCGGCGACAATTGGCGCTTTGCCGCTTGCCCGGAGACTCGACCGATGACCACCCGCCGCGAACTCGCCAACGCCGTGCGCGCCCTTGCCATGGACGCCGTGGAGGCGGCCAAGTCCGGCCATCCGGGCATGCCGATGGGCATGGCCGACATCGCCGAGGTGCTGTGGAACGATTTCCTCAGGCACAATCCGGCCAACCCCAGGTGGTTCGATCGAGACCGCTTCGTGCTCTCCAACGGCCACGGTTCGATGCTGCAGTACGCGTTGCTGCACCTGGCCGGCTACGACCTGCCGATGGAGCAGTTGAAGCGTTTTCGCCAGCTGCACTCCAAGACCGCGGGCCATCCCGAGTACGGCCACACCCCCGGCGTGGAGACCACCACCGGCCCGCTGGGCCAGGGCCTGGCCAACGCGGTCGGCTTCGCGCTCGCCGAGAAGGTGCTGGCCGCGCACTTCAACCGCCCCGGCCACACCATCGTCGATCATCACACCTATGTGTTCCTGGGTGACGGCTGCCTGATGGAAGGCATCTCGCACGAGGTCTGCTCGCTGGCCGGTACCTGGGCCTTGGGCAAGCTGGTGGCGATCTACGACGACAACGGCATCTCCATCGACGGCGAAGTGCACGGCTGGTTCACCGACGACACCGCCAAGCGCTTCGAGGCCTACGGCTGGAACGTGATCCGTGGCGTCGATGGCCACGATCCCGACGCGGTCAAGCGCGCGCTGGCGCAGGCCACGGCGCAGCAGGACAAGCCCACGCTGATCTGCTGCAAGACCATCATCGGCTTCGGCGCGCCGCACAAGCAGGGCAAGGAGGAAAGCCACGGCGCGCCGTTGGGCAAGGACGAGGTCGCCGCCGCACGCGAGCAGCTGGGCTGGCATCACCCGCCGTTCGAGATCCCGGCCGAGATCTACGCCGGCTGGGACGCCAGGGCCAAGGGCGCCGAGCTCGAGCAGGCCTGGAACGCCAGGCTCGAGGCCTATGCCCAGGCGTACCCGGAGCTCGCCGCCGAGTTCCGGCGCCGTCTGGCCGGCGAGCTGCCGGCCGATTGGGCGGCGAAATCGCAGGCCTACATCGCCAAGATGCAGGCCGAAGGCCCCGAGGTGGCCTCGCGCAAGGCCTCGCAGATGGCGCTGGACGCGTTCGGTCCGCTGCTGCCCGAGCTGATCGGCGGCTCGGCGGATCTCGCCGGCTCCAACCTGACCAAGTGGAAGGGCAGCAAGGACGCCGGCAACGGCGACGCCAGCGGCGGGCAGGGCAACTACGTCTACTACGGCGTGCGCGAGTTCGGCATGACCGCGATCGCCAACGGCCTGGCGCTGCACGGCGGCTTCATTCCCTACGACGCCACCTTCCTGGTGTTCTCCGACTACGCGCGCAACGCGGTGCGCATGAGCGCGCTGATTCCTTCCCACACGATCCACGTCTACACGCACGACTCGATCGGCCTGGGCGAGGACGGCCCCACCCACCAGCCGGTCGAGCATCTGGCCAGCCTGCGCCACATCCCGAACAACCAGGTGTGGCGCCCGTGCGACGCGGTGGAGTCGGCGGTGGCGTGGAAGGTCGCGATCGAGCGCAAGGGCAACCCGGCCTGCCTGGTGTTCTCGCGCCAGAACCTCAAGCACCAGCAGCGCACGGAGCCGCAGGTTGCCGCCATCGCGCGCGGCGCCTACGTGCTGGCCGACCCGGCCGAGGCGAAGTTCAAGGCCATCCTGATCGCCACCGGGTCGGAGGTGGAGCTGGCCATGGAGGCAATGCGCACGCTCGCCCAGCAGGGCGTGCCCGTACGCGTGGTCTCGATGCCGTGCACCGAGGTGTTCGACGAGCAGCCGCTGGAGTACCGCGAGGGCATCCTGCCGTCCTGGTGTCGCGCGCGCGTGGCGGTGGAAGCGGCCAGCGCCGACTACTGGCGCAAGTACGTGGGCCTGGACGGCGAGGTCATCGGCATGACCGGCTTCGGCGCCTCCGCACCGGCGCCGCAACTGTTCGAGCACTTCGGCTTCACCGTCAGCCATGTGGTGGACGCAGTCAAGCGCGTGATCGGCTGACCACCGCGGCCCGGCGAGCCTTTCCCCGCCGAGCGGGGAGAGGTGCCGGCAGGCGGATCAGGGAGTCTTGCCGCAAGCGCGGCCCTCTCCCTGGCAGGGAGAGGGCGCCGTTCCTCGCACGACGGGCCGGCGGTGCTCCCCGTGCTTCCGGGGAGGCGCACGTCAGGCGCCGAGCAGCGTGCCCAGCTCGTCCGGGGTGGCGGCGATGGCCGTGGCGCCGGCCTGTTCCAGCTCCGTACGGCTGCCGAAGCCCCACAGCACGCCGATGCCGCGCACGCGGTTGGCGACCGCGCCTTCGATGTCGAAGTGGCGATCGCCGATCATCACGGTTTCCTCCGCCCGGGCGCCGAAGTCACCCATGGCGGCGGCGATCAGGTCGGCCTTCTCGCTGCGCGCGCTGGACGGATCGGGACCGTAGAGGCGCAGGAAAGCGTGGCCGAACGGCAGTTGCGCCAGGATCGGCGACGCGTGCCGGTGCGGCTTGCCGGTGACGATGGCGAGCTGGTGGCCGGCATCGAGCAGGCGACCGACCAGCGGCTCGATGCCCGGATACACGCTGTGCTCGCGCCAGCCGTGCGCGTCGAAGCGCTCGTGGTAGTGCTCGACCGCCGCCTCGATACGCGCGGCGTCGTGGTCGAGCAGCGGCGCGAAGCTGTGCCGCAGCGGCGGGCCGATCCAGCGGCGCAGCTCGTCCGCCGTCGGGATCGCCACGCGCAGCCGCTCCAGCGCGTGCTTCACGCACGCGGTGATCCCGTGCTCGGAGTCGATCAGGGTACCGTCGAGATCGAACAGGCAGAGCATCAGGCGTTCGCACGCGCCTTCAGCGCGGCGACCGCGGGCAGCTCCTTGCCTTCGAGAAACTCCAGGAAGGCCCCGCCGCCGGTGGAGATGTAGGACACCCGGTCGGCGATACCGTACTTGTCGACCGCCGCCAGCGTGTCGCCGCCGCCGGCGATGGAGAACGCCCTGGAGCCGGCGATCGCGTGCGCCAGCGTCTCGGTGCCCTTGCCGAAGGCGTCGAACTCGAACACGCCCACCGGCCCGTTCCACACCACGGTACCGGCCTGGGCGATCAGCTCGGCGTACCGGCGCGCGGTCTCCGGGCCGATGTCCAGAATCATCTCGCCGTCGGTGACCGCATCGACCGGCTTGACCGTGGCCGGCGCGTTGGCCGAGAACTCCGGCGCCACCACCACGTCCACCGGCAGCGGCACTTCGGCGCCACGGTGCTTGGCGTCGGCGATCACCTTCCCGGCCGCATCGATGAGGTCGGGTTCGTACAGCGAGTTGCCGACACGGTAGCCGGCGGCGGCGATGAAGGTGTTGGCGATGCCGCCGCCGACGATCAACTGGTCGACCTTGCCGATCAGGTTCTCGAGCAGGGTGAGCTTGGTCGAGACCTTGGAGCCGGCGACGATGGCCAGCAGCGGATGCGCCGGATGCTCGAGCGCCTTGCCCAGCGCATCCAGCTCCGCGCACAGCAGCGGGCCGGCCGCCGCCTGCGGGGCGAACCGGATCACGCCGTGGGTGGAGGCCTGCGCGCGGTGGGCCGTGCCGAAGGCGTCCATCACGAACACGTCGCACAGCGCGGCGTACTTCCTGGAAAGCGCCTCCTCGTCCTTGCCCTCGCCGACGTTCATGCGGCAGTTCTCCAGCACCACCACCTCGCCGTCGGCCACCTCGACACCGCCGAGGTAGTCGCGCACCAGCCGCACCGGCGAGCCCAGCTTTTCGCCCAGCCAGGCGGCCACGGGGGCCAGCGAGGACTCCTCGTCGAATTGGCCTTCCTTCGGGCGACCCAGGTGCGAGATCACCATCACCCTGGCGCCGGCGTCGCGGGCCGCCCGGATGGTCGGCAGCGCGGCATCCAGGCGCTGGGTCGAGGTGATGCGGCCGTGCTCGATCGGCACGTTCAGGTCTTCGCGGATCAGCACGCGCTTGCCGCGCAGCTCCAGATCGCTCATGCGGGTGATCGTCACGGCGCAACTCCTCGGCAGGGAACGGTTCGGAAAACCAACGGATGCGCCGTTCCGGCGGCGCGAACCGCCTATTGTCCGGCGCGACCCCCGGGGATGCAACGGCGCGCGGCGCGGCCCAAGGAAGCGTCGGTTTATGCTGGGCGCTTTCCCACCGCGGCGAGACCCCCCTATGGCGTCGGAACTGCTGACCCTGTACGGCTACTGGCGCTCCAGCGCCGTCTACCGCGTGCGCATCGCGCTCAACCTCAAGGGCCTGGCCTACGAGACGCAGCCGGTGCACCTGTTGCGCGACGGCGGCGAGCAGCACGGCGAGGCCTACCGCGCGCTCAACCCGCAGCAGCTGATTCCCTGCCTGCGCGATGGCGAACGCGTGCTCACCCAGTCGATGGCGATCATGGAATACCTGGAGGAGACCCATCCGGAGCCGCCGCTGCTGCCCGCCGACGCGCGCAGCCGCGCCCGCGTGCGTGCGCTGGCGCTGGCGGTGGCCTGCGACATCCATCCGCTCGGCAATCTGCGCGTGCTGCAGTACCTCGAAGGCGAGCTGGGCGCCGGCGAGGACGTGAAGCTCGCCTGGTCGAGGCACTGGATCGAGAGCGGCTTCGACGCGCTGGAGGCGATGCTGGCGGGCAGTTCCGCCACCGGCCGCTACTGCCACGGCGACGCGCCGGGCCTGGCCGACGCCTGCCTGGTGCCGCAGGCCTACAACGCGCTGCGCTGGAAGCTGCCGCTGGAGCGCTGGCCGACGATCGCGCGCATCCACGCCGCCTGCAACGAACTGGACGCGTTCCGGCAGGCCATGCCCGAGCACCAGCCCGACGCGCCGTAACGCGGGCGATTCGCTGCCATGCGTCCTCTCCCCGCCGGGAGAGGGGCGCAAAGAAAAGGGGCGCATCGCTGCGCCCCTCCGTTCTTGCCCTGGCGGGCCGGCTCAGAAGCCCAAACCGTACGGATCGTTCCCGGCCAGTTCGGTCGCCTCCGCGCCGCCGCCTTCGGACAGGCGGATCTTCAGCGCCAGGCCGTCGCGCGAGTCGGCCTTGGCCAGCGCCTCCTCCAGCTCGATGCGGCCGCTCTTGTAGAGCTTGTACAGCGACTGGTCGAAGGTCTGCATGCCGTCCTGCAGGCTGCGGTCCATCGCTTCCTTGATCTCGTGGATCTGGCCGCGGCGGATCATGTCCCGGATCAGCGGGGTGTTGAGCAGCACCTCGACCGCCGGCACGCGGCGCCCGTCCTTGCCGATCACCAGGCGCTGGCTGATCACGGCGCGCAGGTTGAGCGCCAGGTTCATCAGCACGTTCTTGTGCGCCGATTCGGGGAAGAAGTTGAGAATGCGCTCCAGCGTCTGGTCGGCGTTGTTCGAGTGCAGCGTGGCCAGGCACAGGTGGCCGGTTTCCGAGAAGGAAATGGCGGCCTCCATGGTGTCGGTGTCACGGATCTCGCCGATCATGATCACGTCCGGCGCCTCGCGCATCGCGTTCTTCAGCGCCTCGTGGTAGCTGTGCGTATCCAGGCCCACTTCGCGCTGGTTGATGATCGACTTCTTGTGCCGGTGCAGGTACTCGATCGGATCCTCGATGGTGAGGATGTGGCCGGGCGAGTTGGAGTTGCGGTGGTCGAGCATGGCGGCCAGCGTGGTCGACTTGCCCGAGCCGGTCGCGCCGACCACCAGGATCAGGCCGCGCGGCTCCATGATCAGGTCGCGGAAGATCGGCGGCAGCTGCAACTGCTCGATGTTGGGGATCTCGCTCTTGATGGCGCGGATGACCATGCCCACTTCGCCGCGCTGCTTGAAGACATTGATACGGAAGCGTCCGGCCTCCTTCACCGCCAGCGCCATGTTCAGTTCCAGGTCGCGCTCGAACTGGGGCACCTGGCCCTCGTCCATCAGCGAGTAGGCGATCTTCTTGACCATGCCGCCGGGGAGGCCGGTATTGCCGAGCGGGTAGAGCTTGCCCTCGACCTTGATGTTCACCGGGGCGCCCGTGGTCAGGAACATGTCCGACGCGCCCTTGTCTACCATCAGCTTGAGGAAATAACCGATATCCACGAAGGACCCCTGCTTTTCGCGTTGCAAACAACGATTATGCCTGCCCACAATACGTGGCGACACTGCACGAGGAATGAGTGATGGTGCACATCTTTTCCCGGCCACCGGGGCGCATCAAGCGTATCGGCCGGGTGGCGGGCGTCTTTACCCTGGCGCTGCTGGCCGGTTGTGCCAGCGTGCCCCCGCCGGATGCCTCGATGAACCAGGCCCAGGCGCTGCTGCAGTCGGCCCGCGACGCCGGGGCGTCCGACTACGATCCGGTGGATCTGGGCTTCGCCCAGGCCAAGTTCCAGCAGGCGCAGGCGGCGATGGCGGCGCACAAGTACGCCGACGCCGCCAGTCTGGCCGAGGAGGCCCGCGCCGACGCCGAGCTGGCGCGTACCCGCGCCCAGCTGGGCGGCGCCCGCGCGCAGATCCAGTCCAAGACCGAGGAAAACGCGCGCCTGCGCCGGCAACTGGAGCAGGCACCCGCGCAGGCCGCGTCGGCGCCGCCGCCGGCCGGGGGCGACGGCGCCCCGGCCACGTTGCAGGACATGCCGGCACCGTCCGCCTCGGTGCTGTCGGCACCGTTGCCGCAGGGCGACGGCTTCCAGCCGGTGCCCGCCCCGCAACAGCAGCCGGATCCGTCGCAGGACCAGGGTAATCCGCCATGAAACGCCTGAGCATCGCATTTTCCCTTGCCCTGCTGGTGGCCGGCCCCGCCCTGGCCAGCCAGGACGACATGGACGTGAGCCGGCTCAACGCCAGCCTGGACCAGCTGGCCAACGACCCCACCCTCGGCACCTACGCCCTGGCCGAGCAGGCGCTCGCCCGTGCCGCCATCGCCCGCCTGGAGGAGGCCGGCCGCAGCGAGCGCGCGCATGCGCTGTACCTGGCCGAGCGCCGCGTCGACCTGGCCAAGGCCGCGGCGCAACTGCAGGACGCCCGCAACAAGCTGGCCCAGCTGGACCGCGAGCACGACCAGATCCTGCTCGAGGCCAGCCGCCGCGAGGCCGAGGCTGCGCGCATGGAGCTCGAGCGCCAGCGCATGCAGTACCAGATGGCGCAGGAGGAGGCCGCCCGGCTGCAGCAACAGGGCATGGAGGCCTCGCAGGCCGCCGAGCAGGCCCGGGCCGAAGCCGAGCGCGCCAAGAAGCTGGCCGCCGCACAGGCCAGGGTCGCCCGTGCGGCACGGCGCGAGGCCGAACTTGCCGCCCAGGCGGCGCGCGCGATGCGCTCGCAGATCG
Organism: Fulvimonas yonginensis; assembly: GCF_037137055.1. Lineage (NCBI taxonomy): Bacteria > Pseudomonadati > Pseudomonadota > Gammaproteobacteria > Lysobacterales > Rhodanobacteraceae > Fulvimonas > Fulvimonas yonginensis. Next base: position 26,000 of record NZ_JBBBNY010000009.1, read on the forward strand.
AGAGCGGCGAAGGTTCGACGGCGCCCGCCGCAAGCACCGCGCCGGCACCCAAGCCGAGCAAGAAGCACACCAAGGGCGACTGACCGCGCGGTCGCGCCCGGTGCGCCGGCCGCGAGCGGGCTCAGCCGTGGCAGGCGAGTGCCGGCGCGGCTTTCGCGGGTGGCTTGCGTGGCCCGGAACGCGAGAGTAGGGTCAAGGCTGCCCCGGGACATCCGCCCCCGGGGCTCATTGACCTGAACATGCGCCCATTCCCCTTGCACCCTCCATTCCCTGTCGCGCAAGCGCATACGGGGGCGTGGGCGCGCCTGCTTCATCCGCCGCGGGTGCGCCGATCACGCGCCCGCTCTTTTCGCGAGGAGGTCGGATCATGTTCGAAAACCAGCAGCGTGAGGATGTGGAAGCCTTCATGAAGGCCGACGCCGAGTTCCGTCGGCTCTACCAGCACCACCGCGAACTCAAGAGCAAGGTGCATGACGCCGAGATCGGCGTGCTGCCCATCGACGATGTCACCTTGGCCGGCATGAAGAAGGAGAAGCTCCACGCCAAGGAGCGACTGCAACGCATGTGGGATGCGCGCGCGCCACTGATGCACTGATCTCCCCCTCTGTTTCCACGACGGCCCCGGCCCTTCCCCGAGAAGCGCCGGGGCCGTTTTCGCTGGAATCCAGGCATCCCGGGTGTCCGGCCTGGTCGGCCGCAGGGCCTCGTCGTCAGCGCCCGCACGCTGTGGCTCGGTTATCATCCGGCGCTTCGCCAGCGCGCTCGCGCGGCCAACGACGGAGTCGTCATGACGGTTCACCAAAGCGTGCTGGAGTTGATCGGGCGCACCCCGATGGTGAAGGCCCAGCGCCTCGACACGGGCGTGTGCGAGCTGTTTCTCAAGCTGGAGAGCGCCAATCCCGGCGGCTCGATAAAGGATCGCATCGGCCTGTCGATGATCGAGGGGGCCGAGCGCGCCGGCAAGATCAAGCCGGGCGCGACGCTGGTCGAGGGCACTGCCGGCAACACCGGCCTCGGGCTCGCCCTGGTCGCGCAGCAGAAGGGCTACCGCCTGATCCTGGTGGTGCCGGACAAGATGAGCCGCGAGAAGATCTTCAACCTCAAGGCGATGGGCGCCGAGGTCGTGCTCACGCGCTCGGACGTCGCCAAGGGTCATCCGGAGTACTACCAGGACATGGCCGAACGGATCGCCCGCGAGACGCCCGGCGCCTACTTCATCAACCAGTTCGGCAATCCGGACAATCCGGCCGCGCACATCGCCACCACCGGCCCGGAGATCCTCGAGCAGATGGACGGGCGCGTGGACGCGGTGGTGGTCGGCTGCGGCTCCTCCGGCACCATGACCGGCCTCTCGCAGTACTTCGCCGAGCACTCGCCGGGTACCGAGATCGTGCTGGCCGATCCGGTCGGTTCGATCCTCGCCCAGTACATCAACGAGGGCACGCTCTCGGACAAGTCGGCCAGCTGGATGGTCGAGGGTATCGGCGAGGATTTCCTGCCGGTGATCAGCGACTTCTCCCGCGTGAAGAAGGCGTATGCGATTTCCGACAAGGAGAGCTTCCTCACCGCGCGCGAGCTGCTGGCGAAGGAAGGCATCCTCGGCGGTTCCTCCACCGGCACGCTGGTCGCCGCCGCGCTGAAGTACTGCCGCGAGCAGGCCGCGCCCCGACGCGTGGTCACGCTGGTCTGCGACACCGGCAACAAGTACCTGTCCAAGATGTACAACGACTACTGGATGCTCGACAACGGCTTCATCGAGCGCGAGCAGCGCGGTGACCTGCGCGACCTGCTGCTGCGTCCGTTCGCCCAGCGCGACACCGTGGTGGTGGGCCCGAACGAACTTCTGATGACCGCCTACACCCGCATGAAGCTGTACGACGTCTCGCAGCTGCCGGTGATGGACGGGCAGAAACTGGTCGGTATCCTGGACGAGTCCGACGTGCTGATGCACGTGCACGCCGACGAGTCCCGCTTCCGCGATCCCGTCTCCACGGCGATGATCACCTCGCTGCAGAAGCTGGACGTGCATTCGCCGATCCAGGCGCTGCTGCCGGTGTTCGACCGCGGGCACGTGGCGATCGTGGTGGACGGCGAGCAGTTCCTCGGCCTGATCACCCGCATCGACCTGTTGAACTACCTGCGCCGCCGCGTGCACTAAGGGATCCGCGACGCGGATTTCGCGCCACCGTAACTAGACTCGAACAGGTCCCCAAGGAAGCCCGCCCCATGTGTGGAATCGTTGCCGCCACCGCCCAGCGCGACGTCGCGCCGCTGCTGATCGCCGGCCTCAAGGCACTCGAATACCGCGGCTACGATTCGGCCGGACTGGCCGTGCTCGACGGCGGCGACATCCGCCGCGTGCGAGCCAAGGGCAAGGTGCGCGAGATGGAGGCCCTGTACCTGGCCGACCCGTTGTGCGGCGGCACCGGCATCGCGCACACGCGCTGGGCCACCCACGGCGTGCCCAACGAGGCCAACGCGCATCCGCACATGGTCGGCCGCGTGGCGCTGGTGCACAACGGCATCATCGAGAACTACGCCAGCCTGCGGGCGGAGCTTTCGGCGCGCGGCCACGTGTTCACCTCCGAGACCGACACCGAAGTGATGGCGGCGCTGATCGAGGAGCGCATCGCCGGCGGCATGACCTTGTGCCAGGCGGTGCTCGCCACGGTGCGTGCCTTGGAGGGCGCCTACGCGATCGCGGTGATCAGCCGCGACGAGCCCGGGCACGTGGTGGGCGCCCGCCGCGGCGCGCCGCTGCTGGTGGGCCTGGGCATCGGCGAGAACTTCCTCGGCTCGGATGCGCAGGCGCTGATCCAGGTCACCAATCGCATGGTCTACCTGGACGAGGACGACGTGGTGGAGATCACCCGCGACAGCGTGCAGGTCTACGGCCTGGACGGCACACCGGTGGAGCGCGCGGTACACCAGAGCGAGCTTTCCGCCGACGCGGTCGAGCGTGGCGAATACCGCCACTACATGCAGAAGGAGATCCACGAGCAGCCGCGCGCGGTGAACGACACGCTGGAAGCGCGCATCGGTCCGCGCGGCGTGCTGCCGAACATCTTCGGCGTGGGCGGCGACGAGCTGCTGGCGAAGGTGAAGGGCGTGCACATCGTCGCCTGCGGCACCAGCTACCACGCCGGCCTGGTCGCCCGGTACTGGATCGAGGAGCACGCGGGGCTGCCGGTCAACGTCGAGGTGGCCAGCGAGTACCGCTATCGCGACGCGGTGGTGCCGGAGGACACGCTGTTCGTGGCGATTTCGCAATCCGGCGAGACGGCCGACACGCTGGCCGCGATGCGCGAGTCGCGCCGGCGCGGCTACCTCGCCACGCTGGCGATCTGCAACGTGCCCGAGTCCTCGGTGGTGCGCGAGGCCGACCTCAGGCTGATGACCCGCGCCGGCCCCGAGATCGGCGTGGCCTCGACCAAGGCATTCACCACCCAGCTCGCCGCGCTGGCCCTGCTGTGCCTGAAGCTCGCCGAGCAGCGCGGACTGGACGGGGCGCGCTACGCCGAGCTGTGCGCGCAGCTTGCGCACCTGCCGCGCGCGATCGAGGATGCGCTGAAGCTCGAGCCGCAGATCGTCGAGCTGGCGGCGCTGTTCGTGCCGCTGGAACATGCCCTGTTCCTCGGCCGCGGTGCGCAGTTCCCGGTCGCCCTCGAGGGCTCGCTCAAGCTCAAGGAAATCTCCTACATCCACGCCGAGGCGTATCCGGCGGGCGAACTCAAGCACGGGCCGCTGGCGCTGGTCGACGAGGCGATGCCGGTGGTCGCGGTGGCCCCCAGCGGCCCGCTGCTGGACAAGCTCAAGTCCAACCTGCAGGAGGTGCGTGCCCGCGGCGGCCGGCTGATCGTCTTCGCCGACGGCAACGCCTCGATGGAAGCGGGCGAAGGCAACGGCATCACGCTGCGCATCGACGGCGGCGGCGACCTCATCGCGCCGGCGGTGTTCACCGTGCCGCTGCAGCTGCTCGCCTACCACGTCGCCGTGCTGCGCGGCACCGACGTGGACCAGCCGCGCAATCTTGCGAAGTCGGTGACGGTCGAGTAGAGGCGCCCGCGCTTCGCGGCCAGCGGTGGCTGGCCGCCGCCCGTGGGGTGGCGGCTACATCGGGCCGTGCTCGACCTGCCGCTCGCGCTGCATCAGCGTCCATTCGGCGTGCTCGGTGAGTGCGGCGTGGCCGAGTGCGCGCAGGATGGCGCGCTGCTCGGCGGGGTCGGTCGTGCGGTCGAGGGCCGTGCGCGCCGCGCTGAAGATCCGTTCCATGAAGCGGTACTGCTTGAGCAGCACCTTGTCCGCCTTGCGGTAGGCGTAGGCCTCGCGCACAGCGGCGATGATGGAGAGGATGCCCATCACCGCCACCAGCGTGGCTTTGGCCGCGTCGTCCAGGCGCAGGGCGAACACCGCCAGCAGCACGCTGATCGACACGCCGCCCCATAGGCTGACCGCGCCGATCGCCTCGGTGATGCGATGCAGGCCGGCGCATTCGACGCTCTTGCGTTCGTAGTAGTGCAACTGGCCCGAACGGCCGGGCCGGCCGACCCATTCGTCGATCACCGCCGCCAGCGCAGTGGCATCGGCGCGCGGCGCGCCGCTCGGCGGGAGGCCGGCCGCACGCATCACGTTGCGGATCCAGCCCAGTTCGACGTTCTGCCGCTGCAGGAAGTCGTCGTGCGCGAAGGTGTGGTCGCGGGTCAGCGAGATGCCTGCGCGCCGCCAGTAGGACTGGATGCGCAGGCCCTCGGCGAGCGCGCGGTAGTCCAGGTACTTGCGATGCCAGCCGCGGCGCTTGGCGACGACGGTGACGCCCATGCCCAGCGCGAACAGCAGCAGGAACAGGTAGATCAGCCCGTTCTGCGCGTGGAAGTGGGCGTAGCAGGTGAAGGCGATGCCCATCAGCGCCGCAAGGGTGTAGATCGTGCGCATGGCCAGCAGTACCCGACGCTGGAAGTGCACCGCCAGCCAATCGGCCTCGCGGAAGGTGCATTCGATGCCCATGCGAGAGGCCGTGGGCGTGCAGGTGCCGGCCGGCGCGGGTCCGGTGCCGATGGCGGCGGCATGACGCAGGCATTCGTCGTTGAACTCGGCCATGCGTTCGAACATCTGCCGAAAGGCGGCCGGCATGCGCGGCTCGGGTGCGTCGGCGGCGGCGTGGCACCAATGGGCCTCGACCGGCGGGCGCCGCTCCGGTGGCACGTCGGCGCGCGCGCAGCGGACGTGGAAGAGCAGTCGCTCGTCGCCCCCGAGCAGGTGGCGCGGGCCGTGTTCCGGGCGGGGCGGGCCAGGCAGCACGCCGGTGAGGTGGTAGCGGACGATCTGCGCGGTGCCGCCCAGGCGCGTGGAGGCCTGGCCGTCCCAGATCGCGACGAGGATGTGGCAGTGGCTGGCGATGAAGGCGCCGGCTTGCGCGTACTGCCGGTCCCGCGCGGTGCCGGGGCTGCTGACGTCGCGGCGGGAGTGGCCGCAGAGCGTGGGCAGCGCGATCACTTGCGCCTGTTCGCACAGCGCCTCGAAGGCGAGGCGCGCGTCGGCGTCGGTGAAGTCCTCCACGTACAGGGCGCGGGCCAGCGGCAACGGTGCGATCAGCCTAGCGCCGAGGCGCAACCCTTCTTCGGCCACCAGCTGGTCGCCGCCTTCGGCCAGCGCAGAGAGCACTACCAGTTCCAGCGACGGAAAGCTCCGGCGCAAGGCCTCCATGAAGCTGCGGACGCACTGGCGGATGGCCGGCACGTCGGCGGAGGGGAGGTCGCGGTGGCTGGTCACGCCGATCACCAGGGGCGTCATGGAGGCTCCAGGCATCAACCCGATGTGCCGCGGCGGCCACGTGGCCACCGCGGCGTACGCGCCTGCTAGGTGTTCAGTTGCTTCACCTCGTTGTTCTTCAGCGACGGGTTGCTGGAGGTGCTGGGCGAAAGCAGCGTATCAGTGGAAGCAAGCGTGTCGGTCTGGCTCAGCGGCTCGAGGTCCGGCTTGGCCGCCGGCTTGGAGGGTTGCGTGGCGTCTGTGGGATTGAGGGGCTTGGACATGGGAGCCTCCGCGAGGCGGGGCGGCCGGTGCGGCCGCTGCATGCGTTTACGTCGCAGGCCGTTACGGTGCGGTGACGTATCGGTCGTTTTGGCCACAGGCGTGCATCCGTGCCGGGGCGGCAGAAGCCGCCGTGACCGGATCGGACCGTCCCTGGGCGGTCAGCGGGCTTCCGCCCATGCACCTTCCCCGAGCACGCTGTGCAGCCTTTGTTCGAACGCCGGGTTGGGCGGATAGGGGATGCGCGCCGCCTTGAGCCGCCGCACCAGCGACGGTTCGCGGTAGCCGGCCTGCCACAACTGCTGCACCGAGGGGCGTGTGTCGGCCGCGCGCCCGAGTGCCAGCAGCGTCTCGATCCGCAGCGCGAGCAGGCGCACGTCTCCGGTGGCGCCATGTGTGTCGTCCAGCCGTTGCAGGACGTCGCGCCGCAACCGGCCGGCCACGGTCTCCGGTTGCAGGTCGGCGAACTGCAGGGTGGCGCGGGCGTAGGACAGCAGCAGGCCGCGCTCGTCCGGCTGGTCGCCCAGCAGGGAGGCGAGCGCGGATGCGGCCGCCTGCGCATCCGCCCGCGCGGCTCCGGCGTGGCCGTCCGCCTGCAGCAGGGTCGCCCGCTCGGTGCGCGCCTCGGCGAGATCCTGGCGCCAGCCGGTGTGAGCCGGATCCTGCCGTGTCAGCCCCTCGAGCACGACCACTGCCCGGGTCAGCAGCGTTCCCGCGGCCGCGGGCTGCCCCTGCAGGCGGCGCAGCCGGCCGAGCTGGGTCGAATACAGCCCCACCTTTTCCTTGAAATGGCTTTGCGAGGGATCGAAGCGGTGCAAGGCCTCGACGGTGGCCAGCGCATTCGTCAGCGCCCGGTCGGCCTGCTCCTCGGCTCCGGCCAGCAGCAAGGTGCGCCCGAGGATGGCGCGGACGCGGGCGGTGTTCTCGCGCTGGTCGTTGTCGTCCGGGTGGGCGTCGTTCAGCCGGGTCTCGATCGCATCGTCCGCGGCGTATTCGCGGATGGCCGACAACAGGTCGCCGTGCATGAGCGCCAGCTTGCCGAGGTTGTTGTGCGCCTCGCCGAGGTGCTCGAGCCATTCGGCCTTGGGCGAGCCCAACCCTGTCAGCGTACGGCAGCGGGCGAGCATGCGCCGGTAGTGCACGGCGGCAGCATCCAGGCGACCGCGCGCCTCCAGCACGTGGCCGATGTCGTTGTCGAGCGAGCTCAGCTCGAACAGCACCTCGGGATCGTCGTGGGCCGGCGCCCCCATGTGTTCCAGCGTGGCCTGGGCCGCGCCGAAGAACCGCTCCGCCGCATCGAGGCGGCCGCGGTACCATTCGGCCATGCCGGCGAATGCCTGTATCCGGGCGTAGGCGATCTGCCGCGCGCGGTCGTGCGGGGCTGCCTGCGCCAGTCGGCGGGCCAGCGGCATGGCCGCCTGGAAGGCACGCATCGCCGGGGCCAGGCGGCCCTGGTCGAGCCGCACGCTGCCGATCTTTTCCAGGGCTTTGACGCGCTGCTCCAGCGCATCGTCGGTCACGTCGGTCGAAGGCAGCGCGCGGAAGTAGGCGATCGCCTTGTCGTCGACCGCCTCCATGACGTCCAGCCGCTGCACCTGGGCGAGCTTGTCGTTGAGGTCGCCGAGCATGAAGCCGATCAGGTCCTCGGCCTGCTTCTGGCGGCGCTCGGCGGCGCGCCGCGCGAGCGTCGCATCGATCGCCAGCAGGCCGGTGACCAGCGTGACCAGCAGGGCGAGGGCGGCTATGGCGGTCAGCCGGCGGTTGCGCCGTTGCAGCTCGCGCCGGCGCAGCTGGTCGTACTCCACGTCGAGCAGGCCGGCGATCAGCTTGAGCCTGGCGTCGTGCTTGCCGTCCTTGCCGGGACGCACGTCCGCGGCGAGCGGCTCGACGTCGCTCGCGCCGGGCCGCTCGTCGTCGGGCGCCGGCTCACCAAGGGCCGCGGGCAGGCACTCCTGCGATGGCTCGCCGGCATGGGGCTCACCGGCCACGATCAGGCAGAAGATGCGCCCGTCCCGTCCCAGCCGCCGGAAGGTGCGCACCTCCTCGTTCACCCAGCGCGAGCGGGCGGAGGCGGGCGAGCAGATCACGATCAGGTTGGCCGCACGTTGCAGCGCCTGGTTGACCTTGCCGCCGAGGTCCGCCGAGCTGGCCAGTTCGTCGCGATCGCGGAAGACCGGCGCCAGCCGCCGCGGGACCTGGCCTGCCGCCGTTTGCCGCCCGACCAGGCGCGACGGGACGCGGTACGCCTCCAGGCCCCGGTGCAGCCATTCCGCCCACGCCTTGTCGTGGTGGCTGTAGCTGATGAAGGCGCGATAGTGGAACGCCTCCGCATGGGGTGCCTGGTTCATGGGTCACGACCCTGGCTCGAGCCGCGCGGCCCCCTGCGCGTCGGCAGGAGGCGGAACCTAGCACGGGGTGCGTGACGCCGGTCTGATATGGAGCCGCGGCCAGCCCTCAGGCGCGGCCGTAGGCGTCATCGAAGCGGACGATGTCGTCTTCCCCCAGATAGCTGCCCGATTGCACCTCGATCAGCTCGAGCGGCACCTTTCCGGGGTTGCGCAGGCGGTGCACGCTGCCCAGCGGGATGTAGGTGCTCTGGTTCTCGCCGAGCAGGAACACCTTGTCGTCGCAGGTCACCTCGGCGGTGCCCGACACGACGATCCAGTGCTCGGCGCGGTGGTGGTGCTTCTGCAGGCTGAGGGCCGCGCCGGGCTTGACCACGATGCGCTTGACCTGGAAGCGCTCGGCAGCTTCCAGCGAGTCGTAGCTGCCCCAGGGCCGGTGCACCACGCGGTGCAGCGAGTGTTCGGTGCGGCCGGAGCGCTTGAGCTCGTCGACGATCTTCTTCACCTGCTGCGCGGCATCGCGATGGGCCACCAGGGTGGCATCGGGCGTGCTCACCACCACCAGGTCGTCCACGCCCACGGCGGCGATCAGATGTCGGTCATGCGAGCGCAGCAGGCAGTTGTGGCTGTCGAAGGCCAGCGTGTCGCCTTCGCGCAGGTTGCCGTCGGCGTCGCGCTCGCCGGCCAACCACAGCGCGGACCAGGAGCCGATGTCGCTCCAGCCGCAGGACAGCGGAACCACGGCGGCGCGGCGGGTCTTTTCCATCACGGCGTAGTCGATGGAATCCTCCGGCACGCGGGCGAAGGCGTCTGCGTCGACGCGCACGAAGTCCAGGTCGCGCCGTGCCGCTGCATGTGCCTCGCGCACGGCGGCGAGCATCGCGGGCGCGTGCGCCTGCAGCTCCTCCAGATAGCGTGCTGCGCGGAACAGGAACATGCCGGAGTTCCAGTCGTAGCCACCGTCCGCCAGGTAGCTCTCGGCCGTAGCCAGGTCGGGTTTTTCGACGAAGCGGCCGACGCGGAAGGCGTTGCCTTCCAGCGGTTCGGCGCGGCGGATGTAGCCGAAGCCGGTTTCCGGGCGATCCGGCCGGATGCCGAAGGTAACCAGCCAGCCCGCGCGGGCGAGGGGCAGCGCCGTGCGGACGGCCTCCACGAACGGTCCGCTTTCGCCCACCAGATGATCGGCCGGCAGCACCAGCAGGGTGGCGTCGGGGTCGTGCTCCAGCGCGGCCAGAGCGCCCAGCGCGATCGCCGGCGCAGTGTTGCGCGCGAGCGGTTCGAGCACGATGGTGGCGTCCTCGAAGCCGGCCTCGCGCAGCTGTTCGGCGGCCAGGAAGCGGTGGTCGTCGGCCGCCACCACGATGGGTGGGGCAAGATCGGGCAGCTCGCGGGTACGTACCAGGGTCTGCTGGAACAGCGTGCCCTGGCCGGTCAGGGCGAGGAACTGCTTGGGCAGGTTGCTGCGTGAAACCGGCCACAGCCGGGTACCGCTGCCGCCGCTGAGGACGAGGGGAATCAACATGTCCGGTTCCTTGGCCTCGGCTACGAGGCCGCTGATCAACCTGCGAGCCGGTCCATGACCTCGCGCAGGCCGTCCCGCCAATCGGGCAGACGAACGCCAACATGCCGTTCGAGGGCGGCGTTGTCCAGCACCGACCAGGCCGGCCGCCGGGCCGGCGTGGGGTAGTCGGCCGTGGCGATGGGCACGACGCGCGGCAGGCGGGGGATCAGATGCCGCGCGTAGGCTTCGTCGAAGATGGCACTGGCGAAGCCGTGCCAGCTGGTGTGGCCGCTGGCGACCAGATGGTGCGTGCCGCGCAGTTCGTCGCGTGAGCCGGGATCGGCCAGCCAGCGGTCCAATGCCGACAGGCTGGCGCGCACGATCAGCGCCGTCGAGGTCGGCGCGCCCTGCTGGTCGGCCACCACGCGCAGCTCGTCGCGCTCGGCGCCCAGGCGCAGCATGGTGCGCAGGAAGTTGTGGCCGTGCGGTGCGTAGACCCAGGCGGTGCGCAGGATCAGGTGATCGGCGCCGCTCGCGCGCAGCGCCACTTCGCCGGCCAGCTTGCTGCGACCGTAGGCGCCGAGCGGCCCGGTGGGCGCGTCGACGGCGTACGGCGTGCTCGCCATGCCGTCGAACACGTAATCGGTGGAGTAGTGGATCACCAGCGCACCGTGCCGGCGTGCCCAGGTACCCAGCTCGCCCACGGCCTCGCCGTTGATGCGCATGGCGAGGGCCTCTTCCTGTTCCGCGCGGTCGACGGCGGTATAGGCGGCGGTGTTGACGATCACGTCCGGCGAGACGCGGTCGAGCAAGGCATCCAGGCCCGGCTCGGCGAGATCGGCGGTTTCCGCCCGCTCGCCGTTCCACAGCGTGCCATCACGCGTGGCCGCAACCAGCTCGCCGCGCGCCGCGAGGCCCTCGTCTTCCGCGAAGCTGCGACCCAACTGGCCGTTTGCGCCGAGCAGCAGGATCTTCATGGCGTATAGCTGGGCAGGCGCTCGGCCTGCACGTCCTTGAGGAATGGCGCGCGGGCGTCCTTGTCCGACAGCAGCGGCGCGCTGAGCGGCCAGTCGATGCCGATCTCGGCGTCGTCCCAGCGGATCCCGGCGTCGGCTTCGCGGTCATACAGGGCGGTGCACTGGTAGGCGAAGGTCGCGAACTCCGACAGTACGCAGAAGCCGTGGGCGAAACCCTCGGGAATCCAGAAGTGGCGGTGGTTGTCGGCCGTGAGCATCACGCCCGCCCAGCGCCCGAAGGTCGGCGAGCCGCGGCGGATGTCCACCGCCACGTCGTAGACCTCGCCTTCCAGCACGCTGACCAGCTTGCCTTGCGGGTTCGGCCACTGGTAGTGGAGCCCGCGCAGCACGCCGCGCGCCGAACGCGACACATTCGACTGTACGAAGCGCCGGTCGATGCCGGCCTCGCGGTACTTGGCCTCGTTGTAGCTCTCGTAGAAGAAGCCGCGGGCATCGCCGAACACCTGCGGCTCGATCACCACGGCTCCCGGCAGCGCGGTCTGCGTGACCTTCATCGCACGGCACCCTGGTGGATCAGGTTCTTGAGATACTGGCCGTAGCCGGTCTTGGCCAGCGGTTCGGCCAGGCGCAGCAACTGCTCGCCGTCGATCCAGCCCTGCAGGAAGGCGATTTCCTCGGGGCAGCACACCTTCAGGCCCTGGCGGTGTTCGATGGTCTGGATGAAGTTGCCGGCCTCCATCAGTGATTCGTGCGTGCCGGTATCGAGCCAGGCGTAGCCGCGACCCAGCTGCTCCAGATGCAGCTCCCCCTCGGTGAGGTAGCAGCGGTTGAGGTCGGTGATCTCCAGCTCGCCGCGCGCCGAGGGCTTCAGCGAGGCGGCGAAGTCGCAGGCGCGCTCGTCGTAGAAGTACAGGCCGGTGACGGCGTAGTTCGACTTGGGCTCGGCCGGCTTCTCCTCGAGCCCGACCACGCGCCCGTCCGCATCGAACTCGGCCACGCCGTAGCGTTCGGGATCGCGCACCCAGTAGCCGAACACGGTCGCCCCGCGCTGGCGGCCGGTGGCGCGCTGCAGGCGCTCGGTCAGGCCCACGCCGTAGAAGATGTTGTCACCCAGCACCAGGCAGCTCGGCGCGCCGGCCAGGAACTCGCGACCGATCAGGAACGCCTGCGCCAGGCCGTCCGGCGAGGGCTGGACGGCGTAGCGGATGTCCATGCCCCACTGCGAGCCGTCGCCGAGCAGCCGCTGGAACAGCGCCTGCTCGTGCGGCGTGTTGATCACCAGCACTTCGCGGATGCCGGCGAGCATCAGCATGGACAGCGGGTAGTAGATCATCGGCTTGTCGTACACCGGCAGCAGCTGCTTGCTGATGCCCTGGGTGATCGGATACAGCCGCGTGCCGGAGCCACCGGCCAGGATGATGCCCTTGCGTGCGCTCATGTGCGTCGTCTCCCTACGATCCCAGGCGTTCCATCCGGTAGCTGCCGTCCAGTACCCGCTGTACCCAGAGCTGGTGCGCGAGATACCAGTCGACCGTCTGCGCGATGCCGCTCTCGAAGGTCTGCGTGGGCGACCAGCCGAGTTCGCGCTGCAGCTTGGACGAATCGATGGCGTAGCGCCGGTCGTGCCCAGGGCGATCCTTGACGAAGGTGATCAGCGATTCGCGCGGACGGCCGTCGGGCAGCGGGCGGCGCGCGTCCAGCAGGGCGCAGATGGCCTTCACCACGGTGATGTTCTCGCGCTCGGCGTTGCCGCCGACGTTGTAGGTCTCGCCCACGCGACCGGCTTCCAGCACGCGCCGGATGGCGCTGCAGTGGTCACCCACGAACAGCCAGTCGCGCACGTTCCTGCCGTCGCCGTAGACCGGCAGCGGTTCGCCGGCCAGGGCCTTCTGGATGGTCAGCGGGATCAGCTTCTCGGGGAACTGGAAAGGGCCGTAGTTGTTCGAGCAGTTGGTGGTGAGCGTGGGCAGGCCGTAGGTATGGTGGAACGCGCGCACCAGGTGGTCGGAGGCCGCCTTGGAGGCGGAATAGGGCGAGTTGGGCGCGTACGGCGTGGCCTCGGTGAACTTGCCCTCCGGGCCGAGCGAGCCGTAGACCTCGTCGGTGGACACGTGCAGGAAGCGGAAGCCCTCGCGCGCCGCTCCCTCCAGGCCGCGCCAGTAGTCGCGCGCGCATTCGAGCAGCCCGAGCGTGCCGACCACGTTGGTCTCCACGAAGGCGGCCGGGCCGTCGATCGAGCGGTCCACGTGCGACTCGGCCGCGAAGTTGACGATCGCCTGCGGCCGGTGTTCGGCGAGCAACCGGGCCACCAGGGCGCGGTCGCCGATGTCGCCCTGCACGAACAGGTGCCGTTCGTTGCCCTCCAGCGAGGCGAGGGTGTCCAGGTTGCCGGCGTAGGTCAGCTTGTCCAGGTTGACCACGCGCAGGCCGTCGGCGACCGCCTGCAGCACGAAATTGGCGCCGATGAAGCCGGCGCCGCCGGTGACGAGCAAGGTTTCCATAGTCCCATCCGTGTCTCCAAACTCCGCATTGTGCCATCGACTGCTTAGTTAAGGATCACAACTAAGAAAAAAACAGGCTTCGCGGTTAAGATGTCCCCCCCTTTTCTACCCTCCCGGCTGCGCCATCCATGAACAAGAAAAAGGCCGAATCTTTCGGACTCGGAACTCGGGCGATCCACGCCGGCCAGCATCCCGACCCGAGCACCGGCGCGATCATGACGCCGATCTACGCCACCTCGACCTACGTGCAGGAAAGCCCCGGCAAGCACAAGGGCTACGAGTATTCGCGCACGCAGAACCCGACCCGGATGGCCTACGAGCATTGCGTGGCGGACCTGGAAGGTGGTGTAGCCGGCTTTGCCTTCGCCTCCGGCCTGGCGGCCGCCGCGACGGTGCTGGATCTGCTCGACTCGGGCAGTCACGTGATCGCCATGGACGATCTCTACGGCGGCAGCTATCGCCTGTTCGAGCGGGTGCGCAGGCGGTCCGCCGGGCTGGACTTCGACTTCGTCGACCTCAACGACGCCAAGGCGCTCAAGGCCGCACTCAAGCCCAACACCCGCATGATCTGGGCCGAGACGCCGACCAATCCGATGCTCAAGCTGGTGGACCTGGCCAAGGTCGCCGCCTTCGCGAAGAAGCACGGGCTGATCCTCGTGGTGGACAACACGTTCTGTTCGCCGATGGTGCAGCGGCCGCTGGAGTTCGGCGCCGATTTGGTGCTGCATTCGGCCACCAAGTATCTCAACGGCCACTCGGACATGGTCGGCGGCGTGGTGGTCGCCGGCAGCCAGGAGCTGGCTGAACGGATGGCTTTCCTGCAGAACTCCGTCGGCGCCATCGCCGGCCCGTTCGACGCGTTCCTGGCCATGCGTGGCCTGAAGACGCTGCACCTGCGCATGCGGGCGCATTGCCGCAGCGCGCTGGAGCTTGCCCAATGGCTGGAGAAGCACCCTGCCGTCGAGCGGGTCATCTACCCGGGCCTGAAAAGCCACCCGCAGCATGCGCTGGCTCGCCGCCAGATGGACGGCTTCGGCGGCATCATCTCGATCGAGGTCAAGGGCGGCTTGCGCAATGCACGCCGCATGCTCGAGCGCTGCGAGCTCTTCGCCTTGGCCGAATCCCTTGGTGGAGTGGAGAGCCTAATAGAACACCCGGGAATCATGACCCATGCCTCTGTGCCGCCGGCGACTCGTAAGCGCCTCGGCATCAGTGAGGGTTTGGTCCGCCTCTCGGTGGGGGTCGAAGACCTAGGTGATCTGCAGGATGAACTGGCACACGCCTTGAGATGAGCCACTCAGCAAAGGTAGGAAAATATATGGGTTTCCTCATCGGTATGCCGAGACACCAAGGTCTTGTCGCCACCGTCGTGGCTCATCGCTCGCTCGTAGCCGAGCTGACGCGCCGGGAGATTCACGGCAAATATCGGGGCGCCAATTTCGGCATGCTTTGGGCCTTGTTCAGCCCGTTCCTGATGCTGGCCGTCTATTCGCTGGCTTTCGGGAATATTTTGAAGAGCCGTTGGCCCCAAATCGGGGAAGGCGCTCATAGTTTCGCACTTATTCTTTTCATCGGTCTTATCATCCACGGGTTCTTCGGTGAATGCATAAGCCGTGCGCCACAACTAGTAGTTCAGAATCCAAATTACGTCAAGCGTGTGGTGTTTCCGTTGGAGGTGCTGCCATGGCCGATGGTTTTGTCTGCATTATTCCATCTCTTTACAAACCTCGCTGCTTTTATTGTCCTCCAGGCATTGGTTGATCACCGTTTCGAGTGGCAGGTCCTGTTATTTCCGTTTACAGTTGCGCCGCTCGCGATTTTGGCGCTCGGAGTGTCGTGGTGGCTGGCGGCGCTAGGCGTCTATCTCAGGGACATTGGGCAAGTGACCAGTGTGTTGGTAACCGCACTTCTGTTCACTTCGACTGCAATCATGCCTTTGTCTGCAGTTTCGCCGAGTGTGCGCTGGATGTTTAATCTGAATCCACTCAGCTTCATTATCGACCAGTCCCGAGGAATAGCGCTCTGGGGGCAAATGCCCGACTGGTGGGGTCTGGGCGTCTATGCCCTCGCGGCTCTGGCATTTACCTATTTGGGGTACTGGGTCTTTCTGGTGACCAAGCGGGGCTTTGCCGATGTCCTCTGAGGTCTCCATTCGAGTCAGCGAGGTCGGCAAGTGCTTTCCGATCTACGCGCGGCCGCATCACAGGCTGCTGCAGATGCTTTCGGTTGGGGAGGCAAAGCACCGTTGGTACAATGAGTTTCACGCGCTTTCCCGCGTGAGTTTCGAGATTCACAAGGGCGAGACCGTAGGCATCATGGGCCGGAATGGCTCTGGCAAGTCCACTCTTCTTCAAATTATTTGTGGGACCCTGGCGCCCTCTTCCGGTCAGGTCGAAGTAAATGGCCGAGTTGCCGCACTCCTCGAACTCGGGGCAGGGTTCAATCCGGAATTTACCGGCAGAGAGAATGTTTTCCTGAACGGTACGCTGCTTGGTCTCTCACGGCAGGAGATTGAGGCAAAGCTCGACGAGATACTGGCTTTCGCGGATATCGGTCAATTCGTCGACCAGCCAGTCAAAAGTTATTCCAGTGGTATGTATATCCGTTTGGCCTTTGCCGTGGCTATCAACGTATCGCCGGACATCCTCGTGGTGGACGAGGCCCTCTCGGTCGGCGACGAGGCCTTCCAACGCAAATGTTTCGCCCGGATCGAGAAAATACGAAACCAGGGTGCAACTATTCTCTTCGTATCCCACTCTGCGGGCACCGTACTGGAGCTCTGCAACAGGGCCATTATGCTGGATGGTGGCGAGTTGCTGGCCGTTGGCGCGCCAAAGGAAGTGGTCTCCCGTTACCAGAAGCTTCTCTATGCCCCCACAGAAATGGCGGAGGGCATTCGCGAGCGCTATCGCAAGGAGCTACACGTCTCGGTAATGTCGTCCGGTGCCGAGCCGTCGAGGCCCATTGCGCACGATGGCATAGCGCTTGCTCCGACGTCCGACGTACCTGACGCCTACTACGATCCGGGTCTGAGATCCCGAAGCGAGCTGCGTTTTGAATCCCAGGGGGCCGCCGTTGAGGATCCCCACCTCGAAACCCTCGGGGGGCAGAGGGTCAACGTGGTCAGGTCCGGCACGGAGTATGTGTTTTGTTACACGGCGGCTTTCAACCGACCAAGCACCGGGGTTCGCTTTGGCATGTTGATCAAGTCTGTGTCTGGGCTCGAGCTCGGCGGTGGCGTTACGTCAAGTAGCCTTGATGCGATCGACGTTGTCGAGCCTGGCAGTTCAATCACGGTCCGGTTCAGGTTTCGGTGCTTGCTCGCCCCAGGGACCTATTTCCTGAACGCGGGCATCCGCGGGCGGATTGGGGAAGAGGAAACCTTCCTCGACCGGGTTGTCGATGCCACTATCTTCAGGGTGCTGCCTGATCCGGGGCGGCTAGCGACAGGCTTTGTCGATTTTCACGTACAACCCCAGATCGAGATCCTCGCATCCGGAGGTGTGTCATGACTGTAGGTACGACAGACGGCGCAACGGCCCTGTTGGTACTCGGGATGCACCGTAGTGGAACTTCGGCGGTGACCCGGGTGTTGAACCTCTTAGGCGCACACCTGGGCGCCGATCTCCTGATGGCCCAGGCGGATAACAAGCGTGGTTTCTGGGAGCACGCCGAGGCGGTAGCTATTCATGAACGCCTGCTCACCGCACTTGGGCGCACGTGGCACGACACGAGGGAGCTACCGCATGGCTGGCTCGACTCGGCAGCAGCCAAGACGGCCACCAGTGAAATCGTTTCGCTGATCGAACGCGACATGAAGGAAAAGCGGCTCTGGGCGGTAAAGGATCCCCGCATGTGCCGCTTGGCTCCCATCTGGATCGACGCTTTGCATAAGCTGGGCATTGACACCAAGGCCGTGCTCGTCGTTCGGGAACCTTATGAAGTTGCCAGCTCCCTGCACATGAGGGACGGCTGGAGCTATGCCCATGCCTACCTGATGTGGGCAGAACACCTGCTGGACGCATATCGTGCCACCGTCAGTGTTCCCAGGGCCCTGCTCACCTACGACCAACTAATGGATGGTTGGGAACAGCATCTGACGCGGCTTGGGCGTGAACTCGCGGTGGCCTGGGATCCCAGTATCCAGGAGGCGCGCCCTTCCATCGAGGCCTTCCTGACTCCAATGGAAAGGCACCACCGCACATCCGAGCTGCATGTCCCGATTCCACCGGAGCGGTTGCCGCCCGCATTTCTCCAGAAACTATATGAGGCTTGTGCAAGGGCCAGCCAGGAGGCCGGTTGGAGCGGCCTTGAAGAGCTCTCCCAGGTGTTCTACGAAGTGGCAGGATTGTTTGTCGGTCCCATGGGCGAGCTCATCCGAGACCGCGACAAGGCCGCCCAGGCCCGGGCTGCTGAGGAGGCTTTGGCGCTCGAACGGCTCGACATCATTCACCGTCTGCAACCGGAGCTTGAGCAATCACATAGAGAACGTAGCAGGTTCGAGGTGCTGGCAGTTGAGAGGTTGGAGCGCATCCAGCAGCTGGACGACGAGCTCGCCAAGTGCACGAAGGAGTGCAGCAGATTCGAGGTGATTGCGGTCGAGCGGCTAGAGCGGATTCAACAGCTGGACGTCGAACTCGCTGACGCAACAGAAGAATGCAGCAGGTTCGAGGTGCTTGCGGTCGAGCGGCTGGAACGCATCCAGCAGTTAGATGCCAAGCTCGCGCTGTACGCAACAGAGCGCAACAAGTTCGAAGCGATTGCTGCCGAGCAGCTCGAGCGCGCGCGGCAGATGGAAAGCGAGCTTTCTCAATCCACAAAAGAACGTAACAAATACGAAGTGCTCGCGGTCGAGCGACTTGAGCGCACTCGACAGCTGGAAGCGGAACTTGCGCACGCCATAAGGGAAAGTGCACGCTTCGAGGTGCTTGCAGTGGAACGAGCAGAGCGCATCCACCAATTGGAAGCTGAGCAGGCTGGTATCCTTACCAGCAAGCAGGAAGCCGAAAGGCTGGCTGGGGAACGTCTCTCGCACCTGCAGCAAGTGGAGGCGGACCTGGCGGCACATTTGGAAGAGGTGCGACAGCTTCGAAGGCAATTCGATCAGCTGCGCGCATGGGCGGGTAGTCGTTGGTGGCTCTTGAAGAGGGCCATACGTCCTGTTGCGAGCTGATGCCGCTCGTCTACTGCCGTAGCACTGGTTGTCCATCGACCACGGAAGTTTTTTTGGCATGGAGTGACGTGTGAATCTGCTTGAGAAAGTCAGTTGGTACTACCGCAACCGTGGCCTCAGGGCCTTATTGGTGCGGGTTGTGCAGGGTAGACAGCCCTCGCCAGCCGAAGTGCTTAGTGGAAGCGCAGGCATCCCGCCGAAGGCCCCTCCCAAGCCAAGCGACACGCTCCTGTCCGCATCCTCGCTATTGGCAAATCGGTTTCCTTCCATTCAGCCTTTGCGAGTTTACACGGTACCTGGACGCGAACCGCGGTTGAACCTAGTAACCGACAGCATAAACGCCGGCTCCCTGTTTGGCGGGGTTGGGACCGCGATTATCTTGGCCACCATGCTTGCATCCAGGCGCGGCGCAAAGCTGAGAGTGGTTACGCGAACTGAAGCTCCCGACGAGCAGGGCTTCTCCCAAGTCCTGGAATGCAATGGCTTGACGACGCCAGGAAACGTCGAGTTCGTTCATTTGAACGTGAATGACAGCAAGAGCCAACTGGATGTTTGCGAAGGCGACAGATTCCTGACTACTTCCTGGTGGACGACGGCATCTGTTCTGGGCAGTGTTCCTGCTGGAAGAGTCGATTATCTGCTGCAGGAGGACGAGCGGATGTTCTATCCGCTCGGCGATGATTGGCTCCGCTGCAACGAACTATTGCAGCGGCGCGACATCCGGTTCGTCATCAACACGGAGTTGCTGTACAGACACTTGGTAGACAACGGTCTGGCGCATCTTAAGGATGTCGCCGTGTGGTTCGAGCCGGCCTTCCCTAAACAGGCCATCCAGGGCTCTATGACTACTGCCTCCTCCGGCAAGCGCAATCTATTTTTCTATGCTCGCCCCAACAACCTTAGGAATCTCTTCTACCGCGGCCTAGAGGTGCTCGATAGGGCAGTGCTGGAAGGGATTATCGATCCTCGGCGCTGGGAGGTTATCTTCGTAGGAAAGGACGTTCCTAAGGTCCGGCTCGGTGAGAAGCTCGAGCCCGTGGTGCTGCCTACGATGGGGTGGCGCGATTATGGCCGGTTCATCTCCGAGGTGGACGTTGGTCTGTGCTTGATGTGCACTCCGCACCCGAGCTACCCGCCGCTGGACCTCGCGGCAGCGGGAGCGTTTGTTCTAACAAACAAATTTGGTCTTAAGCAAGATCTGCGACAGTATTCGGATCGAATTGTCTGTTCCGAGCTCGACACGGTATCGCTACTTGAGGGGCTACGAACCGTGATCGCGATGGCTGAAAGCGAAGCACCACAGCCGCGAGAAGAAGCCAAGGTTTCCCGCTCGTGGCCAAGTAGCTTGAAAGCTGCCGTGGACCATCTGACCTAATGCAGGGAGCGCCCAATGTTTGTCGTCACCGAGCCGCCGTATTCGTACCAAGATCCTTGGGCGATTCCGTTTTCAGAGCGCTTTCGCGCGTTGTGTGTCGGGCGTAGGCGCGTTGCCTATTTTTATGAGCGCCCCGATACGAGCACCTTTCGTTATCGCGTCTACAACATGATCCAAGTGCTCCATGAGCTAGGTGGAGACATCGGCGCCAGCTTCTTCGGCAATGACGACAAGGACGAATTGACGCGCGTAGTTGACGCAGCCGACGTCATTGTCATCTGCCGCGCCCGCTATAACGAGCATATCAACCAGATGATCACCCGAGCCCACGCACAAGGGAAACGGGTGCTCTTTGACGTGGACGATCTGGTTTTCAATACGGACTACGTCCACCTGATCCTAAGAACCTTGGATCAAGACATCGAGGTACCTCAGGCTTGGGATCACTGGTTCGGGTTGATAGCGCGCATCGGAGCCACGCTGCGCATGTGCGATGGGGCGATTACCACCAACGCGTATCTGGCGTCCCAAATCCAGGAGTATTCCGGTCTCTACGCCGACGTTATTCCGAATTTCCTCAACAAGGAACAGCTATGTATCTCGGACCGCATCTTCCAGGAAAAGATGGGCGCCGGGTTCAAGCGTACTCGGGAGGTGCACATCGGATATTTCAGTGGTACGCCGACGCACAACCATGACTTTGCAGTCGTTGCCAAATCCCTGGCGCGCATCATGCGTGAGGACCCGAGGGTTCGCCTGCTGATCGTTGGCTTCCTTGAGCTAAAGGAAGGGCTCGAGATGTTCACCGACCGAATCGAGTTCTACGGCCTGCACGACTTCGTGAACCTCCAACGAGTGATGTCACTTGTGGAAATAAACATAGTCCCGCTTATGGACAACGGGTTCACTAACTGCAAATCCGAACTGAAGTATTTCGAGGCGGCCGCGGTGGGGACTTTAACCATCGCCACGCCGATCCACAGCTACAAAAATGCCATCACACATGGAGAGAACGGATATCTGGCGGAAAGCACGACGTGGACGGACCGCATACGTGAGTTGATAAGCAACCTGGATGGATATCAGCCGATGGCTGAAAGGGCACATGCCCATTCCATGCAGGAATACGGATGGTTCAACCAACTTGATCGTCTGGAAAGGGTGCTCTTCGGCCAGAAGGTGCTACAACCAAGCCAATCGTCACACACGCGCGAGCTTACTGCCTGGGGGCGGGATCAGTTTCGGCCGGCACACGCGACATCCTTTTGAGTAGGGCGGAGCCAACCTCACGTGAATTGGCCGGGGAGGCACAAACCCTCCCGCCCCTGGTTACCTGATGCTCATGGCCTCACTGGGGCGATGCGCCGCGAGGGCCAAAGCGGCGAGACCAATGGCCACGGACATCAGCCACCCAAAGAAATATGCTCCATGATCGATGCTAAGGATCTGGCGGATTGCAAGGATCCGGTGCGTCGCGACAGACAGCGTGAGGGAGGTTTTTTGAGCAACTCCGTTGATAGAGACGGTGCCAAAACGGGTATCCGCAGTAAGCCAGGCCGTAGGAGAATGCCCGGGCTTGGCGTCGATGCTTGACAGGCTGAGCTCGAATTCCGTTTCCCGCATCACTCCCTTCCTGGGGCAAAAGTATTTGAACTGGTTATCACCTAGACCAGCGGACTCCACCATCCAGCGCTCTTGGTGCTCCCCCTGTTTCCACGAGATTGCCAGTTTGCCCTCGTTGCGCCGTGCGTACGTAGCAAATTGGACCCCAATGCAGAGGTGTTGTCTTGTAGTGCCGAGCACGCTGGACGAAGGGATATGTCCCTTCTGTATCAAGCGGCTGCCACTGATGAACTCTCCCGCGGGTACCTGTCCGACTGGGGCGCTAGCCGAAAATTCACGCGTAACCCGAAAGGGAGTGAGCACCAGCAGCGCCAAGATGAGAAATAAGATGGATGAGCGCATGCGAAAGCTTAAAGCTGATCGTAGAACTTGAGGACGTGGTGGAGATAGAAATAGTCGCAAAGAAGCATGGCAAGTAGGGATCCGTAGAGAGTGAGCTTGGCCAGCCTTTGTCCTCGAAGCGGCCACGCCAAAGCGATAACGAGGAAGGGCAGGGCCGGATAGAAGTAGCGCCCTTGCGCAGCCCGTAGTTCACCATAATAGTCCGCCCTGACGTGTTCGTAGAGCACCAGGGAAAAAAGCAGCGTGCTAGCGCTACCCGCTGCAAGGAGCCATGAGCGGGGTTCGCCACGAAGCGCGCTTGGAAGGTGAACGCAAAGCATCGAAACTAGGGATGCGAACAGAAAAAAACAGTCGACGGCAGCCAATTGGCTGCGACCCATAGTCAGCGCGGCTAGTATCGCGGCAGTCGCAGAAAAAGCGGCGATTGCCCAATGCCCGCCCTGTTGCCGCCTGAGGGCACTGAGGAGCGCGTACGTTGAACAAAAGCAGAGACTGATCAGGAACCAGGAAAGCGCAGGGCCGGACGCTTGTATGGCCGTAGGCGACCTATGGATTTTACCACCGGCGTCAACGAAGAGGCCGAAATAATTAATAAGCGTTTCCTGCCAGAACGGCTGTACATGCATGTATTCAAAAAAGCCGATTGGCAGTTTGGAATGCGCTTCGGTCGCCAGCGGAAGCGGTTGATGCAGCAGCATCAAATTGCGCGACATCCAGATGCAGATGGGAAGGAACATGCACGTCCAGAGCAATGCTGCCTGTTTCACAGTGACCCAGCTAGATCGGGTTTGTTTTCTCCAAATCAGATAGACCATAGAGAAAAAGAGAGGCAGGGCCATCGCCAGTACCGTCACCTTGGTGATCAGGCCCAAACCTATCAGCGTCGCGCACCACAGCGCATATCGAATGTCGGTCGTGTCCGTCCAGCGCACGCAAAAAACGGTTGCCCAAAAAGCGAGGCATGCGACGAGCGTGTCATGGGAAACGCCGGATGCTTGCAGGAGAAATGTTGGCGTGCAACCCACGAAGATGCCGCAGGCGAGCGCAAGGGCGGCGTTACCTGTCACCTCAAGAACGAGATACATGGCCCCGAGGACAGCAAGCGCACCGAATAGCGCACTTACCAAGCGTACGCTTCGCACCTGGAATTCAAAACCGAGCCCGGCAGCACGTGTCGCCACCAGTATCGGTGCGGAAAAGGCATAGTAGAGGGGGGGGTGCTGCGCGATCCAGTTCGAGACTGGCTTCGTGTTCGAACGACCTTGGGACCGTGTCACATCGATCGCTATAGTCGATTTCCCGAGGAGAGGAAGGTGGCCTTCCGCTACTTCCTCGACGTAGGAATAGTGCCCGATCTCGTCTGGAATATTCCATAGGGGCGTGACGAATAGGCCGTACGCTGCGTACTTTAGAAAAAAAAACAACGCGATTGCCAGCATGATCGCGGAACTGGGGGATTTCCCGAACGATAGAGGCTTCATGCTTCCGCTAATTCTCACCAGTGAGCAAACTGCCTTTAGTTTCTTGTCACGAATCTATTGCGAAGTCCGCGAATCGCGTAGGCTTTCTCTTTTAAGATGTAGGTGTATCTGCTCTAGCAGCTTCCGGTTGGTTGCGATCAGATCGCCGATCAAGCCCATCATGTAGAAAAGCATTCCAAGCGTAATGCAAAGCGATGCCAAAACGACCGATTGAACATGGCCTTCCCCGCTCTGGCTGAAGTAGAAATAGAGAAATCGAATGCCGGCAGCAAGCCCTGCCAGGAGGAAGGCGGTGCCCACACTGACAAACAGCGCTAACGGTCGGTATATCACGAATACCCTCAGGATCGTGACGAGCGAGCGTTTGATGTAGCTGCCGATGCTCTTTACCAGGCGTGAAGGCCGAAGGTCGCCGTTCGTTCGGATTGGTACGGACGCTATTCGCAGGTTGCTAAGGCCCGCCTGGATGATGGTTTCCAAGGTATATGTATACGCATTAAAGACGTTTAACCGCATGGCTGCGTCGCGTGATATTGCCCGGAACCCGCTGGGGGCATCGGTCACGTCCGTCCTGCTAGCAATACGGACCGCCCAGCTGCCAAGCCGCTGCAGCTTCTTTTTGAGCCATGAGAAATGCTCTGTCTCGTCGATCGGCCGTGCGCCGACCACGATATCCGCTTGGTGGGAAAGTATCGGGGCGGTAAGTTTTGGAATATCCGCGCCACAGTATTGATTGTCCGCGTCAGTGTTGACTATGACGTCGGCGCCAAGCCGCAGACATGCCTCGAGACCGGACATGAAACCGGCTGCCAGGCCCCGATTTACAGGGTGGCGTACGACATGGTCTACCCCATGCGCCAGGGCGACCTCTGACGTATTGTCTGTCGAACCATCGTCGATCACCAGCAATTCAACCTTATCGAAACCCTCGACCTCGTGCGGAAGTTCTGCCAGCGTTATGGCAAGAGTCTCGGCCTCGTTAAGGCAGGGAATCTGAATAATCAATTTCATGTGGATTCCTTCTTGGGACAGCGATCCCTTGTTGAATTTGCAGCTTCGGTTTCCACGCCCGGTGTTGGAGGACTGGTGAGCCGTTATGCTGCCTAGCACCTGTCGATGGAAACCCGCTCATATCCTTTGGCGAAGCAGCACAATGCCGCCCCAGGCGAAATTTGCCAGGTCCCCGACAGTAGTAGCGATGCGCAGCGTGATGATCAACAGAACGGCTTGTGCTGGCGGAAGTACTCCCGCCAGCCATGCGCTTAATATCGCTTCCCGCACGCCGAGTCCAGCCGGGGCGCCAGGCGCGATGAAACCAAGAATCCAGCTGCTCGCGAAGGCTCCGATGAAAAACAACGGCCCGGGTACGTGCATCGCCTCCGGCGCGAGTGCGGCAGCCACGAGCCACAGGCCGAATCCAATAAGGATCAGGCCGCTCATGTACATCGAATAGCAGACGGCTGCACTGACGAGATCGAGGCGCAACGGGCCAGAGCAGGATCCCTCTGGGTCCTTGCCGCGCAGACGAGTAAGTGTTTCGACGACGCGAGGCGCGAGCAACAGCAACGCAGCGGCGCCCAGGGTGATCAAGACGAGAAGAAGGCCGCGGTACCGCGCAAATGGCCAGTGGGTGAAGGGCTCCGGCGGCGACCACAATAGTGTCAGCGCGCCCACGTGCACGGCCGCCACCAGAGCGAGCACAAGTTCATAGGTCACGGAAAGAATCGCTGGGGTGACCTGTATGCCCACACTTCGCGCCAGGGCTACCCGCCCGAGGTGGTGGGCAATGTTGCCCGGCAGATATTTGCCGAATTGGGTGGCCGCTAGAATCGGAAGAAGGCGTCTCACGGGATGCGGCTGCTTCATCGTGGCCAGCATCCTTACCCACGCCAAGGCAGTCGTGCTGATTGACGCCGCATAAAGAGCTGTCAGGGCCGAGGCGGCGTAAACCACCTGGCGGTCGAGCAGGCCCGAGAGGTCACGTCCGGCAAGAGCTCTCCAGGCATAGGCGATAAAGTAGCCCGTAGCCACGATGGCGAGGAGTACACTCAGACCTTTAGCCAGGCGCGTTTTCATGCGCGCTGCGCCATGGTTGGCTCCGGGGCCTCAGGCAGCAGCACGTACGAATTGCTCCCAGGTCTTGCCCAGCCCGGTCCGCAGATCGGTCTGGGCAGACCAGCCGTAGAGGCCGCGGGCAAGCGACGTATCCATGGCGATACAGGCTGCATCAACCGCACGGCTGCGATCGTAGGAGCGCTGAAGGCGCCGACCGCACACTGTCTCCATTTCCGCGAACAGGTCGTTCAGCGAGACACTCGTTCCACTCGCGCAGTTGACGACCTGCAGACCGCTCGCCATGGCGGATGAAAGGATGGTCAGGCAAAGGCGTATAACGTCGTCGATGTAGATGTAGTCTCGCCGGGCGCTTCCATCGCCCCAGACGTGCAGTACTTCCCCGCGTAGTATTTTTCCAAAAGCGGCTGGGATAATTCCGAATCCTGCCCTTTCCGGCTGGCCGGGCCCGTAGACGTTCGAGGGGCGCAACGCGACCGCCTTTCCGGCGAACTGGTCGCACCACGCAGATATGAATGCTTCGGCCGCCAGCTTGCCTGCGCCATGGTAAGAGCGGGGATGCACGCGCGCTGTCTCGGCCGAGGGCTCGTCTGCGTCGGCATAGAGCGAACCGCCGGATGAAAGGAACAGAAGCTCGGTGTCGGGGTGCTCCTGAAGGGCATGCAAGAGGCAGGCTGTAAGGTGCAGATTGGTCTCCACCTCCCTCAGCGGTTGCGCTGCGGACGTCCCGGGCGTGGACGTGGTGGCCAAGTGGACCACCGCTCTGCTGCGCTCGAGCAGTGGCCGGAAATCCTCCGGATGGCGAAACTCGCCCGTCACGGTCTGGACCGCGGGGTGGTTGAATCGCGCGGCACCACGGCTGGCGGCTATGACAGAGTCGCCACGTGCACACAAGGCGTCCACCAGGGCACGTCCTATGAACCCGCTACCGCCCAGCACCAAAACGGCGTCACTCATGGCTGGCGGCACCAAGAAGGCGTTCGTAGATAGTCACGTAGCGACGAGCGCAGTCGTCCCACGTACCGTAGTCGGCCATCACCTGCTGTCGGGCGGCCTGTCCGAACGAGGCATTGGCATGTGGATGTTCGAGTTCCTCGAGTGCCGCCGCATAACCGTCCATCGAATCGCACAACCGGCCAGTGAGGCCGTCGCGCACCACTGTCTCGTGTGCTGGCATCCGAGAGGCGATGATGGGTAGGCCGGCAGCCATTGCCTCGAGCATGACCTGAGGACGGCCTTCCGCATGCCGGCTCAACGTGATCAGGCCACTGGCCCGCGGGAACCAACTGTTGGCGAGTTCCTCGGGAGAGGCGGGGCCATGGTAGTGGACCCAATCTGGCACCGACACCTGTTGTTCCATCGGACCGAAAAGATGTAGTTGGCGTCTGCCATCGGCAAAGAGCGGGCGCGACCAGTCGAAAAGCGGGCCAATCTTGTCGGCGGTCAGGCGAGCAACGACCAGCCACCGTCGGGGAGCTTCTTGCTCGGGGACGCGCTCGACGGCATACCAGGCGGGATCGATCCCGAACGGTACCGGGCAGACCTCCGCGATGTCCCCGAAGGACTGTGTGAGCGCTGGCAGCATCCATTCTGCATTGGGACAAATCGCCGTGCGGCGGCCCCGCATCATCCTGCGCAACATCAGGCGCATGAATGGCAGACGCAGCAACTTGAGGTCGTTTCCCAAAACAGTTATCAGGGCCGGTTTGCCGTTGCGGGGCAAGGGCAACGCCGATTGCAACCAATTGATGTGGTAGACGTCCACGCGAGGTTCGCGACGGTAGGCTGTGGCCAGGAGGCGAACCAGCTTCACGGGTGCCATCGTTGCAGCCAATCCACCGCTACGCATCACGTGCGAGATGCCCCCACGGTCCACCAGATTTCCCAGCCAGCGCGATTCTTGGGGAGTGCTTACGGCCCGCGCGGCCGGCGGCAGTTCACCCGGAGGGGCCCAAATGTTCAGCTCGAGCGACGGCACGCGCCCCAGCGCGAACGCCATGTTCCTTATGAACACGCCACGCCAGCCCGCTTTGTCCTGAGGGTACATGGTGCTTACGAAAAAAACTCGCATCGACGGCGTCCGTGGCTAGGTGGCAAATGGCGTGATCCCTGGAAAGCATATATGCGTGTGGTCAATCGGTAAGCACCCCGCCTTCCCCTTCGGCCATCGGTTTGCGCAACTCGGCATGATGGCCCATGGACGCGTTAGGCCAATCGGGCCAACAGGCAGCCAGCGCCCAGCACGTCACATTGACCAGACAGATCATCAGTAGCGCTAGCGGCAAGAGCAGGATCCGTAGAAGCGGATGGCAGCCATTCACACCACCGGCGATCGCTAGGCAAGTCATCAGTCCGGCAGCCCGCAGAGCATGCCCCGAACGTCGCAACTCCACGACCTGGAGACCAGCGCGCTCCGCGTCCCTGCGCAACCCGTATCGGGTGTAGCGCTGGAAATCGAACGGCTCGTTGTGGACCGGGTAGAGGAAAGGCATCGAGATCCAGGCGGATCCACCCGGCCGCAGAACCCTCGCAATCTCCCGGACAGCGAGACCGGGATCGGGCACGTGCTCGATTACTTCCAGGCAAACGACACCATCGACGGCGGCGTCCGTGACAGGCAGTGCGCAGGCGTCGGCAAAGATATCAGGGCGTGCCGCGTAGAACTGATTGCCGGTCGCAGGATAGTCCAGCGCCACGTAATCCACATCGTTGCCGAGATGCGACGCGATCCATCGGTCGGCTGCACCCACATCAAGAATCCTGCCCTTCGCGCTTCTGAGGCTAAAGGGCACTTGGCGTCGGCCGAGCAGCCACTGAGGATGAAGCGGGGTGCTGCGGACCAGCCGCGCCAAGTCGCGTAAAGAACTCACGTATGCCCCTCGAAGATCACGTGAATGGCAGGAAAGTTAGCCACAAACGGCAGCCGGGAGGCACTAGCCAGTCCTTGGCCATGGAGGACTCCTTTTTGGCAGCAAGGCAGCGAGAACCCAAGCGCCCCTTTTTGGGGGCGTATCCTTGCGCAATCCGACCTGCTGGATATCAACCGATCGCCTGCTCGAGCTCCGGAATGATCTTGAACAGATCACCCACCAGGCCGATGTCCGCCACCTCGAAGATCGGTGCCTCCGGGTCCTTGTTGATAGCGACGATGGTGCCGGCGTCCTTGATGCCGGTCAGGTGCTGGATGGCGCCGGAGATGCCGATGGCCATGTACAGCTCCGGCGCGATGATCTTGCCGGTCTGGCCGACCTGCATCTCGTTGGGCACGTAGCCGGCGTCCACGGCGGCGCGCGAGGCGCCGACGGCCGCGCCGATCTTGTCGGCGAACTTGTAGATGATCTCGAAGTTCTCCTTCGAGCCGACGCCGCGGCCCCCGGAGACGACCTTGGTCGCGCTCTGCAGGTCCGGGCGATCGCTCTTGCCCTGTTTGAGTTCGACGAAGCGGGTGTGTGAGGGCAAGGTGACGTCCAGGTTCAGCGCCTCGACCGGTGCGTTGTTCGCGCCACTGGCGGCCACCGGCCAGGAGGCGGTACGGATGGTGGCGACCACGGTCTGCGCCGGGTCGGCCTCGACCGTGACGATGGCGTTGCCCGCATAGATCGGCCGCTTGAAGGTGTGGCTGCCCTCGACCGCCATCACGTCGCTGACCTGCACCACGCCGAGCAGGGCGGCCACGCGCGGGGCCAGGTCCTTGCCGAAGGTGGTCGAGGGGGCGAACACGTGGCTGTAGCCGGCGGCGGCCCTGGCCACCTGCGGCGCCAGCACGGCGGCGAGCGCGTGCGCGTTCTCGGCACGGGTGGTGGTGAGCACACGGCTGACGCCTTCGATCTTGGCGGCCTCGGTGGCGATGGCGTCGGCGTTGTCGGCCAGCACCAGCACGTCGATGGCCTCGGGCTTGACCGCCACGGCGGCGCTCACGGCGCGCGCGGTCGAGGGGTTGAGCTTGCCGCCCAGGTGTTCGGCGATGACGAGGATCTTGCTCATGTCTTCTCTCCAGTTCCCGGCGGCCGCTTACAGCAGGCCCTTCTGCTTCAGGGTGGCGACCAGCTCGGCCGCGTCCTTCACCATCACGCCCTTGCTGCGCTTGGGCGGCGCGGCGTAGTGGGTGGTCTTCAGGTGGTCGCCGCCCTCGACGCCGAGCGAGGCGAACTCGATCACGTCGATCGGCTTGGACTTGGCCTTCATGATGTCCGGCAGCTTGATGAAGCGCGGCTCGTTGAGGCGCAGGTCGGTGGTGATGACGGCGGGCAGATCGGCTTCGATGGTTTCCAGACCGGCGTCCACCTCGCGGGTGACGTTGGCCTTGCCGTCGGCGATCTCGACCTTGCTGGCAAAGGTGGCCTGCGGGCGGTCCCACAGCGCGGCCAGCATCTGGCCGGTCTGGTTGGCATCGTCGTCGATCGCCTGCTTGCCCATGATCACCAGCCCCGGCTGCTCCTTCTCGACCAGCTTGAGGAATACGCGCGCGGCGGTGAGCGGTTGCACCGCCTCGGCGGTGGTGACGTGGATGGCGCGGTTGGCGCCCATCGCCAGGCCGTTGCGCAGGTGCGCGGTGAGGTCGGTCGGGCCGATGCCCACGATCACCACTTCCTCGGCCACGCCCTTCTCGCGCAGGCGCAGGGCTTCTTCCAGGGCGATGTCGTCGAAGGGGTTGGCGGAAAGCTTGACACCCTCGGTCACCACACCGGTGCCGTCGGGCCTGACCTGGATGCGGACGTTGTAGTCCACCACGCGCTTGTAGCCGACCAGAATCTTCATCGCGGTTCCTTGACTATCTCGGCCCCAGAGGGCCGCCAAAACCGACATTGTACCCGCATAGCCTGGTACACGAAGGTGTGAAGGCGGCGGTCAGCTGCTCCGCTGGGCGAATGGATAGGGGGTCGACGGAGGCTCGTCGAGGCCGCAGAGGCTGGCGGAACTGGCGACTTCGAAGCCCTGCATTTCCACCGCAGCTGCAAATAGGCGTTCGGCAGCGTGGGCCAACGTGCCGTCTGTTTGTCCAGACTCGTTTTCGAATTCGTCCATGCTCAAATGCGAATCCAGCAGCACGCGTAACGCTGCCGTCCGCACCCAGAACATGGTGCCTGCAATAAAGCCGGTTTCGGCGATGGAAACCCGTATTCCCGTGCGGGCGGCAAGAAAGGCCACATTCGCCCGGTTCGCTCCCCAGAAATCGGATACCGCCTGCCGGTGGCCTTCCGGGTACACGAGACCCAACGTGGGCTGGCTTCGATAAGCATCCAGGATGCGCGTCGCGCGTTCCGGCGACACGAGCTTGCTGAGCAGTTCGCGTCGCCATTGCCCTCCGTTGGCGCGATGCACGGACCGCTTGGTGTGCAGCTTGAGCACCACCTCGACGCCTTCGTCGAGCAGGCGGTTGGCAACGTGCAGGAACGGCAGGATGTCGCGCCCGCGGTTCTCGAAGACCTCCACCTCCGCATCGACGCCGAGGCCTGACAGGCATGCGTGGACCGCAGCCGCCCGCTCGGGCGCGGTGGTGACCACGATGCGCCAGTCGATGCCGGTTGCCTGCAGCGCGACGAGGATCTCGTCCAGGACGTCCGTGTACCAAGCGTGCACGACGGCGCAGGGCCTGAACGCCTCGGCTGCGGGGGAGGGTTCACGCAACGCGTCGCGGGTGGCCTGCAACCAGGCGAGCCCCAGCCGGGTATCCGGCTCCAGCACGGCACCCTCGGCCCATTCGTTCCAGGCGTTGACAAACACCAGCGGTTGCTCGGGTTGCCGCCGCCGCGCGACCTCGATCGCGTGGCGCAACCAATCGCGATAGCCCCGCGGAGAGGCGTGAGCGTACACGCGTCCCTGGCCGCTGCGCCGCGGCTCGTTGTCCCAGCCAGGGTTGACGCCCGGGTAGCGCAGGTAAGGTGGGTCCGGCTGCGCCATGGCCCGACGTGCCAGATCGCGCCAGTCGTAGACGTCGCCGCGAAACTCCGGATTCAGAAGCCGCTGACGCGCCGTGATGGGTTCCAGCGTGGTGTTGTTGGGAGGGAACTCCACGGCGGCATCGAAGCCGATCTCGCGCGGGTCGACGCGATCGAAGCTCTGCACGTAGGCCAGGTGGATTTCGCCGATGTCCGCGTCCCGGCACCAGGTCCGCCAGCGCGCAGCGGTAGCCTTCGGGTCCGGAAGCAGACTGGGGCGATAGATGAGCAGCATCGGCCGGCCTTGCACCCGCAGGTAGCGCGGGTCGCGCAGGTAGCGCGCGACATAGGCGATGAAGGCCAGATCGTCCTCGGGGCTGTGCCGCTGGCCGATCAGGAGATCATCGGCGCGGCCGTCCCACCGGCGGGTCCAGCTCTCGTTGGCCCAGCACAGGCACATCGGCAGCTCCAGCGTGGGGTCTTCGAGCCACTGCAGCAGCGGCTGCTCGAGCAGGCGTTCTCCGCCGAACCAGTAGAAGTAGCTGCAGAAGGCGCCGATGCCGTACGCACGCGCAAGCTGCATTTGGCGACGCATCACGACGGGCAGGCGCAGGTCGTAGAAGCCCAGCGCACCCGGCAGGCGGGGCTGGGCATGGCCCTCGAACTGCGGCAGCGCACGCGCCACGTTGTGCCACTCGGTGAAGCCCTCCCCCCACCATGCGTCGTTCTGCGGGATCGGATGGAACTGGGGCAGGTAGAAGGCGACCAGCGTGGCAGGCAGCGGCGCGGGAAGAGGTTCCTCGCGCGGACCGACAAAACCGATCGCCCGGGTGGCGCTGTGCCGGCGCGGGCGGCGCAGGTCCGTCCGCGTCCCCGGATCCTGCCCGCGGGGGCCCGATGGGATCAGGTGCGGATGCCGCTCCAGGAAGCGCTGACGCAGGCGGTCGCGCGTCACTGCAGGGAGCGGCAACGCCCTGAAGCCGGAGCGCAACAGGAAGAAGAGGCAGCGTTTGGCGATGGACGACATGGCGGCGTCAACCCAGGACACGTTCGAGCGTGGCAGCCGCGGCTTCGGCCGAAAAGTGCCGTCTGACGTTGTCCAGGCCATGGACGGAAAGCCGTTCCCACAGCGACTCGTCGCGGCTCAGACGCGCGGCCGCTTCGGCGATCGCGGGGGCGTCGTCCGCCACCAGGACGTCCGTGCCGTCGGCCAGCTGCATTCCTTCCACGGCCACGGTCGTGGCGATGACCGGCAGGCCGTAGCTCATGGCCATGTTGATCTTGCCCTTGACCCCCGCGCCGAAGCGCAACGGCGCCAGGGAGGCCAGGCAGCCGTCGAGCCACGGCTCGAGGTCCGGCACGCGACCGTGCAGCTCCAGGCCCGGCCGGGCCAGTTCCGCGCGGACGGTTTCGGGCATGTCGCCCAGGACGTGCACGCGGATGCCGGGCATGGCCTCGCGCAACCGGGGCAGGATCTCGGCGGCGATCCAGCGGATCGCGTCGGCGTTGGGCGGGTGGCCCCAGCCACCGATGAAGACCAGGTCCCTGCGCTCGCCCGCGGGACAGCGGCAACCGTGCACCTGGTGGATGTTCGAGAGCAGTTCCACGCGCGCCTGCGGCACCAGTTCCGCCAGCAGCGCCCGTTCGTGCGCGCTCACGACGAAGGTGACGTCGCTTCGCGCGATCAGCTCCAGTTCGCTGCGCTGCGAGGCGGCGGCCTGTCGGGCGAGCGCGGGGTTGCCGGCGAGCTCGGCGGCGCGGCGCTCGCGCAGGAAGTGCAGGTCCACCGTGTCGAAAAGAAGTCGCGCCTGGGGCGCATGACGGCGCACCAGATCGGCGTACTGGCCGGCCACCGTGTGGCGGCAAAGGATCACCGCGTGCAGTTCCCGGCCGTGGCGGCGCAGCCACTGCGGCAGGTCCGGCGCGCTCGCATCGCCGAGCATTTCGCAGCCGAGCGCGCCCAGTTCCAGCATCTCCCGGCGGCCGGCCCGGCGGTCGTCAGGGAAGAAACACGCGCTCCAGCCCAGCCGGTCCAGCACTCGCAGGATGCCGCACAGGCGCAAGGAGCCGGAGTCCCGGGTCGGGTCCGGGGTGGTGGTGTCCACCACCAGTACGCGGCCGCGCGTACGCCAGCGCACCGCGCGTTCAAGCGGCGTGTCCGCAGGCGGCTGCGCGGCGAGCTGGTCGGCCCACTTGGCGACGAAGACGGCCTGGTTGAGCACCTGGTGCCGCTTGGTGCCCGCGGCCGGGTCCGTGCCGGCGGTGATCCCTTCGAAGTGGATCACCGTGCTGGCCGGCTCGTAATAGACGCTCAGGCCGAGCTGCCGCACGGCGAACGCGAGATCGGTGTCCTCGTAATACGCGGGCCGGTAGCGCGTGTCGAAGCCGCCCACGCGATCGAATGTCTCGCGCCGGATCATCAGTGCGGCGCCGGTGACGTAATCGGTGCGGCGCCGGTACTGGAAGGCGGGCGCGTCACGCGGCTCGAAGCGCCCCGTGTTCCAGCAACTGCCGTCCGCGAAGACCAGGCCGCCCGCCTCCTGCAGTCGTCCGTCCGGGTAGACCAGCCGCGCGCCGGCGATGCCGCAGTCCGGTCGCTCGGCGAAACAGGCGAGCAGGGCATCGAGCCAGCCGGCGGTGACCTGCGTGTCGTTGTTGAGGAAGACCAAGAACTCGCCGCCGGCCGCGGCGGCCCCCGCATTGCAGCTGTCGATGAAGCCGCGGTTGGACGGATGGCGCAGCAGCCGCAGGTTTTCGACCTGCGTGAGCACGCTGGCACTGTCGTCGGGCGACGCATCGTCGACGACGATGACCTCGAAGCTGGCGCCGGCGCCGTGCCGAGCCAGCGAACGCAGGCAGGCCAGTGTGTAGTCGAGCTTGCCGTGGACCGGGATGACGATCGACACCTGCGGCCGATCCGCGCGTGGAAGCGCGAAGGGTGCGAAGGGTTCGTCCAGCGGCAGCAACGCCAGGTCCTCGGCGACATCAGGGCGCGGGGTGAGCTCCTGGCGGACGCGCGCCAGCGTTCCCCGCCAGCCGCGCAGCGCGAAGCTGCCGCGGACGCGCTGCCACTGGTAGCCCAGGCGCTTGAGGCGCCATTGCAGGTTGACGATCAGAGAGCGCCCCCGGCGACTTACATGTTCTGATAATTCGGCCCCGACCCGCCCTCGGGCGGGACCCAGGTGATGATCTCGTAGGGATCCTTGATGTCGCAGGTCTTGCAGTGCACGCAGTTGGCGGCGTTGATCTGCAGGCGCTTGCCGGCCTCGTCCTCGACGATCTCGTAGACGCTCGCCGGGCAGAAGCGGGTGCAGGGGTTGCCGTACTCCACGCTGCAGCGCTCGATGCAGATGGTGGTGTCGGCCACGTGCAGGTGGACCGGCTGGTCCTCGTCGTGCTCGGTGGCGGCGAAATAGACGCCGGCCAGGCGGTCGCGCGGGGGCAGGTCGCGCTGCACGTAGTCGCGTTTGGGCTCCTCGTATTCGCCGATCTTTTCCAGCGAGCACCAGTCCGGCTTGTTCTTGAGGGTCCAGGGCGAGGCGCCGCGGGTGACCGTCTCCCAGGCGGCGTTGGCCATGCCGAACCACAGGCCCTTCTTGAAGCCGGGCTTGATGTTGCGCACCTGCTTCAGCTCGTCCATCACCGGCGAGGCGCGCAGCGCGGCGTCGAAGCCGGCGGGGTTCAGGCCGTTGGCGGCGAGGTGCTCGGCGGCCAGCATGCCGCTGCGGATCGCCTGGTGGGTGCCCTTGATCTTGGGCACGTTGAGCAGGCCGGCGGTGTCGCCGATCAGGACCGCGCCGGGCATCTCGACCTTCGGCAGCGACTGGTAGCCGCCGGTGACGATGGCGCGCGCGCCGGCGGAAAGAATGGTGCCGCCCTCGAGCAGGGGTTTCACGTGCGGGTGGTTCTTCCACTGCTGGAAGGCCTCCCATGGCTTGTACTCGGGATCGCGGTAGTCCAGGCCGCTGACGTAGCCCAGCGCGATGCGGTCGCCGTCCAGGTGATAGAGGAAGCTGCCGCCGTAGGTGGCGTTGTCGGCCGGCCAGCCGAAGCTGTGCACGATCTTGCCGGGGGTGACGCGGCCGGCAGGCACGTGCCACAGCTCCTTGATGCCGATCGAGTAGCCCTGCGGGTCGCTGTCCTTGTCCAGCGCGAAGCGCTTGATCAGCTGCTTGGTCAGGCTGCCGCGCGCGCCTTCGGCCAGCACGGTGACCTTCGCCTTGATGTCGATGCCCTGGGTGTAACCCGGCTTGTGGGTGCCGTCCTTGGCCACGCCCATGTCGCCGATGCGCACGCCGGCGACCGAGCCGTCGTCGTTATAGATGTTGTCCGCGGCGGCGAAGCCGGGGAACACGTCCACGCCCAGCGCCTCGGCCTGCGGCGCGAGCCAGGCGCACATGGAACCGAGCGACACGATGAAGTTGCCGTGGTTGTTCATGCCCGGCGGTACCGGCAGCTTGCGCCCGCCGGTCTTGGTCAGCAGCCAGAACTCGTCCTCGCCGGCGGGCACGCAGATCGGCGGCGGGTTGTCGCGCCAGCCGGGCAGCAACGCGTCCAGCGGGGCCGGCTCGATCACCGCGCCGGAGAGGATGTGCGCGCCCACGGTCGAGGCCTTCTCGATGACGCAGACGGTCGTTTCCGGCGCGAGCTGCTTGAGGCGGATCGCGAACGACAGGCCGGACGGGCCGGCGCCGACCACGACCACGTCGTATTCCATCGTCTCGCGCTCGCTCATGGCGGACTCCCGTGACTGCATGTGCATTTGGCCAAGAAACACATTGTCCGGGTTCGCGCGCCCGCCGGCAAACCGGGCTCTTCACTTCCGGCTGCTTGCAATCGCTTCGCACCCCGTGGCGATAATCGGTGAATGCATTCCTAAGGACGAGGCATGAACCCGAACGCGCCGATCGCCGACATCGACCTCCGACGCGCCAGCGTGTGCCAGTTGCTGCATTGGCTGGCGCTGGGCCGTGTCCAGCCAGAGGCGCTGGCCGATGCCTACCTGGCGGCGATCGAGCGGATCGACCCCCAGCTCAATGCCTACGTCGACCTGCGTCCCGGGCTGCTGCAGGAGCAGGCGCGCACCGCCGCCCATCGTCGCCGCGACGGCGTGCTCGGCCGGCTGGACGGCATCCCGATCGCGCTGAAGGACAACTTCGACATGGCCGGCTGGCCCACCCGCGCCGGCCTGCCGGGCCGCGACCAGCCGGTGCAGGGCGACGCCCACGTGGTTTCCCGCCTGCGCGCCTCCGGCGCCGTGCTGGTGGGCAAGACCAACATGGACGAGGGCGCGCTGGGCGCCGCCACCGACAACCCGCATGCCGGTCCCACGCACAATCCCTGGCGCCAGGGGTACAGCGCGGGCGGCTCCTCCGGCGGCGCGGCCGCCGCGGTGGCGGCCGGACTGGCGGCGGCGGCGGTGGGTTCGGACAGCCTGGGCTCGATCCGCATCCCTGCCAGCTATTGCGGCGTGTACGCGATCAAGCCCACGCATGGCGAGATCTCCACCCGCGGCATGCTGCCGGCGGCGCGCCGGCTCGATGCGGTCGGGCTGATCGCGCGCAGCGCGAACGACCTCACCGTGCTGCTGCAGGTGCTGGCCGGCTACGACGCGGACGACGCCCGCTCGCGCCGGCGCCGCGTCGCCTTCTCGCCGCCGGACTGGGAGCCGGGCAACCTGCGCACCGGCCTGCTGCCCGACCTGGCCGCCGTGGGCGTGGAGCCGGAGGTGGCCGAGCTGTTCGAGGCGGCGCTGGCCCGGCTGCCGCGCGAGCTGGGCGAGCGGCGTACGGTGGATTTCTCCGACTGGAACTTCGCCCGCACGCGCCGCGCCGGCCTGCTGCTGATGGAGGCGGAGATGCTCGGCACCTTCGCCCCCGACCTCGCCGACGAAGCCCGGCCGGTGTCGCCCGGTTTCCGCGCCATGCTCGGCTACGCCGCGCGCAAGAGCGCAGCCGACTACGCCGTGGCCGATCGCGTGCTCGATGCGGCCACGCTGAAGATGCGTCGCCTGTTCGCGCAGATCGACGTGCTGGTGCTGCCCACCACACCGCAGGCGGCCTTCCCGCTCGGCGGGCCGGCTCCGGATTCGGTGGCCGACCTGACCAGCTTCGCCAGCCTGGCCGGCTGCCCCGCGGTGAGCATCCCGATGGGCACGCTGTCCAACGGTCTCCCGGTCGGCCTGCAGCTGGTGGGGGCACGCGGCTCGGACCTGCGGCTGCTGGAACTGGCCGCGGTCTGCTCGTCGACGCTGGATGCCGAGCCGGCCTATCCGGCGATCCCCTGACGGGCGGGTAGGCGCGGGAGCTCGCGATGCCCTTCGCTTTGGCCGGGCATCAAGCCGGGCCACCGCGGCCAAGCTCGTTCCCACAGATGCCGGAGTCTCTCGAGTGTCGTCCTGGGAAACGATCGCCTTGCCGGATGCCGAGGTCTCGCTGTGCTCCCGGTGGCTGGAACCGGCAGAGGCCGACGCGCTGCTCGACACCCTGCTTGCGACGGTCGCATGGGAAACGCACGTGATCCGGATCTACGGCCGCGAGGTGGCGTCGCCGCGGCGGAGCTGCTGGATCGGCGACCCGGGTGCGAGCTACGTGTACTCGCGTACCCGTTTCGAGCCGCAGCCCTGGCCGGAGGCGCTGGCCGCCCTGCGCCCGCGCCTGGAGCAGGCGTGCGGGACGCCGTTCAACAGTGTGCTGGCGAACCTCTACCGCGATGGTCGCGACGCCATGGGCTGGCACAGCGACGACGAGCCGGAACTGGGGCCATCCCCGGTGATCGCCTCGCTGAGCCTGGGCGCTGAGCGCCGCTTCCTGTTCCGGCGCAAGGCGAAGGGGCAGCCACCCGCGCTGGAGCTGCGCCTGCCGCACGGCAGCCTGCTGCGCATGGCCGGCGCCACCCAGCGGCTCTACCAGCACGCGCTGCCACGCACGGCGCGGGTGCAGGCGCCACGCATCAACCTCACCTTCCGGTGGGTCCGGCCGTCGGCCACGCTTCCCTGACGCCCGCGTAGGAGCGAGCTTGCTCGCGATGCGCTGCCTGGAGCGGGGAGCGGCGCCACCGCGGGCAAGCTCGCCCCTGCCGGTCGGACGGCGGCTTGGATTGCATACGGGCCGCGGTGATAATTCCGGCTTTCCCCAAGATGGCCCGCGCGATGACCGAGAAGACCGTACTCAACGAGACCCACCGCGCGTCGGGCGCACGCATGGTCGACTTCGGCGGCTGGGACATGCCGATCAACTACGGCTCGCAGATCGAGGAGCACCACGCGGTACGCAAGGATGCGGGCATGTTCGACGTCTCGCACATGACGGTCATCGACCTGCACGGACCGCGCACCCGGGAGTTCCTGCGCTACCTGCTGGCCAACAGCGTCGACAAGCTCAAGGTGCAGGGCAAGGCCTTGTACTCGTGCATGCTCAACGAGCAGGGCGGGGTGATCGACGACCTGATCGTGTACTTCTTCGACGAGGCGCACTTTCGGCTGGTGGTCAACGCCGCCACCCGTGCCAAGGACCTGGCCTGGATCGGGCAGCAGGCCAAGCCGTTCGGCGTGGAAGTGAAGGAACGTCCCGACTTCGCCATGATCGCGGTGCAGGGGCCGAACGCGCGTGCCAGGGTGATCGGCCTGCTGCACCATATCGACCGCCCGCGCATCGAGAAGCTGGGGCGCTTCGCCGCCGCTGCCGCGCAGGGCCCGCACGGCATGCCGCTGTTCATCGCCCGCACCGGCTATACCGGCGAGGACGGCTTCGAGATCATGGTGCCGAACGAGCACGCCATCGCCCTGTGGCAGGCGCTGGCCGATGCAGGCGTGCGCCCGTGCGGACTGGGCGCGCGCGATACGCTGCGGCTGGAGGCGGGCATGAACCTCTACGGCCAGGACATGGATGAGACCGTCTCGCCGTGGGAGGCCAATCTGGGGTGGACCATCGCCCTGGACGAGGGCCGCGATTTCATCGGCCGCAAGGCGCTGGAGGCGCAGAAGGCCGCCGGCGTGCCGCGCGTGATGGTCGGCCTGGTGCTGGACGAGAAGGGCGTGCTGCGCCATGGGCAGAAGGTGCTCACCGCCAACGGCGAGGGCGAGATCCTGTCCGGCAGCTTCGCGCCGACGCTGGAGAAGGCGGTCGCCTTCGCGCGCATTCCGGCCGGCGAACCCGGCGACGTGCGGGTGGATATCCGCGGTCGCGAGGTGCCGGTGCGCGTGGTGAAGTACCCCTTCGTGCGCGACGGCAAGGCCCGCGAAGGCATCTGATCCGACGTCATTCGAGTTTCCGACGGAGCGGCTAGAATCGCCGCTCCCATTCCCACCGACGACTGGACCGACCCCATGAGCGAGATTCCCGGCGACCTGAAGTTCCTCAAATCCCACGAGTGGGCCCGCGTCGAAGACAACGGCCTGGTCCGCGTGGGCATCTCCGACCACGCGCAGGGCCAGTTGGGCGACCTGGTCTACGTCGAGCTGCCGGAAGTGGGCGCCAGCGTGCAGGCCGGCAACGGCGTGGCGGTGGTGGAATCGGTCAAGGCCGCTTCCGATATCTACTCGCCCGTGTCCGGCGAGATCGTCGAGGTCAACGAGCTGCTCAACGACAAGCCCGAGACCATCAACGAAGACGCCTTCGGCGAGGGCTGGATCTTCGCGGTGCGCATCTCCGATCGTTCCGAGCTGGACGAGTTGCTCGACGCCGACGCCTACGC
This sequence comes from Fulvimonas yonginensis, assembly GCF_037137055.1. NCBI lineage: Bacteria > Pseudomonadati > Pseudomonadota > Gammaproteobacteria > Lysobacterales > Rhodanobacteraceae > Fulvimonas > Fulvimonas yonginensis. The sequence goes on from NZ_JBBBNY010000009.1 coordinate 65,994, forward strand.
AGAACTGATCGAGAACGAGGACCACTGACCGTCCCTCTCCCCGGACGCCGCGACACGGCGCCCGGGCCCCCGGACGGGCGACGGCGCGGATTTTTTTTGCCGCCCGCGCCATCGCCGATCGACCCGTCGGTCGCGTTCCGTTCATCCGTTCGTACCTCGCCTTCCCGTGTTGTCGCGTCCGGGCCGCCGTTCCGGCTGCGGCCGGCCGGCGCGTGCGGTAACGAGTGACGACTCCATGCAAAGCCTTGTGGCACAAGGGCTGGCGAGGATCCATGGTTTTACTTGGCTATTTTCGAAGAGACGTATAGACGTCCAAAAGAAAATCCAGACGGGACCCGGAAAAACCTTGCCCGATGCGGCCTGCGGCCCCGGTCGGGGGCTTTTCTGAGGGGGTCGTCCGGTGGCTAAAATCAATTGACAGTTGAAATCTTCAGGAATAGCTTTCGCTTCAGATAGGGGAACGGGCCACATGGCAGCATCGAAATACATCACGCCTTATGTCGATCACGGCGAGAAGGCCGGCGCGGTGCGCAAGATCACCGTGTCGATTCCGCTGCATGTCCTGCGTCTGCTTTCCGACGAGCGCACGCGCCGTCAGGTCAACAATCTCCGGCACGCCACCAACAGCGATCTGCTGGTGGAGGCGTTCCTGCACGCTTTTACTGGGCAACCACTGCCAACTGATGAGGAGCTGAGACGAACCATGGCCACTGCCAAGAAAACCGCTGCGAAGAAGCCGGCCGCCAAGAAGGCCGTCAAGAAGACCGCTGTGAAGAAGGCTGCCGCGAAGAAGCCGGTCGCCAAGAAGCCGGCTGCCAAGAAGGTCGCCGCCAAGAAGCCGGCCGCCAAGAAGGCTGCCGCCAAGAAGCCGGCCGCCGCCAAGAAGGCTGCCGTCAAGAAGGTCGCCGTGAAGAAGGTTGCCGCCAAGAAGGCGGCCCCGAAGAAGGCCGCTGCGCCGGCCAAGGTGGTGAAGGCCACCAAGACCGCCAAGGTCGCCAAGAAGAAGTAAGCCGCACAAGACCAACAAGCTGTATCGACATTTCTCTCCCTGCGGTGCCCAGCGCAGGGAGGGTACTTCGAAGAGCGATTCGTCCCGGCCCTGCCGGGACGCTTCGTTTTCAGGGGCCGGATTCGTCGGCCTCACCATTTGCCGCAACGCCCCATTGGGGGTAAGTTGTGCGCACTCGCGCCGTGTACGTCCAGGGGGACGGACGCTCCTACAGGGGGAAAAAGCGCGGTATCTCATGCCAACCGGTGAACGTCCATGGATACCCGTTCCAGTTCCAGGCGCGCGCATGCGCGCGGGGCCATCCGGCCCATCACACTCGCGGTACTGATCATCATCGGTCTGCTGGCCGCCGCCTCGTGGTTCCTCATCATCCAGCCGCACCAGGAACTGGTGATGCAGGACGCGGGCGGGCATCCGTCCACGCCGGTGTCCACCGACCAGGTGGCCGTGGCCCCGCCGGCCAACGTCGAGGCGATGGACGTGAACCAGCTGCTGGCCGAGGCCCGCAGGGCGATGAACGAGCACCGGGTGCTCGCTCCGGCGGGCAACAACGCCTTCGAGTTCTACCTCAAGGCGCTGGAGAAGCAGCCAGGCAATCCGGTCGCCACCGATGCGTTGCGCGAGACCTTCCCGTTCGCCGCCACCGGCGCCGAGCAGGCGATCAATGCACGCGACTTCAACGAGGCGCAGCGTGAGATCGAACTGCTGGCCAAGGCCGACCCCGCCAATTACACGCTGACCATCCTGCGGTCCAAGCTCGACGCCCAGCGCAAACTGCTGGACAAGGAACAGCAGCAGGCGCTCGAACAGCAGCGGCAGCAGCTGGCCGCCGAGAAGGCGGCCGCCGAGAAGGCGGCGGCCGAGAAGCTCGCCCAGCAGCAGGCCGCCCCGCAGTCCGCTGCGCAGCCGGCAGCGAAGACGGCCGCCTCCGAGAGCAAGAGCGAGGTCGCTGCCACGTCCGCGCCGGCGGCGGCCCCGGTCCTGACCGAGCCGGTGCTGATCAAGGCGGTGCAGCCGCGCTATCCGACCCTGGCGCGACGCTCCAACCAGGAGGGCTGGGTGATCGTGAGCTACAACATCGATACCGAGGGCAACGTCAACAACGTGAGGGTCGTGGACGCGCAGCCGCGCCACCTGTTCGACCGCGAGGCGACCGATGCGGTCGAGCGCTGGAAGTTCAAGCCGGCCACCCGCAACGGCGTTCCCGTGGAGGCCAGCCGTCAGCAGCGGATCGTGTTCAAGCTCAACCAGTGACCGAGCCTTCGGGCCCGAACAAAAAAAGGCGGCGCTCGTGCGCCGCCTTTCTTTTGTGCGATAGCGGTGGGCCGGTGCGCTAGCCCCGCCGGCGGTGCCGGACGGGCTTGCGGTGCGGCCGGGGTGCGGCGGGCTTGGGCGTGCTCTCCAGGCCGGCCCAATCCACGTGCGGCAGGCCGAGCAGGCTGTCGAACACCATCGGCATCAGCCCCGACGGCGCCGGCACGCCCGAGTTCCACATCGTCACGACGCCCGCGTGGTACTTGGGGAAGAAGCCGATCATCGTGCGGTAACCCTCCACCGCGCCCGCGTGGTAGATCAGCGTCTCGCCGCCGTAGGTGAAGACGCGCCAGCCCAGCGCGTAGTGCGCGCTGGTCAGGCGGCCGCTGCGCCAGGGGGAGGAGTGCAGCTCCACCGGCGTGGGCACGCCCGGCGTGTGCAGTACCGCCAGGGACGCGGGGGAGAGTACGTCCGGGCGTCCGCCCATCTGCGCGATCAGCCATTTCTCCATGTCGTGCAGGCTGGCGTTGACGCCAGCCGCAGGCGCGACGCGGTAATAGTTCTCCTTCGGCTCGAACGGGACCCAGCCGCGCCGGGTGCGCCGGTGCGGGCGTGCCCAGCTCTTGCTCGATTCGAGTCCGGCCCGGCCGTAGCTCGCCGTGGTCATGCCCAGCGGCAGGAAGATCCGCTTGTCGACCAGCTTGTAGAAGAAGCTGCCGGTCATGGCGTAGACCACGTCGCCGATCAGGCTGAAGGCGACGTTCTGGTAGCCGTAGCACTTGCCCACGCCGCAGGTCATGTCCACCTGGTCGAGCTTGCGCACCAGCTCTTCGTAGGGGACGTCGTCCTCGAGCATGTTGTCGTAGGTGTTGCGCGGCAGGCCCAGGCGCTGGCCGAGGATGTCGGCAACCGTGGCGCGCTGCGTGTCCGGCACGTTCTTGAGCTTGAAGAACGGCAGCACGTTCACCAGCCGGGTGTCCCAGGCGAGCTTGCCGTCCTGCACCAGGATCGCGGTGAGGCCGGTGGCGAACGCCTTGGACAGCGAGGCCAGGCGGAACACCGTGTCCGGCGTGACCGGCTCCTTGGCCTGCGCGTCCGCGTAGCCGATGGTGCCCTCGAACACCACTTTGTCGTCGACCACGACCGCGGTGGCCAGGCCGGCGACCGCGTCGCGCTGTTCGAGCTTGGCCAGCCACTGCCGGTACGCCTGCAGGGTGGCCTTCACGCGTTCGGCGGGCAGCGTGGCGGACTCGGCAGTGGCGGAGGCCGGCCTGGCGGAAGCAGGCGCGCCGTGGGCGACGGCGGGAAGGCTGACGGCGCCGAGCAGGCCGGCGATCAGCAGAGGAAGCGTACGGAGCTGCATGCCTGGAGAGGATCCGGCGGTAAGGCCATGGTCGTGAAAGGGAAGGGCATCGGCCGGGCGGCGCGAACCTGATCTGCCGATTGTCGTGCAGTTGAGCCGGGTCCACAACGGATGCGTTCGCCAAACGTGCACCCGGTTCAGCGAGGCAGACAGGCGCCAGTCTGCCGGCGATGCCCCATGCTAGGCTTTTCGCCCCACCCGAGGCTGGAACGCCGTGAGCCTGCGCCACAACGCCCGCGCCGACCAAGGCGCCGCGCTGCCCCTCGCCACGCTGGCCTTCTTCTTCGTGATGGCCGGGTACTACATCATCCGCCCGGTCCGCGACCAGCTCGGCGGCGCGCTCGGCTCGCAGTCACTGCCGCTGTTCTACACGATCGTGTTTCTGGCGATGATGCTGCTGACGCCGGTGTTCGGCTGGCTGGTGGCGCGCTTTCCCCGCCGGCGGCTGCTCGGCTGGAGCTACAGCTTCTTCATCCTCTGCCTGCTCGCCTTCGTGCCGGCCTTCCTGGCGCAGGAGCGGATCGGCGCGCGCACGCTGGGCACCGTGTTCTACGTGTGGGTCAGCATCTTCAACCTGTTCGTGGTGTCGCTGTTCTGGAGCTTCATGGCGGACATCTTCGCCAGCCAGCAGGCGCGGCGGGTGTTCCCGCTCATTGCGCTGGGCGGCATGGCGGGGGCGATCTTCGGCCCGTTGCTGACCAAGGTGCTGGTGCGATTGCTGGGTGTCGCGCCGTTGCTGGCGGTCTCCGCGGCGACGCTGGGGCTGGCGCTGCTGCTGCTGTTGCGGCTCTCCGCGCAGGACGAGCGCGGCGCCGCCGGCCAGGGCGCGCAGCCCATCGGTGGCGGACTCTGGGCGGGCGTGCGTGAGCTGTGGTCGCGCCCCTTCCTGCGCTACATGGCGCTGCTGATGCTGTTCGGCGACGGCATCGGCACGCTGGCCTACGCGCTGATGGCGGACTACGCCAAGGCACACTTCGCCGACAAGGTCACCCGCACGGCGTTCTACAACGACCTGGACCTGGCCGCGAACCTGCTGGGCGCGCTGTTGCAGCTGAGCCTGACCCCGTGGGTGCTGGTCCGCCTCGGGGCCGGCTGGGGGCTGGTGTTGCCGGCGCTGGTCAACATCGGCTTGCTGCTGGCGGTCGCCGCCTTCGGAGCCGGCGACGTGCACGTCCTCGGCCTGGCCGTGCCCTTGCTGGCCGTGATGATGGCGACCACCCGCGGCTTCGCCTACGGCATGACCAAGCCGGCGGTGGACGCGCTGTACACCCGCGTGCCGCGCGAGACGCGCTACAAGGGCAAGAACTTCGTCGAGACCGCCGTCTGGCGTTTCGGCGACGTGCTGGTGACCAGCGGCGTGAGCCTGCTGACGGCCGTCGGCGTGGGCGTGGGGGGACTCGGCCTGATCGGCGCCGGGGTGGCCACGGCGTCGGCGTGGGTGGCGCGCCGGGCCGGCCGGGCGCCGGACCTGGCGAAGGACTGACCGGCCACCGACTCAGCTGGTGATGTAGCGCTGCAGCTGCTCGATCTGCTCGGCCTGGGCGTCGATCACCGCCTTGACCAGGTCGCCGATGGAGATCACCCCGACCACCCGCGAGTCCTCTACCACCGGCAGGTGGCGCACGCGGCGCTCGGTGCACAGGCGCATGCAGTCGAACACGTCGGTGTCGGGCGCGATGGTCAGCGGCTCGCCGCTCATGATCTCCGCCACCGCCGTCTGCGCCGACGACCGCCCCTGCAGGATCACCTTGCGTGCGTAGTCGCGCTCGGAGACGATCCCCACCAGCTGGTCGCCCTTCATCACCACGAGCGCGCCGATGCGGCGCTCGGCCATGCGCCGGATCGCTTCCAGTACCGGCGCGTCGGGCGCGATGGCGTAGACCTCGCTGCCCTTGCTTTGCAGAAGATGCCTTACCTGACGCATGTCGGGCTCCCCTCGTCGGCCGGCGCGGCCGCTGCGACGAGTCTAGCCCCGGGCCGTCGCCACGGTGTGTAGGCCGCAGCGCCGCGGAACCCCTACCCGCGGGGCGAAAGGTCGCCGTGGCGGCGCTCTTCCTCGACGAAATACAGCGGCCGCTGCTTGGTCTCGGCGTAGCTGCGGCCCAGGTACTCGCCGATCACGCCCAGCGCCAGCAATTGCACGCCGCCGAGGAACAGGATCACCAGCATCAGCGTCGGATAGCCGCGCACCGGGTCGCCCCAGATCAGCGCCTTGGTCAGTACCCACAGGCCGTAGACGAAGGCCAGCAGGGACGAACCCAGGCCGACCCAGGTGGCCAGCCGCAGCGGCGCGGTGGAGAACGAGGTGATGCCTTCGATGGCGAACTGGATCAGCCGCCAGTAGTTCCACTTGGTTCGGCCCGCCTGCCGCGGCTCGCGCTGGTAGTGCACGGCGGTCTGGCGGTAGCCGATCCAGGCGAACAGGCCCTTCATGAAGCGCTGCCGCTCGCGCAGGCGCGCCAGCGCGTCCAGCGCGCGGCGCGAGAGCAGGCGGAAGTCGCCGGTGTCGCGCGGCAGCGGGGTGTCCGACAGGCGTTCCATGGTGCGGTAGAAGCCGGCGGCGGTCAGGCGCTTGAGGCGGGTCTCGCCGGCACGCGCGCTGCGCGTGGCGTAGACCACGTCGTGGCCGGCCTGCCACTTGGCGACCAGTTCCGGGATCAGTTCGGGCGGGTCCTGCAGGTCGGCGTCGATCACCACGGCCGCGCCTTCGGTCACGTGATCGAGCCCGGCGGTGAGCGCGGCCTCCTTGCCGAAGTTGCGCGAGAGCTTGAGCGCGTGCACGCGCGGATCGTGCGCGACCAGCGCCTCGAGACCGGCCCAGGTGCCGTCGGTGCTGCCGTCGTCGACGTAGAGCACCGCAGTGTCCAGCGGCAGTGCATCGAGCACGGCCGAGAGGCGTCGGTGGAAGGCCTCCAGCACGGCGGCTTCGTTGTAGGCCGGCACGACGACGGTCAGTTGCGGCATGGTTCCCCCTGGATGGCGTTCAATGGCCGTGGCGGGCCGGTGGCGGGCGGCTGCCGTCGAGGTAGCCGGGGCCGCCCAGTTGCTGCATCTGTTGCATGATCCATTGCGCGCGACGCTGCACGTAGGCGCTCGGCCGATCGACGTGCAGGCGGCGCGGGCTGGGCAGCACGGCGGCCAGGCGCGCCGCCTGTGCCGGACCCAGCCGCGCGGGCGGCACGTGGAAGTACGCCTCGCTCGCCGCGCCTACGCCGTAGATGCCGTCGCCCAGCTCGGCGATGTTCATGTACACCTCGAGGATCCGCCGCTTCGGCCAGGTCAGTTCGATCAGCACGGTGAACCAGGCCTCCAGCCCCTTGCGGACGAAGCTGCGACCGTTCCACAGGAACAGGTTCTTGGCCGTCTGCTGGCTGATCGTGCTGGCGCCGCGCAGGCGCCGGCCCTCGTCGGCCTCGTCCAGCGCGTCCTGGATGGAATCGAAGTCGAAACCGTGGTGGTACGGGAATTTCTGGTCCTCGCCGGCGACCATCGCCAGCGGCACGTAGGGCGAGACCTGCGACCAGGGCACCCAGTGCTGGCGCAGCCGGAAATCCCGCTCGCCGTGCACCAGCGCCTCCAGCCGGCGCTCCATCATCACCGCCGAGGTCCACGGCGGCACGAACCGCAATACCAGCACCACCAGCCAGGAAAGCGCCAGCCACGAAAGCACCAGCAGCGCGAGCAGTCGCAGCAGGCGTCGGAGGGTGGAGCGCGCGGGTGGCATCGTGCGGAAGGCGGGCCTGGCAGGAAAGCGGCCGCAGTATAAGCGGCCGGGCCCCGGCCATTGTGCCGGCGCGGCGGCGCCCCCATCTGCATGCTTTCGCTTCCGCCAGGGTGATCGTTCGTGGAAACCGTGCTTGTCGAAGACGTGCTGCACCGCTTCGTACTGGAACGCGCCGGCGTGCGTGGCGTACTGGTGCGCCTGGGTGCCGCCTGGCGTGAGGTGGCCGCGCGTGCCGCCTATCCGGTGCCGCTGCGCGAACTGCTCGGCGAGAGCCTGGTCGCCAGCGCACTGCTGACCGGCAACATCAAGCTGGAAGGCGCGCTGTCGATCGAGCTCAAGAGCGGCGGCCCGCTGCGTCTGCTGTTCGTCGAATGCAGCGACCAGGGCCGACTGCGTGGACTCGCCCGCTGGCAGGACCCGCTGCCCGACCCGCTGGACCTGTCCGCCCTGCCGGGCGCGATCATGGCGATCACCATCGGCCATGCCGAACGTGGACAGCGTTACCAGGGCCTGGTCGAACTGGGCCAGCCGGACCTGGCCGGTGCGCTGGAAAACTACTTCCGCCTGTCCGAGCAGTTGCCGGCGCGGCTGCTGCTGGCCGCCGACGCCGAACATGCGGTCGGCCTGATGCTGCAGAAACTGCCGGGCGAAGGTGGCCACGGCGCGGTGGAGGACGAGGACGCCTGGAACCGCGTGCTGCACCTGACCGGCACGCTGGGCCGCGAGGAGATGCTCAGCGCCTCGCCGGAGCAACTGCTGTACCGGCTCTACCACGAGGAGACCGTGCGCCTGTTCGAACCGCGCCCGCTGGCATTCGGCTGCAGCTGCACCCGCGAGCGGGTCGAATCGATGCTGCGCTCGCTGGGCCGCGAGGAGGTCGAGGCGGCGCTGGCCGCCCGCGAGGGCGAAATCGAGGTGATCTGCGAGTTCTGCGCGCAGCGCTACACCTTCGACCGCATCGATGCGGAGATGCTGCTGAGCGGCGGGGTCAGTTCGGACACCTCGACCACGGCGCAGTAGCCCGGGCAGGGTGTCGGCTGCTCTTCCGCTCCTGCGCCGCGGAGGGGATGCCCGTTTGGTGCCCGCACACGCAGGCGCTCCCCGGAGAGACGGGCGGGCGGGAAGGGCTACCGCGACAGACCTAGGCCACCGCGGGCGTCGGGTCGGCCGGGAGCCAGGCCTCGATCGGCTTGGGCCGCGCGAACAGGAAGCCCTGGCCGTAGCGGCAACCCACGCGCAGCAGCGCCTGGCGCTGGTATTCCTCTTCGATGCCTTCGGCGATCACCTGCATGTGCAGCGAGTCGGCCAGCACCTGGATCGCGCGCACCACCGCCAGGCCCTGACTCTCGCCCTGGCGCGGCAGCTCGGTGATGAAGGAACGGTCGATCTTCAGCGTCTCGAACGGGTACTGGTGCAGGTAGCTCAGCGAGGAGTAGCCGGTGCCGAAGTCGTCCAGCGCCACGGTCACGCCACGGCCGCGCAGGTGCTCCAGCATCCGCTTGACCTGCGCCGGGTTGTCCAGCAACGCCCGCTCGGTCACCTCGATGCGCACCTGCCGCGGCGACATGCCGTGGTGGGCGAGCAGGGCGAGCAGGCGCGTATCCAGGTCCGGCAGCCGGAAGTGGCGGCCGGACACGTTGATGCTGATGAAGCCCGTGCTGCCGAGCAGTTGCGGCGCCTGCGCGCAGACCTGCTCGAAGATCTGCCAGTCGATGCTCTCGGCGCAGCCGGCTTCCTCGGCGATCACCAGGAACTCGCCCGGCGCGAGCAGGCCGCGGTCCGGGTGATGCCAGCGCAGCAGCGCCTCGTAGCCGACGATGCGGCCGTCGTCCAGTGCCACGATCGGCTGGTAGAACGGCACGAATTCGTTGCGCGCGAGGCCGCGGCGCAGGTCGCTTTCCATCTCCAGCAGCGACAGTGCCTCGCGCCGCAGGCGGTCGTCGAACAGCGCGGCGCGGTGGCGGCCCTCGTCCTTGGCCCGGTACATCGCCGCGTCGGCGTCGCGCAGCAGTTCCTCGGGCTTCTGGTAGTGCGGGCCGGGCAGGGCCACGCCGATCGAGGCGGAGGTGAAGATCTCCTTGGCGCCCAGCCGGAACGGCACCTGCAGCTCGCCGATCACACGCTCGGCGATCAGCAGCGCGGTGCCCGGATCGGCGATGCCGTCCAGCAACACGGCGAACTCGTCGCCGCCCAGGCGCGCGACCACGTCGCGCGTCTTCAGGCAGGCGCGGATGCGCCCGCCGACCTGGAACAGCAGGTCGTCGCCGACCAGGTGGCCGACCGAATCGTTGATGACCTTGAAGCGGTCCAGGTCGATGAACAGCACGGCGAAGCCGTCCTGCGGATCGGCACGGTAGCGCTCCAGCGACTGTTCCAGGCGCTGCAGCAGCAGTGTGCGGTTGGGCAGGCCGGTCAGCGAGTCGTGCAGGGTCTCGTACTTGAGCCGCCGTTCGACCCGCTCGCGCTCGGCGATCTGCTCGCGCAGGTCGCGGTTGGCCAGGGCCAGCGCGCGGGTGCGCTCGGTGACCCGGCGCTCCAGCCCGGCATAGGCCTGCTTCAGCGACTCGGCCGTGTGCTTGCGCTGCAGCGCGTTGGCGATGTGGTAGCTGACGAAGGTCAGCAACTCCTGGTCGCGCTCGTTGTAGGTATGCTCCTGGGTGTAGCTCTGTACCGCCAGCACGCCCATCACCTTCTCGCCCAGCAGCAGCGGCACGCCCAGCCAGCACAGCGAGTGCGCCCCCTGGCGCTGGATCTCGCCGGCCGCGGCCAGCCGTTCGAGCTCCTGCGGGTCGGCCAGCAGCGGCTTGCCGTGGCGCAGCACGTACTCGGTGGCGCCACGGCCGTGCACGCGCGGCGTGCGCACGTTGTCGACCTCGTCCACGGAGTAGGGGAAGGTGAGCTGACCGGTCTCCTCGTCGACCAGCGCGATGTAGAAGTTCCGCGCGTAGAGCAGGCCGCCGATGACCCGGTGCACGGCCGCGTAGAAAGTGTCCAGCCCGTCGGAGGTGTTCGCCAGCTCCGCGATGCGGAACAACGCCGCCTGCAGGCGCTCGCCGCGCTGGCGCTGCAGCACCTGCTGGCGCAGCACGCGGTTGGCTTCGCGCAGGGCCGCCGTGCGGTCGGCGACGCGGCGCTCCAGCTCGGCCTGGGCCTGGCGCTTTTCCAGCGCGGCCTGCACGTGCTGGGCGACGTAGCAGAGCAGCTCGCGGTCCTGCGTGGTGTACTGGGTATCGGCGCGGTAGCTTTGCACCACGATGCCGCCGACCACCTTGCCCTCGCGCAGCAGCGGCACGCCCAGCCAGTGCTCGCAGTCCGGGCCGATCAGCACCAGCCGGTGCGACACCGTGCGGCTGAGTTCCTCCATCGAGCCCATCATCGGGCGCCCGCCCTTGAGCAGGTTCCAGGTCAGGCTGTGCTCGAGTTCGGCCAGCGGGAAGCTGCGATCGGGCGAAGGCGGGTCGCGATCGGCGGCGTCGGCGTAGTACGGGAAGCGCACGCTGTCGGTGGCCTCCTCGTACAGCACGACGTAGAAGTTCTCCGCGTACATGAGGCTGCCGACGATGGCGTGCAGCGAGCGCATCATCTCGGCGAGGTTGCGTTCCGTACCGGCCTGCTCGGCGATGGCAAAGAGCGCGCGCTGCAGGCGCTCGGCCAGGGCCAGGCGCGAAATCGCCTCGTACAGGCGCGCCGTTTCGGCCTGCTGACGCAGGCGGGTGCCGGCGAGGCGGCCGAACCAGGCGAGCCGCTCGCGCAGCGGCTCGGACAGCGGCACTTCCGGCTCCAGCACCAGCACGCGCGAAGCTTGCGGATCCTCGGCCAGTTCCAGCCGGCCGGGCAGGGCCGGCTCGCCGCCCAGCGGACGCCAGCCCAGCCGGGCGCGCACGTGCCAGTCCGACAGCAGCGTCTCGCAGACTGCCGCGACGCTGGCCGCATCCGGCGCCCCGAACAGCCGCTCCACGGCCCGATGCAGCGCTTCCCGGTTGGCCGGTGGCGGCATGGGCTCGCGAGTGGGCGGAGCGGGATTCATCGCAGGCGTGGAGGGTTCGTGACGGCCGTAGGGGCGACTATATCGTGCGGCGAGGGCTTTGTCGGACCCGGACCGACCTGTTTTTCATCCGCCGTGGAACCCGGCTCTGGCGTGATGGTCCATGTACGCAAGATATGTGCCTCGGTTCACCGTTCGGATACCAGGTACGGTACCGGGGGTGTTAGATAAAAGTAAAAGGGGTATACTGGTTCCAACCCTCGGCCACGCCTGGCCGTGACCTTTCGAGTGCCCGATTCGCCATGCGCCGCCTGTTGCCCCTGCTGATCCTGCTGACGCCGTTCGCCGCGGCAGGGCAGGTGCTGGGCGGCGATTCGCAGCTGGCGCAGCAGCTGCTGCGGCAACCCCCGGACCGGATCGTCGACATGGGCCAGGGCGTGGCGGTGCCGCTGTGGCGTGGCGCCGATGGCCGCATGCTGGCGCTCAAGGCCGACGAACAGACGACCACGCTGGCCCAGCGCGCCGATGCGCCGCTGTCGTTCCATGCGGTCGACGCCGGCAGTGTGATGTCGGCGGACCTGCAGTACGGGCTCGATCCGCACCTGCAGATCCACGCCGGCGTCAGCGAGCACAACTGGGTATCGCGCGGACCGCGCGTGGTCGGCAGCGAGATCGGTGCCACCTACAATCTCGGCCGCTACAGCGTGGGCCTGAGCGTAGGCGCCGACAGCACGCCCGACCAGCGCCTGCCGCGTGTCCTGCCGGGCGCCACGCCGGGTGTGAACGGCCTGCCCGATTTCGACAGCAGCGCCCAGCTCAGCGCCCGTGGCCGCGTGGCCGTCGGTGGCCAGAGCGGTATCGACCTGGGTGCCAGCGTGGGCCGCATCCGCCTGTTGCCGGGCAATGTGCTGGGCATCAATACGCTGGACCAGAAGGCGCTGAGCTTCGGCGTCGACCACGGTCCGCTGAGCGGATCCATCGTGGGCCGCACCATGCAGCCGGCGCTGCCGGGCGGCTACTACGGCGACAAGCGCTGGAGCAGCATCGACCTGGGCGTCACCGTGCGCCTGCCGTGGCAGGGCGAGCTGAGCATCGGTGCCCAGAACCTGTGGTCGTCCGGCTCTTCGGTGCCGACCCCGGCCGGCCCCGAGCCCGACCAGTCGCGCACGCCATACGTGCAGTACCACCAGGACCTGTAAGGTTTCCCGCTTCGGGACGAAAGGCCGTCGCATGCGACGGCCTTTTTCCTTGGGCCCGGCCGCCCGGTTGTGGGATACCGGCCGCGGGGCGAAGGAAGCATCGGGCGCCGGCTCGGGCCCGGCGCGTCGGGAGGATGCTCGCGCGAAGCGGGCAGCGGCGAAGGTGACCAAGGATTCCTCGGCTTCGGGACCGGCACGTAGCGGCGGTCACCTTGCGTCCCCGGCGAGGCTTGCAGACGGCGAGGGCCGGGCGTTGCTGGCCGCCCGGCCCTCGCGGACGATCCGGCGGACGTGTCAGTCCTTCCTGCGGATGCGCAGGTCGCCGCTGAAGGTCTCCACGTGGATGCGGCCCTGGCTGCCGCCCACCTCGGCGTTGAGTTCGCTGCCGGGGCCGTGCTCGTGTTCGGTGACCTGGCCGAAGTCGCTGCGCAGGTCGCCGCTGAAGCTGCTGGCGTGAATCGAGGCGGAAAGATCGGCCGGCACCTGAATCTGTACGTCGCCGCTCATGCTGTCGATCTCCATGCTGCCGTTCCTGGCCGGCCCGCCGCCGATCTGCACGTCGCCGGAAACCGTGCTCAGGTTGAATTTCTGCCACGGCCCGCCATCCGCCTGTATGCGCCCGGATACCGTCTGCAGCTCGGCGTTGGAGCCGAGCGCGGGCGCGAGGATGTCACCGCTCACCGTCTGCAGGTCGGCCCGTTCCGCGCGACCGGCCTGTTCGACCGTGCCGCTCACGCTCTCGACCGAGAGATCGGGCGTGCGCGCGTTGACCCGTACCCGTCCGCTCACCGTGTTGATCGAGATCCCGCCGCCGTCCATGCCGTCGATGCCCAGCGGCGCGCTAACCACGCTCACGTCGAGCGTGGCGCGCCGGGGCACGCGCAGGTCGAGCGTGGTCGGCCCCATCGCGTTGTCGCCGCCCCAGTTGAACCAGTTGCCCGAGCGGTTGCCCTGCGGCTTGACCTTGATCTCCAGGTCGCCGTTGTCACCCTCGATGGCGAGCGGGGCCGCGCCGTCGCCGAGCGTGCCGGTGACCTGCACCTCGTTGCGGTCCCACGCGGTGATGGTGACCTGGCCCTTCACGTTGCTCACGCTGATGCGTGCGTCGGCGGCGGCAGGGTGGTGCAGGTTGATCGGTGTATCGGCCAGCGCCTGGCCGATACACAGGCTGAGCAGCAGCGGGAGGTAGCGTGCGGTTTTCATGGATGACTCCTGCAAAGGGCTTTAACCGGCCTGCTGATCGAGCTGGCGCAGTCGCATCTGTTGCTGCCGGGTGCGCGAGAGCAGTCGCTGCAGCGCCGGCGAATGGGGGGCCTGCTCCAGCGCCTGCCGGATCTCCAGGCGGGCGGCGTCCAGTTCGATCGCCGCGCCGGCCAGGCGCGGGTCGTCCGGCTTCCACGGTGCGCGGCTGGACGCGACGGTGGTGCCCGGCGGCTCGACCAGCTGGTCCTGGCGCAGGGACAGGCCCACGGCGAGCAGGCTCAGGCCGGCGAAGCTCGCGGCCAGCAACCAGCCCGGGCGGGAATGGGCGCGGGTTGCCGGGGCGGCCGGCTCCAGCGCGGCGTCGATGCGCGCCCACAGGTCGTGGGGCGGCGCGACCGGCGCGCGCAGTTCGCGCAGCTGGCGACGCCATTCGAATTCGTTCATGAGCGTTCTCCGGGTTCGAGCATCCGGCGCAGCAGCGCACGTGCGCGGTGCAGCTGCGCCTTCGACGTACCGACGGCCATGTCCAGCCCGCTGGCGATCTCCTCGTGGCGCCAGCCTTCCACGTCGTGCAGCACCAGCACCGCCCGCGCCCGCGGCGGCAGCTTGGCGATGGCACGTTCCAGCTCCTCGCGCTCGGCCGCGCAGAACGGCACTTCGCCGGGGTCCGGCAGCTCGTCCTCGCCGACGAACCCCACCGGCTGGGCGCCGCGCGAGCGGATGTCCATCAACGCCACGTTCACCGCCAGCCGGTACAGCCAGGTGCCGAAGGCGCTCTCGTGGCGGAAGTCGCCCAGCTTCTGCCAGGCGCGCACGAAGGCGTCCTGGGTGAGGTCCTCGGCGCGTGCGTGGTCGTAGCCGGCCAGCCGGTACACCGCGCCGTACACGCGATCGACGTGCTGGCGATACAGCCGCTGGAATGCCTGGCGGTCGCCGCCCGCCGCGGCGCGAACGTCATCGGCGTCGGTCGACCACGCAACGGTCGGTGGCGGCATCGGGCTTCCAGTGGCGAGGCAGGCGGTATCCATCTTGCCAGCTTGGATGCGCGAAGGAGGCGGAACGTTTAGAGCGTCGACCGCGTCCGCTTCGCCGCCACGGCTGCCGGGAGTCGTGCGGAGCGCAGGCGGGGCGCCGCGCCCCAGGCACACGGCCGCGACGCCCGCCGCCGGCCCTCCTGCGCAAGCGCGGGCGGACAGGCGCAAGAGGTCCGGGGCGAAGCGAGCGTGCGATGCCGGAAATCCCTCTCCCGGCGGGAGAGGGGCTCGATGCGCTCAGGCCGTCGCGGCGCGCGGGGCGGTGTCGGCGGCCAAGGCGCGGGCGACGCGCTGCTGTTCCTTGCGCAGGCGCTCGGGCAGGCGCGGGGCGAAGCTTTCCAGGTACTCGCCGATGGCCTCCAGCTCGGCCTGCCAGCCGGCAGTGTCGATGCCCAGCAGCTCGGCGATCCCGTCGCGTGACAGGCCGAGGCCGTCGAGTCGCAGTTCCCCCTCGGCCGGCACGATGCCGACCGGCGTCTCCACGCCGCGGGCGCGGCCTTCGACGCGGTCGATCATCCATTCCAGCACGCGCAGGTTGTCGCCGAAGCCCGGCCACAGGAACTTGCCATCCTTGCCCTTGCGGAACCAGTTGACGTGGAAGATCCGCGGCAGCTTCGCACCGGGCCGGTCGAACGAGAGCCAGTGCGCGAAGTAGTCGCCGTAGTGGTAGCCGCAGAAGGGCTTCATCGCCATCGAATCGCGGCGCAGCACGCCGACCGCGCCGGTGGCGGCGGCGGTCGTTTCCGAACCCATCGCGGCCCCCATCAGCACGCCGTGCGCCCAGTCGCGCGCTTCCATCACCAGCGGCAGCAACGAAGGCCGGCGGCCGCCGAAGACGATCGCGCTGATCGGCACGCCCTGCGCGTCCTCGGCCTTTTCCGACCAGGTCGGACACTGCTTCGCGCTCACCGTGAACCGGGAGTTCGGGTGCGCCGCCGGGCCATTGGCCGGGTCGAACGGACGGCCCTGCCAGTCGACCACCGGCATGCCGGGCAGGCCCTCCCACCAGGGCTGGTTGTCGGCGGTGAGCGCCACGTTGGTGAAGATGGTGTCGCGCGAGATCGACTTCAGCGCATTCGAATTGGTCGCCGTGCTGGTGCCGGGCGCCACGCCGAAGAAGCCGGCCTCCGGGTTGATCGCGTACAGGCGGCCGTCCTCGCCCGGGCGCATCCAGCAGATATCGTCACCCACGGTCCACACCTTCCAGCCGTCCTGCCGGTAGCCCTCCGGCGGAATCAGCATGGCCAGGTTGGTCTTGCCGCAGGCCGAGGGGAAGGCGGCCGCGACGTAGTGCGTCTCGCCCCTGGGGTTCTCGATGCCCACGATCAGCATGTGCTCGGCCAGCCAGCCCTCGTCGCGGGCCTGGTTGGAGGCGATGCGCAGCGCGTGGCATTTCTTGCCCAGCAGCGCGTTGCCGCCGTAGCCGGAGCCGTAGGACTTGATCGTGCGCTCCTCGGGGAAGTGCATGATGAAACGGCGCTCGGGATCGAGCTCGCCGGTGGAGTGCAGGCCCTTGACGAAGTCGCCCTCGCGCTCGATGCGTTCCAGCGCGGCCTTGCCCATGCGCGTCATGATGCGCATGTTGGCCACCACGTAGGGGCTGTCGGTGATCTCCACGCCGCAGCGCGAGAGCGGCGAGTCGATCGGGCCCATGCAGTAGGGGATCACGTACATGGTGCGCCCTTCCATGCAGCCGTCGAACAGCGCATCGATCTTGGCGTGCGCCTCGGCCGGATCCATCCAGTGGTTGTTCGGGCCGGCGTCCTCGCGGTTGCGGTGGCAGACGAAGGTCAGGTGCTCCACCCGCGCCACGTCGGAGGGGTGCGAGCGGTGCAGGTAGCAGCCCGGGTGCGTTTCCTGGTTGAGCTCGATCAGGGTGCCGTCGGCCAGCATCTCCTTGACCAGCTGCTGGTACTCGGCCTCCGAGCCGTCGCACCAGTGGATCTTCGCCGGCCGCGTGCGCGCCGCCACCTCGTTCACCCAGCGCTCGAGCGCTTCCAGCTTGCTGGCCATGATGTCCTCTTCAAGGTCTTAGGAAAAAAGGGTGTCGGAACGCTAGTTTGCGTGCACTGGTATTGCAAGGTTGAGTGCAGCAAAAGGCCGCGCGCAGGCGCGCGCGACCCCGCCCCCGGAGAGCGTTATCAGGCCGGAATCAATGTGGTGATCATGTGTTCCACGTAGGCGTCGAAGTCCTCGTGGCTGATCCGCGGCAGGCCCAGCGTGAAGTTGAGCTGCAGGAAGCCGACATAGGCGGCGTAGGTCAGCCGCGCCCGGTTGAGCGCCTCGGTGGACGGCAAGCCGGCCTCGCGGAAGGCGGTGGCGAGGAACTCGGTGCGCCGCTGCGAGACGCGCGCCATCACCGGCACCACCAAGGGATGGTCGAGCGCCTTGAGCAGGGCGGCGTAGACGCGGTGCGGCTGCACCTCGTGCGCGACCCGGCGGAACAGTTCGGGCAGGCGCGCGCGGGGGTCGGGGATGGCCTCGATCTGCGCGATGACCTCGCGCTCGCCGTACTGCTCCCAGCGCTCCAGGGCCGCCTGCAGCAGTGCCTCGCGGGTGCGGAAGTGCCAGTAGAAGCTGCCTTTGGTCACGCCGAGCCGGCGCGCCAGCGCCTCCACCGCGAGGGCGCCCACGCCCTGCTCGGCGATCAGGACCAGCGCGGCGTCCTCCCAGTTCTCGGCGGACAGGCGCGTGCGTTCGGACTTGCTGCTGGCATTCATCGGTGCATGGTAGCGCCTATGGCAGGGCAGGCGACAGGCACGGGCGGAGCGCGCGAGGCGGAAAACCCCGTGCACGGCTTCGGTCCCCGGGCTCGGGCCGCCTGCCTCGCGGGCCTGGGCGGCGCCTCGCACGATGCCGGCGAGCGCGGCACAAACGGGGCGGCCGGTTGACGGCACTTCGGCGGCAACTCCATACTCGTGAGTATGGAACAGCCTCGAACCCGTCTCCTCCCCGGCCACGATGGCCTGCCGCTGGCCGTCGACGCGCGCGGCGAAGGGGCGCCGACGCTGCTGTTCGCGCACGGCTTCGGGCAGACCCGCCAAGCCTGGGACGGTGCCACCCGCGCCCTGGCCGCCATGGGTTGCCGTTGCGTCAGCTTCGACTGCCGCGGCCATGGCGAAAGCGGCCGTGCGGCGGAGGGCGACTACCGCATCGAGCAGTTCGCCGGCGACCTGCTCGCCGTGGCGCAGGCGCAGCCCGAACCGCCCGTGCTGGTCGGTGCCTCGATGGGCGGCCTGCTGGGCCTGGCCCTGGCCGGCGAGACGCGCCCGGCACCGTTCCGTGCGCTGGTTCTCGTGGACATCACGCCGCGCTGGGAGGCGGCCGGCGTGGAGCGCATCCTGGCCTTCATGCAGGCCCACCCTGACGGCTTCGCCGATTACCGGGAAGCGGCGGAGCACATCGCCGCCTACCTGCCGCAGCGGCGCGAGCGCAAGCGCGAGGAGCAGTTGCGCCCGCTGCTGCGCGAGGGCGCCGACGGGCGGCTGCGTTGGCATTGGGACCCGGCGCTGCTGGGCAGCATGGCGCGCGAGAGCGAGCGTCACCAGCCGCGCCTGCTCGCCGCGGCCGCGCGCGTGGAGATGCCGGTGCTGCTGCTTTCGGGCGAGCGCAGCGACGTGGTCTCGCGCGAGACGGTGGCCGAGTTCCTGAAGCTGGTGCCGCACGCCCGCCACGTCGAAGTGCCCGGCGCCACCCACATGCTGGCCGGCGACGCGAACGATGCCTTTACGGGGCAGATCGTCGCCTTCCTCGAAGATCTTCCCGGCGGTGCCTTGCGCCGGCCGGCCTTTCCGCAAGAGGTGCAATGACATGTCCGCGTTCCTGACCTTGCTGGCGGCGCTCGTCGCGACCGGCGCCTGTGCCTACCACCGCACCAGCCTGCGCGCCTGGGCGATCGCCACGGTGGCGGCCACGCTGGTGGTCGGCGTGCTCGCCGGCGCGTGGGTGACCATGGTCGTGCTGCTCGTCCTCGAGCTGCTGATCGCCGTGCCGCTGCTCATGCCCGCTTTTCGCCGGCGCAAGATCAGCGCACCGTTGCTGAAGCTGTTCGCCCGCGCCACGCCCACGCTCTCGGCGACCGAGCAGACCGCGCTGGAAGCCGGCACAGTCGGTTTCGAGGGCGAGCTGTTCTCCGGCAAGCCCGACTGGAAGCTGCTGCTGAAGCAGCCCAGACCCGAGCTCAGCACCGAGGAGCAGGCCTTCCTCGAAGGTCCGGTCGAGCAGCTGTGCGCCATGATCGACGACTGGCAGATCACCCACGAGCTGGGCGACCTGCCGCCGGAGGTGTGGGAGTTCATCAAGAAGAACCGCTTCTTCGGCATGATCATCCCGAAGCAGTACGGCGGCCTGCAGTTCTCGGCGCTGGCCCATTCGGCGGTGCTGCAGAAACTCAACTCGATGTCCGCCACCGTGGCCTCGACGGTAGCGGTGCCCAATTCGCTGGGCCCGGCGGAGCTGCTGCTGCACTACGGCACCGAGGAGCAGAAGAACCACTACCTGCCGCGCCTGGCGGTGGGCGAGGAGATTCCCTGCTTCGCGCTGACCGGGCCCTACGCAGGCTCCGACGCCACCTCGATCCCCGACTACGGCATCGTGTGCAAGCAGGTGGTGGACGGGGTCGAGACGCTGGGCGTGCGGCTCACCTTCGACAAGCGCTACATCACGCTGGCGCCGATCGCCACGGTGATCGGCCTGGCCTTCCGCCTGTACGACCCCGAGCATTTGCTGGGCGAGACCGAGGACCTGGGCATCACCCTCGCGCTGTTGCCGCGCTCGACGCCGGGCCTCGAGATCGGCCGCCGCCATTTCCCGCTCAACATCCCGTTCCAGAACGGTCCGATCCACGGCAAGGACGTGTTTGCACCGCTGACCACGCTGATCGGCGGTCCGAAGATGGCCGGTCACGGCTGGCGCATGCTGGTCGAGTGCCTGTCCGTGGGACGCGCCATCTCGTTGCCCTCCAACGCCACCGGCGGCATGCGCGCTTCGGTGGCGGCGAGCGGCGCCTACGCGCGCATGCGCAAGCAGTTCGGGTTGGCGATCGCGCGCTTCGAAGGCGTGGAGGAGGCGCTCGCCCGTATCGGCGGGCTGACCTACGCCACCACGGCGCTGTCGCGCGCCACCGCCGCCGCCGTCGACCGTGGCGAGAAGCCGGCGGTGCCCTCGGCCATTGCCAAGTACCACGCCACCGAATGGGCGCGCCAGGTGGCCAGCGACACCATGGACATCCACGGCGGCAAGGCGGTGCAGCTGGGGCCGAAGAACTACGCCGGTCGCGGCTGGGAGAGCGTGCCGATCGCGATCACGGTGGAAGGCGCGAACGTCATGACGCGCAGCCTGATGATCTTCGGCCAGGGCGCGATCCGCTGCCATCCGTACGTGCTGAAGGAGATGCAGGCGCTCTCCATCGCCGACTACGGCGAGAAGCTGCGCACCTTCGACCGGTTGCTGTTCGGCCACATCGGCTTCGGCATCTCCAACGCGGTGCGCAGCTTCGTGCTGGGTCTGACCGGCGCCGCCATCGGCCAGAGCGCGGGCGATGCCTACACGCGGCGCTTCTACCGCAAGCTCGACCGCTATTCGGCTGCGCTGGCACTGTGTGCCGACGTGTTCATGGGCGTGCTGGGCGGCAAGCTGAAGTTCAAGGAGAAACTCTCGGCGCGGCTGGGCGACGTACTCTCGTACCTGTACATCGCCAGCAGCATGCTCAAGCGCTACGAGGACACCGGCCGTCCGGAGGCCGACCGTCCGTTGCTCGCCTGGGCCTTCCACGAATGCATGTGGCGCACGCAGATGGCGCTGGACGGCGCGATCCGCAACTTCCCGGTGCGGCCGGTCGGCTGGCTGCTGCGGGCGCTGGTCTTCCCGCTCGGTCGCCGCGACGTGCCGCCGTCGGATCGCCTGGGCCGGCGCGTGGCCGCCCTCATCACTGCGCCTGGCGAGGCACGCGACCGGCTGACCGAATGGGCCTACCTCACGCCCACGCCGAACAACACCATCGGCCGCATGAACGCGCTGCTGCCGCAGGTGATCGCGGCCGAGCCGGTCGAGCGCAAGTTCGGCAAGGCGCTCAAGGCCGGACAGCTGCAGGCGCACGACTACGAAGGCCAGCTCGCCGAAGCGGTCCGCGCCGGCGTGCTCACCGAGGCCGAAGCGGCGCAGCTCAGGCGCGTGCGCGAAGGCACCTTCGAGTTCATCTCGGTGGACGATTTCGATCCGGCCGAGCTCGGCGCCAAGGTGACGCGTGCGGATCGCCGGCACGAGGCCGACGAACGGCACAAGCGCATCGCCTGAGGCACAACCGGCCCTGGACCTCGCCATCGGGCACGGCCCTGATGGCGAGGCGCTTCCGGCCGCGGGCCGTTGCCGGTACGCGGAGCGGCCGACAGCCTGCCGGGGAACCTGCATCTCGCCGCTGCGGCGCCAGGGTGTCTGGCCCGCTCTCACGCAGGCTTGCGCATGGCCTGCAGCTGCGGCCTATCCCGCCCGGAGCAACCACGGATCCCGGTGTCGCACCCGCCGGCGTGCCGGGTGCAGCCGTGTGACTCGGGCGAGCTTCGACGGCGGGTGCGTGCTGTCGTGCAGCATTACATCGGCAAGCGAATTCGATAGTGTTTTGTGCACGCACATTGGATCGATCTAAATCCGTGTGCCGATACCAGGCTGTTTGTCGGACAAGTTGGGCGGGGGTCTGTTTGTTCCGGTTTTGTATCGATCCAATGAGGGGAGGAATGCCATGAAGAGTCAATCCGTGCCCGTCAGGCTGCTGGCGGCGGCCGTGCTGGCGGCGTTGTACTGCGGCGGCGTGCAGGCGCAGGACGCCGCGAGCCAAACGCAGGGCGACAAGGCGCAGCAGGGCAAGGCGCAGCAGGACAGGAGCAAGGCGTCGCAGGCCCAGCCCACCTCGCTCGAGAAGGTCACGGTCACCGGCTATCGCTACTCGATCGAGAAAAGCCTGGATCAGAAGCGCGACGCCAATGCGATCGTCGAGGTCGTCACCGCGGAAGACGTCAGCAAGTTCCCCGACAAGAACGTGGCCGACGCGCTGCAGCGCGTGCCGGGCGTGATCATCTCCCGCGACGGCGGCGAGGGTAAGAACGTCAGCGTGCGCGGGCTGTCCTCGGAACTGACCCTGACCGAATTGAACGGCAACTACATCGCCACCGCCGAATCCAACGGCGATCCGACCCGTTCGTTCAACTACACGCTGCTGCCGTCGAACATGCTCTCCAGCGCCGAGCTGTTCAAGACGCCGGAAGCGCGTATCGACGAAGGCGGCATCGGCGGCACGGTGATCCTGCACACGCGCCGGCCGCTGGACATGGAAGCGAACACCGGCTTCGTGTCCGCCGAGGGCACCTGGGCCGACACGACCAAGAAGACCGACGGGCAGTTCTCCGGCTTGTATGCCTGGCACGACAAGAACGAGCGCTTCGGCTTCCTGGTCGGCTACACCAGCCAGAAGCGCACGACGCGCACCATGGGCGCCAGCACCGAGAACTGGCAGTGGTACGGCGACGACTACGACGCCCATCCGGCGACCGACGTCAATGGCAGGCCCTCGGGCATGACCGGCTACTGGTGGGGTCAGTCGGGCTTCAACGACCAGAACCACCCCTACACCGGCACCTTCCAGGATGGTTGGCCCACCGGTTGCGGCTACTACTGCAACTTCATGATGCCGACCTCGGTCAACCTCAACGTCAAGAACGAGGACCGCGAGCGCAAGGGCGGCCAGGTGACCCTGCAATTCAGACCGGTCGACAACCTGACCCTCACTGCCAACTACTTCCGTTTCGACCTGTCGCAGAACTCCCAGACCAATACGTTGAAGATTCCCGAATGGAATCTGGCCCGCTATGCGGGGGACGGCAACTGGCCCGGCGGCCGCATGCTGGACGGACTGACCTTCGACCCCAGCGGCACCATCGTCACCGGTGCCAGCTACTCGGTGCACCCGGGCAAGACCTACTACTGCAACAGCGACGAGGCGGCCGCGGGCGGCCTGACGAACACCGGCGGCTTCGGCCCGGACGACTGCAGCATTCCTACCCCGCAGATCACCGGCAGCTACAACCGCGAGAAAGCGCTGTCGCAGACGGCGGACCTGGGCGCCGAATGGTCCGGCGAGTCGTTCGAGGCCAGCGTCAAGGCCGGCCGCACCTGGGCCCAGGGCGGGCCGGAGCTGCAGATCGCGGTGCCGATCAAGCCACGCCGCCAGAACGCGACGGGCGATTACGACCTGGGCAACACCATGAGCGCCTGGAGTCTGGTCGGCACGCCGACGATGACCTTCTCGCCGGAGCTGATGCAGAACCTGCGCAACGGCATCGGCGAAGTCGACCTCGGTTCGACCAGCTCGTCGTGGACGCGCAACGAAACCAGGCAGAAGTACGCGCAGGCCGATTTCACCTGGCACGCCTACGGCGACTGGCTGGACTCGCTGCAGTGGGGCGTGAAATACCGCAATGGCGGCACCCACCGCAGCACTGGCAACAACTACTGGGTCTGCCAGGGCACCGATCCCTCCGACTACGACAACCGCTTCCAGAACGGCTGCGATCCCGGCGCGTCGGTGTTCCAGCCGCAGCTCCTGTACCCGCAATCGCTCGGCGACCTCGCCGGCGGCATCCGCGCGAGCTCTTTCCCGGCGATCAACTATCCGGCCTACGTCGCCTACCTGAACCAGACCTACGGAGAGATGCAGACCCGCAACGAGGACAACTTCGTCTACAACGTCGGCGAGAAGATCTACTCGGGCTACCTGCAGGCCAACTTCAAGACCGAACGCCTGCGCGGCAACATCGGCGTGCGCGTGGCGCGTACCCGGCAGCATGCCGACTCGACGGACCAGGTCGATTACTACAACGACTACTTCTTCGACGGCCCCGACGGCAACCCGGCGCCCTGCCAGCCCGGCGGCCTGCCGGCGGCCGGCGCGCCCGCCGGCTCCGGCTGCGTCAGCGGCTTCACCACGCTGCCGGACAGCCAGACCAACCCGGCCAGCGGGCATATCTCCTCGTTCGTGGTCAGTTCGCTGGATCGCACCTACACCGACGTCCTGCCGAGCTTCAACATCGCCTACGACCTGACCGACGACCTGGTGCTGCGCGGTGCCGCCTCCAAGGTGATCTCGCGCCCGAGCTACGGTGATATCGCCTACCCCGGCGGCCTGCAGTACTACAGCCAGGAATACGTCAACGACCGGCGCCTGATCGGCGGCGGCGACGAGGTGGGCTGGTACGGCGCCGGCAGCAACAAGAAGCTCGACCCGTACAAGGCCACCCAGTACGACGTCGGCCTGGAGTGGTACTTCCATGCGGGCTCGGTGCTCGGCGTCGACGTGTTCCGCAAGAACGTCAGCAACTTCTCGGTGCCGGTGGTGCAGGACGTCTCCATGGACGTCGGCGGCCAGACCGTCACCGTGCAGAACTACTCCACCAGCGCCGGCGGTCGCGACGCGGTTTCCAAGGGCGTCGAACTGTACGCGCAGCACACGCTGGATTTCGGCCTCGGCTTCCAGGTCAACTACACCTACAACAAGACCAACGAGGCGGCCATCACGCTCGAGGACGGCACCCAGATCGGCAAGTCGCCGCTGGTCGGCAGCGCGAAGAACCAGGCCAACTTCACCGTGTTCTACGAAACCGAGCGGTTCCTGGCGCGAGCCTCGTACAACCGGCGCGGCGAAGTGGTGGACGGCCTGGTCAACGGCCTGAACGTCTACGAGGAGCCCTACCAGCAGATCGATCTCAACGCGGCGTACAACATCACCAAGGCGTTCAGCGTCACCGCTTCGGTGCTGAACCTGACCAAGGAGGAGTCGCGCTCGCACCTGGGCAACGACACCCGGGCGCGCTTCTACTCCAACAACTACGCCGGCCGCGTCGTGTACATGGGCCTGACGTACAAGTTCTAGGGAGGCCCTTGCTCCCGTGCCGCAAGGCACGGGTAACCTTCCCACGGCAGCGTCTGCACTCCCCTGGCGCTGCCGTTTTCTTTTGTGCATCTCACGCCGGGCGCAGCAGCGATGAACGACAACCGGGTCCGCAACATCGTCGTGGTGGGCGGCGGCAGCGCTGGCTGGATGGCCGCGGCGGCGTTGGTCACCTATCTGGGCAAGGGCGCCACCGTCCGCCTGGTCGAATCGGAGGAGATCGGCACCGTCGGTGTGGGCGAGTCCACCGTCCCGTACATGAAAACCTTCAACTCCCAGGTGCTCGGCATCCCGGAAGCCGATTTCGTCGCGCGGACGCAGGGCACCTTCAAGCTCGGCATCCAGTTCAACGACTGGGCCCGCATCGGCGACAGCTACGTCCACGGTTTCGGCGCGATCGGCCGATCGCTGGGGCCGCTGCCGTTCCACCAGTACTGGCTGAAGCTGTTTCTCGCCGGGCGCGCGCCGGACATCGGCGCCTTTTCGCTGCCGACCGCCGCGGCGCCCCTCAACCGGTTCATGGCCGGCGCGGCCGATGCGCCACCCGGTTCGCCGCTGGCGGACATCGCCTACGGCTACCAGTTCGACGCCGGTCTGTATGCGCGCTACCTGCGCGAGCTGGCCGAACGCAGGGGCGCGAAACGCATCGAGGGCAGGATCGTCGACGTCGTCCAGCGCGGAGACGACGGCTTCATCGAGGCGGTGGTGCTCGAGAGCGGCCAACGCATCGAGGGCGAGCTGTTCGTCGACTGCTCGGGCTTCCGTGGTCTGCTGATCGAAAAGACCCTGAAGGCCGGCTACGAGGACTGGAGCCGATGGCTGCCCTGCGACCGCGCGATGGTCGTGGCCTGCGAGAGCGCCGGACCGCTGACGCCGTACACGCGCGTGACCGCGCGCGCGGCGGGCTGGCAGTGGCGCATCCCGCTGCAACACCGCACCGGCAACGGCTACGTGTATTCCAGCCGCCACGTCGGCGACGACGAGGCCGCCGCGACCCTGCTCGGGAACCTCGACGGCAAGGCGCTGGGCGAGCCGCGCCCGCTGCGCTTCACGCCCGGCAGGCGCAGGAAATTCTGGGACAGGAACGTCGTGGCGGTGGGTCTCGCCGGCGGCTTCATGGAACCGCTGGAATCGACCGCCATCTACCTGGCCCAGTCGGGCATCCAGCGCCTGCTCGGCCTGTTCCCTGCGCGCGACTTCGATCCGCTGCTGGCCGAGCGCTTCAACCGCGAGTCCGCCTTCGAGCACGAGCGGGTGCGCGATTTCCTGGTGCTGCACTATCACGCGACCGAGCGCGACGATACGCCGTTCTGGAACCACTGCCGGGCCATGGCCATCCCCGAACCCGTGCGCGAGACCCTCGAGCTATTTCGCGCCGACGGCCGCTATTTCCGCTACGGCGACGATTTCTTCGCACTGCCGAGCTGGGTCCAGGTGATGCTCGGCCAGCGCATCGTGCCGCGGGGCTACCATCCGATCGTCGACGAGGTGCCGGAGGCGGACCTGCTCGCCTTCGTCGAACGCGTGCGCCGCACGATCGCCGCGGGCGTCGAGGCAATGCCGTCGCACCAGGCCTACATCGAGGCCAACTGCAAGGCGCAAGCGTAGGCCCGGGCGGGTCCTGGCCGGCCACGCGCGTCACGCGTCCCGCGTGCGCCGCCAGAACGGCGGTACCAGACGGTGGCGGCGCAGCGCCACCGCCAGCAATGCCGCCGACACCAGCGAGCACAGCAGCAGGGCCACAACCGAGGCCTCGGCGCCGAACACGCCGCCGCTCAGCCAGTCCGGTCCGGTGCGGGTGGAAACCAGCCAGCCATCGGCCCTGGTGCCCGAGACCGGGATCCCGTAGACCGTGCCCTGCATGAAGTTCCAGGCCGCGTGCAGGCCCATGCAGACCCACAGCGAGCGGGTCACCAGGTAGAGGAGCCCGAGCAGGAGGCCCGCCTCGATGGCGATCGCCAGGCCGGCCCACACGGTGGCCCCCGGGTTGCTCAGGTGTGCGGCACCGAAGAACAGCGCCGATACCACCAGGGCGGCCCAGCTGCCGAGCCCTTCCTCGACCAGGCGATAGAGTACGCCGCGAGCGATGATCTCCTCGCCGACGCCGGCGCCCAGACCGACCGTCAGGGCGGCGGCGAGCCAGTGCGCATCCGGGTCGACGCCGACCATGTGGTAGCTGCCCAGCAGCCACAGCGCTCCCACCACGGCACTGAACAGCAAGGCGCCTGTCGCCAGTCCCAGCGCGCCGTCCGGCAGAAGCCGGCCGATCGACAGCTCGCGCACCGGCCGGCGCTCGATCAGCTTGACCAGCACCAGGTAGGCGAGCAGCGGAACCAACCCACGGAAGGCCAGCTCGCGCAAGGGGTGGGCCAGCGGACCGGTCGACGCCGTCGCGTGCGGGAGCAGGCCGAACAGCACACCCCCACCCACCAGCAAGGCGGTGAAGAAAAGCAGCCGCGCCAGCGGCGAGAACACCAGCCAGCGTTGCCAGGGCGGCGCCGAGGCGGGGGTGGCGAAGGCGAGACGGTAGCCGTGCATGCGATGTCCCCTGTGGATGGCAGGGGCACGCTAGCAGTGCGGCTGACGGGTGCCCAGTGGAGGAGGTCACGCCGGCGGGCGGGGCGGGCCTGCGCGATGCGCCGGCGCGGCAGGACGGAGCGAGCCTGCGGGCGATGCTCTTCGCTGGCGTGGCCCGGTGCGAAAGGCATCGCGAGCAAGCCCGCTCCCGGCAATCCGAGGGGGCGGGATCAGACCTCGACCGAGGCGGCGTGCTCGCGCGTGGCCGAGAAGCGGACCTGCGGCCAGCGTTCCTGCGCCAGCTGCAGGTTGACCCGCGAGGGCGCGAGGTAAACCAGTTCGCCGGCGGCGTCGACGGCGAGGTTCATCGCGTTCTTCTCGCGGAACTCCTCCAGCTTCTTCGCGTCGTCGCAATGCACCCAGCGCGCGGTGACCACACCGACGGGGTCGAACGACGCATCCACGCCGTACTCGTCCTTCAACCGGTAGGCCACCACGTCGAACTGCAGCACGCCGACTGCGCCCAGGATCAGGTCGTTGCTCATCAGCGGGCGGAAGAACTGCGTGGCACCCTCCTCCGACAGCTGCGCCAGGCCCTTCTGCAGCGCCTTCATCTTCAGCGGGTCGCGCAGGCGCGCGCGGCGGAACAGTTCCGGCGCGAAGTTGGGGATGCCGGTGAAGCTGATCGGCTCGCCCTCGGTGAAAGTGTCGCCGATCGAAATGGTGCCGTGGTTGTGCAGGCCGATCACGTCGCCGGGGTAGGCGCTCTCGACGATCTCGCGGTCGGACGCCATGAAGGTCAGCGCGTTGGCGATACGCACCTCCTTGCCGGTGCGCGTCTGGATCATCTTCATGCCGGCGGTGTAGGTGCCCGAGCACACGCGCATGAAGGCCACGCGGTCGCGGTGCGCCGGGTCCATGTTCGCCTGGATCTTGAAGACGAAGCCGGTCAGCTTGTCCTCGGCGGGGTCGACCTGGCGGCCGAGCGTGGCACGCGGGCGCGGCGAGGGGGCGTGCTCCACGAAGAAATCCAGCAGCAGCTGCACGCCGAAGTTGTTCACCGCCGAGCCGAAGAACACCGGGGTCAGCTTGCCGGCCAGGTAGTCCTCCAGCACGAACGGGTTGGAGGCGCCCTGTACCAGCTCCAGCTCGTCGCGCAGCTCGGCCAGCATGTCCGCGCCGACCGCCGCTTCCAGCCCCGGTGCGTCCAGGCCCTTGAAGATGGTCGAGTCCTGTCGCGTGAAGTTCCTGCCTGGCTCGTAGACGTGCACCTCGTCCAGCAGCAGGTGGTAGACACCCTTCAGCCGCTTGCCCATGCCGATCGGCCAGGTCACCGGTGTGCAGGCGATGCCCAGCACCGACTCGACCTCGTCCAGCAGCTCGATCGGCGAACGGCCCTCGCGGTCGAGCTTGTTGATGAAGGTCATGATCGGCGTGTCGCGCAGGCGACAC
This sequence comes from Fulvimonas yonginensis, assembly GCF_037137055.1. Lineage (NCBI taxonomy): Bacteria > Pseudomonadati > Pseudomonadota > Gammaproteobacteria > Lysobacterales > Rhodanobacteraceae > Fulvimonas > Fulvimonas yonginensis. The sequence goes on from NZ_JBBBNY010000009.1 coordinate 94,671, forward strand.
ACCTCCATCAGCTTGATGGTGCGCTCCTCCACGCCCTTGGCGCAGTCGATCACCATCAGCGCCGAGTCCACCGCGGTCAGCACGCGGTAGGTGTCCTCGGAGAAGTCCGCGTGGCCCGGGGTGTCGAGCAGGTTGACGATCTTGCCCTCGTAGGGGAACTGCATCACCGAGGAGGTGACCGAGATGCCGCGCTCCTTCTCCAGCGCCATCCAGTCGGAGGTCGCGTGGCGCGCGGCCTTGCGGCCCTTGACCGATCCGGCCATCTGGATAGCGCCGCCGAACAGCAACAGCTTCTCGGTCAGCGTGGTCTTGCCCGCGTCCGGGTGGCTGATGATGGCGAAGGTGCGGCGGCGGCGGGTTTCTTGGGCGTGCGGGGACATGCGGGCGGTTGCGGCGGGATTCGAACCGTACATTGTAGCCGGATCGGGGGCGCCCACCTGCCGGGCCGGCTGCGCCCGCCACGCGCTGTTCACACGTGCGCAACAGGAGGCGGGCGTAGCGTCGCGCGCGCGCCGCATACGCGTGCGCGCCCTGTCGAAGGAGGTGGGCCATGAAACGTGTCGCCATGCTGTTCGCGTCGTTGATGCTGTCCGCGGTGATGGGTGCGACTTTCGCCCAGGAGGCCAAGCCCTACAGGGAGGGTGCCGTCCGGCAGGTAAGTTTCATCAAGATCAAGCCGGGCCAGTTCAACAACTACATGAAATACCTCGACGGGCCGTACAAGGCGGTGATGGAGGCCAGCATGAAGGCAGGCCTGATCACCGGCTGGTCGGTCTACGAGGCGCAAGCCAGGACCCCGCAGGACCCGGACCTGATCCTGACGGTCAATTACCCGAACATGGCCGCGCTCGATCGCACCGACGAGGCGGACGCGATCCGCGCCAAGGTGGCCGGTTCGCTGGAAGCGCAGGACAAGGCTGCGATCGACCGCGAATCGATGCGCGAGCTGCTGGGCAGCCAGCTGATCCGCGAGTTGATCCTGAAATAGCGCGGGCGCAGCGCGCCATCGGGGAGGCCCCGCCGCCTGTGGGGGCCTCTCGGCGTGGAAGGTCACCCGACCAGCAGGTCTTCGTAGAACGCCCCGAACGGCTCGGTGGGGTGCGCGATCTGGATCTCCAGCACCCACAGTCCCGGCGAGGGTGTGCCCTCCAGCGAGCCCAGGTCCCCGCCTTTGTGCACCGAGTGCGGATAGTCGCCGAGGCGGTGGCCCTTGATCGCGTGGTTGAAACGCCAGCCCATCGCCTGCGCCTGCACTGTGGCGAACTCGTACAGCGCCCGACCGCTCAGGCCTTCATTGCGCCAGGCCCGGGCGACCTCGTCGAACAGCGTGCGGGCAGCCTGCGCGCAGGCCAGGTGCGGGCGCGATTCGCCCGTGGCGAAGGTCTCGCCTACGTCGCCTTCGTGCCCGTCGAATACCAGGCCGAGGTCGATGAAGTAGATGTCGTCCTCGCTCAGCCGCACGCCGGGGTCGGAGCGCTGCCGGTAGGTCCTGGTGGTATTGGAGCCGATGCGGACGATGGGCGGATGCCACAGGCGCTCGACGCCACGCTGCGCGAACACCCCCGCCGCCATGGCCTGGGCCTCGTCCTCGCCGATGCCCGGCCGCATCCGTGCCCGGATCTCATGCAGTACCGCCCAGCTGCGCTCGCGGGCGCGGAGCATCGACGCCGCGTCGAAGCGCCGGCCGACCGCCTCGCGGTTCACGCGCCACCTCGTGCGCGCAGGGCATCGCGGAAGGTCACCACCAGCACGTCGCGATGGGCCGGCTGCGAGGGATCGACGGGTGTCACGGCGGTGACGCCATGGAACACGCGCGCGTCGTCGACCAGCGCCGCGTCGAACGGGTGGGTCAGCGTGAAGCTGCCGAGCAGGCGTCCATCGGCCGCGTGGATCGTGGTCGTGCCGCTTTCGATGTTGCTGCGGTCGACCAGCAGTACCAGCACGTAGTCCACGCCGTCGCGGTGGACTCCTTCGGGGGTCGGCTCGCCCGCTTCGTTGGCGCGGGCCTCGATGCGGAACTGGTGCACCTCCACCTGCCAGTGCGCGACCTGCGGCGCCAGCCCGCCGAAGCAGCGGTGGCAGAAGTCCAGGATGCGCCGCAAACTGGCCCCGTCGGCCGTCACCGGTTCGAACCAGCGCTCGATGTCGCCCTGCAGCGGGTTGTAGGTCTTGCTCTGGTAGTGCGGCTGGTGCGGCTCGCGGTGGACGCCCCGCGCGTCGGCCGAGAACACCGCATGGCGGCGGCGCCGGTGGCGGCCGACCGAGGCGAGGTAGGTATCCGGGGCCAGCTCGTTCCAGCTGGCGGTGAAGGCGGGCCAGTCGGGCAGGGAGGCAGCGTCGAGCTGCTCCCGCATGGCGTCGGCGGGGACGAAGGCGAAGCCATCCTGGAGGAGCCGGTCCTGCAGCGCGGGCAGTGTGGAGGTCATCTTCGGGGCGGGCCGGGAGGGGATATCAGCATACGCCCGATCGCGAGCTCCTCCCCGCCGGGAAGGGATTGGGTGAGAGACGGCGCTCGCGGGGACGTCCATCGTGTGTGTGTGGCTCTTCGCTTCCCGCCCTCTGGCTGGTCTTTCGCAAGAGTGACCCCTTGCCCCAGCCCCTCCTGCGGGAAGGAACGGTCTTGCCGGAACGTTCGATAAGGACATCCAGACGTCTAGACGTCTATTGACATGCGGGTAGCGCAGGTCCCAGAATCGACGCCACTCATCGAGACCGGCGGAGGGATAGGCCCTTTGATGCCGGGGCAACCTGCGGGAAGCGTTCCCGCAACGGTGCCAATTCCTGCGGGGCGCGCTTGTCGCCACCGAGAGATGGGCGTGATTCGTCGCCGACGGCTACGTCGGCGGGGGGTGGCGACCTTTCCGGTTCACCGCGGGCGATGCCACGGAGAACCGCATGACTGCCCTGCCATTGCCGTCGCACCCCGTTCCTCCCCCACGCGCGGGGGCCCGTCCGGTGGACCTGGCCTCCCAGCGCAGCACGCGGCAGCTCGGCCTTTCGCCCAAGTACGGCCGTGGCGCGCGGGCCGTCGACGTGCGCTACCTGTGGTGCGGCACGGCCGGGGCGCCGACGATCATCGTGCAGGGCGGCATTTCGGCAGACCGCGACGTGACCGCGCTCGACGCCGGCCGGCCCGGCTGGTGGCAGCCGCTGGTGGGGCCGGGCGGGGCGATCGATCTGGACCGCTGGCGCGTGCTCTGCATCGACTGGCTGGCGCCGGCCGACCTGGGCGTCGACGCGGTGTCCAGCGAAGACCAGGCCGATGCGCTGGCTGCGCTGCTGGAGGCGCTGGGCATCCGTCGCGCGCACGCGTTCGTCGGGGCGTCCTACGGCGCGATGGTGGCGCTGGCCTTCGCCGCGCGCCATCCGCACGCCCTGGGCCGCCTGGTCGCGCTGGCCGGTGCGCACCGGCCGCACCCGCTGGCCTCGGCGCAGCGCAGCGTGCAGCGCGGCATCGTGCGGCTGGGCCTGGCCAGCGGGCGGGTCGAGGAGGCCCTCGGCCTGGCGCGCCAGCTGGCGGTGACCACCTACCGCGGCCGCGAGGAGTTCGTCCGTCGCTTCGCCGGCGCCCCGGAGTTCCGCGACGGCCGCTTCCGCCTGCCCGTGGAGGACTACCTGGAGCACCAGGGGCGGCGCTTCGTCGAGCGCTTCGACGCGGCGCGCTTCCTCGCCCTGTCCGAATCCATCGACTTGCACGACGTGGCGCCCGAGCGCATTCCCACGCCGGCCACGCTGGTCGGCTTCGCGTCCGACCTGCTGGTGCCGCTGGCCGACCTGTGCGAACTGCAGCGGCGCCTGCCCGGGCCGACCACGCTGGACGTGCTCGAGTCGCCCTACGGCCACGACGGCTTCCTCAAGGAAACCCACCAGCTCGCGCCGCTGCTGCGCGCCGCGCTGGCCTGATCCACCCTCCGGAGCAAAACGAACATGAGCGAACCGGCTCCCTGTACCCGCGCCGTGCGCGCCGGCATCGAATCGGATACCCAGCACGGCGCCGTGGTGCCACCGCTGCACCTGTCCACCAACTACAGCTTCGACGGGCTGGGTTTCGACGGCGTGGGCGGCAAGCGGCCCTACGACTATTCGCGCAGCGGCAATCCCACGCGCGACCTGCTGGGCACCGCGCTGGCCGAACTGGAGCTCGGCGCCGGCGCGGTGGTGACCGCCAGCGGCATGGCGGCGGTGGCGCTGGCGCTGGAACTGGTCCCGCCCGGCGGCCGGGTGCTGGCCGCGCACGATTGCTACGGCGGCACCTGGCGGCTGCTCGACGCCTGGGCGAGGAAGGGCCGCTTCGACCTCGCCTTCGCCGACCTCACCGACCGCGCGGCGCTGGCCGAGGGACTGGCGCGCAAGCCGGCGCTGGTGTGGGTGGAGACGCCGTCCAACCCGCTGCTCCGCATCACCGACATCCGTCACGTGGCCCAGGCCGCACACGCCGTCGGCGCGCTGCTGGTGGTGGACAACACCTTCCTGTCGCCGGCGCTGCAGCAGCCGCTGGCGCTGGGCGCCGACGTAGTGGTGCACTCGACCACCAAGTACATCAACGGGCACAGCGACGTGGTCGGCGGCGCCGTGGTGGCGCGCGACGCGGCGCTGGCCGATCAGCTGAGGTGGTGGGGCAACTGCCTGGGTCTCACCGGCGCGCCGTTCGACAGCTTCCTCACCCTGCGCGGCCTGCGTACCCTCGCGGTGCGCCTGCGCCAGCACCAGGAGAACGCCCTGCGCATCGCCGAGCACCTGGCGCTGCACCCGGCGGTGCGCGCGGTGTACTACCCGGGCCTGCCCGGGCATCCGGGCCACGCGCTGGCGGCGCGCCAGCAGCAGGGTTTCGGTGCCATGCTGAGCTTCGAGCTGGAGGGCGACCGGGCCAACGTGGCGGCGTTCGTCGACGGCCTGCGCTTCTTCTCGCTGGCCGAGTCGCTCGGCTGCGTGGAAAGCCTGGTGGCGCATCCGGCGTCGATGACCCATGCGGCGATGGCGCCCGAGGCACGCCGCAACGCCGGCATTGCCGACACCCTGCTGCGCCTGTCGGTCGGCATCGAGGACGGCGACGACCTGTTGCTCGACCTGGAGCAGGGGCTGGCGCGCGCGGCCGCCGCGCAGCCGTCCAAACGCCGGGTGAGCGCATGAACGCGGTGCTGGCCGAGCGTCGGGAGGCCGCAGCGGCCATCGCCGTGGTGCTGTTCGGCACCGGCGTGGTGGGCGGGGCACTGCTGAAGCTTCTCGACACGCCGGCGGCGGCGCCGCTGCGGCTGGTGGGCGCGGCCAACTCGCGCCGCCAGCAGACCGATCCGGCGCGCCTCGCGCGGCGCGACCTGCGCGAGCAGCTGCGGCGCGAAGGCGCGCCGCGCGACGATGAGGCGTTGCTCGCCGCGCTCGATGCCAGCAGCGCGCCGGTCCGCGTGGTCGTCGATGCCAGCGCCAGCGCCGCGTTGGCGGCGCGCCACGCCGACTGGCTGGCGCGCGGCTACCACGTGGTGACCGCGAACAAGGCGTCGGCCGGTGGCGAGCTGGCCGGCTGGTGCCGGCTGCAGGCGGCGCTGGCGGAGGGCAACGCCCGCTACGGCGACGCCGCCACCGTGGGCGCCGGCCTGCCGGTGCTCTCCACCTTGCGCCGCCTGCGCGGCTGCGGCGACAGCCTGCTCACGCTGGAAGGCGTGTTCTCCGGCTCGCTCTCCTACCTGTTCAACCGCTACGACGGCAGCCGCCCGTTCTCCGCACTGCTCGCCGAGGCGCGTGCGCTCGGCTACACCGAGCCCGACCCGCGCTCGGACCTGTCCGGCGAGGATGTCGCGCGCAAGCTGCTGATCCTGGCCCGTCATGCCGGCTTCGCGCTGGGCAGCGACGAGGTGGAGGTGGAAAGCCTGGTACCGCCCGCGCTGCGCACGGTGGACGCCGCTACCTTTCTCGAACGGCTGCACGAACTCGACGCGCCGCTGGCCGAGCGCCACGCGCAGGCCAGCGCGCGCGGCCACGTGCTGCGCTTCCTCGCCCGCCTGAACCAGCGCGGCCGCGCCCGCGTCGGGCTGGCGGAGGTGCCGGCCACGCATCCGGCGGCGCGCCTCTACGGCACCGACAACCAGTTCGCACTCACCACCACCCGCTACAACACCCAGCCATTGGTGATCCAGGGGCCCGGCGCAGGGCCGGAGATCACGGCGCAGGCACTGCTCGGGGACGTGCTGGCGCTCGCCTGAGCGAGGAGGCTCTCTCGACTTGCCGCACCCGTGGCGAACGGGGCACCCGCGATCGGCGGAAGAAAACCCGCTGGGGCGAGGGGCGCGTAGGCAAGCGCGGGTATGCCTCCCGGGTGGCTCCCAGGTCGACTCTTCCGTCTGCGGCTGCCAAAAAAACGCGCGGCTCGTGGGCCGCGCGTTCTTGGCTTTCCAGGGTCTCAGTGGCCCGTGAGCCGCTCGGAGGTCTCCTCGTCCGGCGGCACCAGCGGCACACCCGGTTCCTCGCGCGCCTCGATCTCCGCCGCCTCGACCGACGGCGTGCGCCAGCCGGACTTCACGCCCCAGCCGTAGAACAGCAGCCCGATCACCGCCACCCCGAGCAGGTCCCAGCCGTAAGGGATGTAGTCCTTGCCGCCGAAGGTGGCGCTGCCGGCCCACGACAGCGCGGCGATGGTCGGCAGGTAGACCACCAGCCACCAGGCCCCCTTCATCTGCCGGCCGAAGTCGTGCCAGCCGGCCTTGGCCTGGTAGTAGAAGTAGATCGGCAGGGCCACGACCATCAGCAGGATGATCTCGCCGGTGAGCGGCCAGCGCGCCCAGTACAGAAGCTCGGTCGCCATGATGAAGGCGATGCCGGCGATCACCGGCAGGCCGGCCAGGCGCAGCGGGCGCTGCAGGCTGGGCGCGGTGCGGCGCAGGGTCATCACGCTGACCGGGCCGGTCAGGTAGGAGATGATCGTGGCCACCGAGATCACCGCCGCCAGCGTGCCCCAGCCGCGGAAGAAGAACAGGAACAGGAACGCCACCACCAGGTTCACCCACATCGCCGGGCGCGGCACGCCCCACTTCGGGTGCACCCGGCCCAGCGCCGCCGGCATGGTGCCGTTGCGTTCCATGCCGTAGAGCATGCGCGCGGTGGTCGCGGTGTAGGTCATGCCGGTGCCGCTGGGGCTGATGAAGGCGTCGACGTAGAGCAGCATCGCCAGCCAGTGCAGGTTGACGATGATCGCCAGCTCCGCGAACGGCGAGCGGAAGTCGATGCCGTGCCAGCCGGCCTTGGCCAGCAGGTCCGGCGGCACGGCGCCGATATAGGCCACCTGCAGGATCACGTAGACGATGGTGGCCAGCACGATCGAGCCGAGCACCGCGAACGGAATGCTCTTGCCCGGATTGCGCGCCTCGCCGGCGAGGTTCACCGGGCTCTGGAAGCCGTTGAAGCTGAACACGATGCCGGCGGTGGCCACGGCGGTGAGCACCGCCGCGAAGTCGATCGCATGGCTGCCGCCGTGCACGCCGACCGAGAAATTCTCGCCGTGGAAGCCGCTGGCGATCAGCGCCAGGCCGGTCGCCGCCGGCACCACCAGCTTGAACACGGTGATCGCGGTGTTCGAGTGCGCGAACAGCTTCACGCTCCAGAAGTTGAACAGGAAGTACACGACCACCAGCGCGGCGGCGATGGCCAGGCCCGCCTTGGTCAGCTCGCCGTGGCCGTCGGGCATGTGCATGTAGAGGTCCTGCGCCCACTGCCAGGGCCACGAGGCCATGTACTGCACCGAGGCTTCGGCCTCGACCGGGATCACCGAGGCGATCGCGATCCAGTTCGCCCAGGCGCCGATGAAGCCCACCAGCGAACCGTGCGAGTAGTGGCTGTAGCGCACCATGCCGCCGGATTCGGGGAACATGGCGCCGAGCTCGGCGTAGGTGAGCGCGATGGTCATGATGATGGCCGCGCCGAGCACCCACGCCCACACGGCGCCGGGGCCGGCCAGGCCGGCGGCACGCCAGGCGCCGAACAGCCAGCCTGAGCCGATGATCGAGCCCAGGCCGGTGAGCATGAGGGCGAAGGGGCCGACGTCGCGGCGGATGGAACTGGGTGAATACATGCGGGCTCCCGGATCGGTGGAACGGATCTGCGCCGTTCGGACAGCACAAGGCCCGATGATGACAGACCGTTCACGTCGCTGTCAGCCCATGCGTGGACCCGGGGTGCAGGCCGGGCGTCCGGAAGGGCCGCGGCGCCGCGCGGAATGCGTTGGACGTCTGGATTGCCGAAAGCGGCCAGGCCCGGCTCAGCCGAGCCGGCGCCGGAAATGGAAGCACTCGATGCCGAAGCCCTGGCGGAAGTAGAAGCGGTGCGCCTGCTCGCGCGTCACGCGGGAGATCAGCTGGATCTCGCTGCAGCCGAGCGCGCGGCCTTCCTGCTCCAGCCGCTCGAGCAGGCGCGCGCCGTAGCCGCGCGAGCGCACCCGCTCGTCGACCACCAGGTCGTCCACGTAGAGCAGCCGGCCGCAATAGAGCATGTCCATGACGCGGTAGGCGGCCACGCCGCGCACCACGCCATCGTCGCTGAGCGCGAGCAGGCGCAGCCCCTCGTGGTCCATCAGCGCGCGGATCCGTGCCAGGTAGCCGTCAGCGACCAGCTCCGGCCGCATCTGGCGCATCACCTCGAAGGTGGCCGTGATCTCGTCGTCCGTGCGGGCGTGATCGAGGCGCGGTTCCATGCTCAGCATTCGATCACGTTGACGGCCAGCCCGCCGCGGCTGGTTTCCTTGTACTTGTCCTTCATGTCGCGCCCGGTGTCGCGCATGGTGCGGATCACCTTGTCCAGGCTCACGCGATGCTTGCCGTCGCTCTTGAGCGCCATGCGGCTGGCGTTGATCGCCTTGACCGCGCCCATCGCGTTGCGCTCGATGCAGGGGATCTGCACCAGCCCGCCGATCGGATCGCAGGTGAGCCCCAGGTTGTGCTCCATGCCGATCTCGGCGGCGTTCTCGACCTGCCAGATGCTGCCGCCCAGCGCTGCGGTGAGGCCGCCGGCGGCCATCGAGCAGGCCACGCCGACCTCGCCCTGGCAGCCGACCTCGGCGCCGGAGATCGAGGCGTTCTCCTTGTACAGGATGCCGATCGCCGCGGCGGTGAGCAGGTAGTCGACGATGCCGTTCTCGTCCGCCTTGGGGCAGAAGCGCAGGTAGTAGTGGCCGACCGCCGGCACGATGCCGGCCGCGCCGTTGGTCGGCGCGGTGACCACGCGACCGCCGGCGGCGTTCTCCTCGTTGACCGCCAGCGCGTAGAGGTTGACCCAGTCGAGGATGGTGAGCGGGTCCTTCAGCGCCGCCTCGGGCTGGTTGCGCAGCTCCTCGGCCATCGCCGGCGCGCGGCGCGCCACGTGCAGGCCGCCGGGCAGCGTGCCGGGCGAGCGCAGGCCGCGCGTGACGCAGTCCTGCATGGCCTGCCAGATGGTCAGCAGGCCGGCGCGGGTCTCGGGCTCGGGGCGCCACACGCCTTCGTTGGCCAGCATCAGCTGGGCGATGGTGAGGCCGTGCCGCTCGCACAGGCCGAGCAGTTCCTCGCCGGTGGAGAACGGGTAGGGCAGCTCGGTGGTGTCGGCGACGATGCGGTCTTCGGCTGCCTCGTCCTGGTTGACCACGAAGCCGCCGCCGACCGAGTAGTAGTCCCGCGTGGCCAGCACGTTGCCTTCGGCGTCGTAGGCGGTGAAGCGCATGCCGTTGGTGTGGAACGGCAGCTTCTGGCGCTTGTTGAACACCAGGTCGGCCTTCTCGTCGAAGGCGATCTCGTGGCGGCCCAGCAGGCGCAGTCGGCCGCTGCCGCGGATGCGCTCGAGGATGCCCGGGATCGCGTCCGGATCGACCGTGTCGGGGTGGTGGCCCTCGAAGCCGAGCAGCACCGCCTTGTCGGTGCCGTGGCCGCGGCCGGTCATCGCCAGCGAGCCGTACAGTTCGCCGCGCACGCGCGCGACGCGCTCGAGCACGCCCTTTTCCGCCAGCCAGCGCTCGCCGAAACGCGCGGCCGCGCGCATCGGTCCGACCGTGTGCGAGGAGGACGGCCCGATGCCGATCTTGAAGAGGTCGAAGACGCTGACGGCCATGGTTGCGCTGTGCAGGAGGGGTGAACCCGCTATTCTACGCGCCCGCCCCACCTCCGGCAGTCCGTTCGCCGCCGCATGGCCGATCTCGTCCTCTACCAGCGCGATTACTGCCACCTGTGCGACCAGGCGCTGGCAGTCCTCGCCGAGGCACGCGCGCCGGAGTTCGACAGCGTCTGGGTGGACGACGCTCCGGCCCTGGAATCCCGCTACGGCACGCGCGTGCCGGTGCTGCGCGACCGCCGGGACGGGCGGGAACTGGACTGGCCGTTCGACGCGGACGCGGTGCGCGCGTTCGTGCGCGGCTAGCCCTCCCGCCGGCGGGAAGGCTGGCCGGGGCCGGGCGGCTACTTCGGGGCGAGCGCCAGGTGCGCGTTGACCGTCACGTCGTTGCCGATCACCGAGGTGTCCGCGTACTCGCCGCCGCCCACGCCGTAGTCAAGGCGCTTGATCGTGCCGGTCACGTCCATCAGCGCGGTACCGCCGTCCTGCGGCGTGAAGGTGACGGTCAGGCTGAGCGGGTGGGTCTCGCCGCGCAGGGTCAGCTTGCCGTCCGCGATCACCTGGTTGCCGCCCAGCCGGCGGAACCCGGTGGTGACGTAGTGCGCCTGCGGGAACCGGGTGGCATTGAAGAAGTCCGCGCCCGGCAGCGCGCCGTCACGGTCCTCGTCACCGGTGCGGGCGCTGGTGGTATCCACCGTCACGTCGAAGCGGGCATCGGCCAGGTGCGCGGGGTCGAAGCGGATGTCGGCGTGCCACTGGCCGAAGCTGCCCTGGAACGGCGCGCCCTGGAAGGTGGCGGTGAAGCCGAGCGTGCTCTGGTCCTGCTGCACGCGGTAGTCGGCCGCCGCGGCGGTCATGGCGGGGAAAGACAGCAGCAGCGGAAGCAGCCGCGCCAGGGCCTTGCGTTTCATGCGGAATCTCCCTTCGGTCCTTGGCGGAGACGCGCGAATGGCCACATGCGGCGTAGCACGTCGTCACGATCGAACACATGATGCTTCAGCGCCGCGCCCACGTGGGCGACCAGCACCAGCAGCAGGAACCAGAACAGGTACTCGTGCACCTCGTGCGCCAGCCGGCGCAGGTCGGCATCCCTGGCGGCGATCGCCGGCAGGTTGAACAGCTTGAAGAACTGCAGCGGGTACCCGCGCACCGAGTTGAACCACCAGCCCGACAGCGGCAGCGCCGCGACCAGCAGGTACAGCACCGCATGCACGGCGCGTGCGGCCCACTGTTGCCAGCGCGGTGCCGGCAGCTCGCGCGGCTCGCCGTCGAACAGCCGCCACAGCAGGCGCAGCAGGAACAGCGCCAGCACGCTCAGCCCGATCGACTTGTGCAGGGCCATCCAGTTGATCTTCTGCATCGGCGTGGCGGCCAGGTCCATGCACAGGCCGAACACCCCGTTGCCCAGGATCAGCAGCGCCATCGACCAGTGGAAGGTCTTGGCGACGGCGCCCCAGCGGAAAGCGTCAGTGCGCAGGGGCATCGGTCGACCTGGCGGAGGAAGGTGGTACGCCGCGGTCGCGGTCGCGGATCGCCTCGATCTGCAACCATACGTCCACGTGGCGGCCGATCGTGTTCGGGTGGGCAGTGATCCCGAAGGCGGTGCGGTCCAGCGAGGCGGTCGCCGAGAAGCCGGCGACGGTGTGCAGGCCGTAGAGCGTGCGCGCCTGGCGGTTGAAGGTGAACGGGATGTCCAGCGGCACGGTGATGCCGCGCAGGGTGAGCCGGCCGTGCAGTACGCCGCGGTGGTCGTCGGTGCGTTCGACCGACGTGCTGGCGAAATGCGCGTAGCGGGCATGCGCGGCGTCGAGGTAGTCCGCCCCGAGCACGGCCTTGCTCCAGGCGGCATCGCCCATGTCCAGGCCAGCCAGGTCGATGTCCAGTTCGGTGGCGGCCCCGTTCCAGTCGTCCGGGTCGAAGCGCAGCCAGCCGCGCGCGATGTGCAGCCGCCCGAACGCGCGGGAAAAGCCGTTGTGGTCCACGCTGAACAGGATCTGGCTGTGCACGGGGTCGTAGCGGTAATGCGCTTCGGTGCCGTGCGAGGCCAGCGGCAGCAGCAGGGCTGCGCAGGCAGGCAGGCGGGCGATGGCGCGAAGGGCGGACATGCCACGAAGTCTGGCCGATCGTGCGCGCGGGCGCCAGCGCCCGCGGCGGTTGCGCGTTGGCGTTTCCTGCACGCGAATCGTGCCTACCATCGAAACCCGCCCCCGTGGAGGCTGCCATGGCTCGCCCGATCTGGACCGGCACCTTGTCGTTCGGGCTGCTCAACGTCCCGATCCGCCTGATGACGGCCGAACGCAAGGTCGATCTGCATTTCCGCATGCTCGACCAGCGCAACAACCAGCCGGTCCGTTACGAACGCGTCAACGCCGAATCCGGCGAGGAAGTGCCCTGGAAGGACATCGTCAAGGCCTACGAGTATTCCAAGGGCAACTACGTGGTGCTTGACGAGTCGGACATCCGCAAGGCCGCGCCGGAAACGCACGAGACGGTCGAGATCGACACCTTCATCGATGCCGACGCGCTCACCCCCGCCTATTACGAGAAGCCCTACTACCTGGTACCGGGCAAGAAGGCGGAGAAGGGCTACGTGCTGCTGCGCGAGACGCTCAAGCGCACCGGCAAGATCGGCATTGCGCGCGTGGTCATACGTACCCGCGAATACCTGTGCGCCGTGATGCCGCAGGGCGAGGCGCTGATGCTGATCCTGCTGCGCTTCCCGCAGGAGCTGGTCGACGCCTCCGAGTACGCCTTGCCGGACAAGGACATGGCCGAGTACCGCATCAGCGACCGCGAGCTGGAGATGGCCGGCGAGCTGATCGAGTCGATGGCCGGCAAGTGGCAGCCGGAGCACTACCGCGACGAGTTCCGCGAGCGCCTCACCGCGGTGATCGAGCAGCGGCTCAAGAGCAAGGGCATCACCACGCGGCTGGAGGAAGAGGAGCCGGCGCACGCGAACGCCACCACCAACGTGGTCGACTTCATGGCGCTGCTCAAGAAGAGCATCGAGAGCAAGCAGCGCACGCCGGCGCGCGGCGGCGGCGAGAAGGGCGAGGAGGAGAAGCCCGCGGCCAAGAAGGCTGCCGCCAAGAAGGCCAAGGCCGAGCCGAAGAAGACCGCCACCCGCAAGACGCCCGCCAAGAAGGCCGCCACGCGCAAGGGGCGCAAGGCGGGGTGATCGTGCCAGGCCCGGCTTCCCGGACGCATGGTTTCCGGCGGCGGGCGGGGTGCCGTAACGGCCGGGGTGAACCGTGATGGCGATACCAGGCACCGCCGCCGCGAGCGGCAAGCCGGCACGCGGGCGCAAGGCGACCGTCATCGAGGGCGTCGCGATCACCCATCCGGGACGCGTGGTCTACGCCGACAACGGTGTCACCAAGGGCGAGGTCGCCGCCTATTACGCCGCGGTAGCCCGCTGGATGCTGCCGGAGCTCGTCAACCGGCCGTTGTCGATGGTGCGCTGCCCGGGCGGCACCGAAAGCGCGTGTTTCTTCCAGAAGCATCATGCGGCCAAGCTCGGCCCCAGCGTGCGCGCCGTTCCGCTGGAGGAGAAGCAGGGCGGCACGGACGACTACGTCTACATCCGCGATCTCAAGGGCCTGCTGGAACTGGTGCAGATGAACACGCTGGAGTTCCATCCATGGGGCGCGCGGGTGGACAAGCCCGACGCGCCCGACCGGATCGTGCTGGACCTGGACCCCGCGCCGGAGGTCCCGTGGAAGGCGGTGGTCGCCGCCGCGCGGGACATGCGCGGGCGGCTGCGGGAGGCCGGCCTGGAGAGCTTCGTGCGCACCAGTGGCGGCAAGGGCCTGCACGTGGTGTTGCCGTTCCGGCGCGGACCGGGGTGGCCGCAGGTGAAGGACTTCTGCGAGGCGTTCGCCAGGGGCATGGTCGCGCGCCAGCCGGAGCTCTACGTGGCGACCGCCAGCAAGGCCGAGCGCCAGGGCCGGATCTTCATCGACTGGCTGCGCAACGCGCGCGGCGCGACCAGCGTGTGCGGCTGGTCGCTGCGCGCGCGCGAGGGCGCACCGGTGGCGATGCCGCTGCGCTGGGAGGAGCTGGGCAAGGTCACCGGCGGTGCGGCGTTCGACCTGCGCGCGGCGCTCGAGCGCGCCGCCGGCCTGAAGGCCGATCCGTGGGAGGGCATCGCCAAGCTGCAGCAGCGCCTGCCGAAACCGTAGGAGCGAGCCTGCTCGCGATGCTCATCTCGTTGGCGCGTCAGAGCCACGGCATCGCGAGCAAGCTCGCTCCCACTACGAAGCGGGGCGGCTTCCTTGGCGAAGGCCGTGACCCGCGTGGGCGCTACACCTGCTCGCTGGCCGGCTTGCCGAAGGCCGGCGGCCGGTCCGCGGGCGCGGCGCCGAAGGCCTTGTTGGGCGTGGCGCCCATGGTGAACTCCAGCGTGCCGCCGGCGGCCAGCTCCGCGTGGCTGATCCAGCTCTTCGTCCACGGCGTGCCGTTCCAGCGTACCGACTGGATGTACGGCCGGCCCGGGCCGTTGCCGTGCGTCTGCACCAGCAGCCGCTTGCCGCCGGCCAGGGTCAGCTCCGCGCGGTCCAGCAGCGGGCTGCCGAACACGTAGTGGGTGCTGACCGGGTCGACCGCGTACAGGCCCAGCGCACCCATCACGTACCACGCGCTGATCTGGCCGCAGTCCTCGTTGCCGGCCAGGCCGTCGGGCGCGGCACGGTACATGCGCTCCAGCAGCATGCGCACGCGCGCCTGGGTCTTGTGGTGTGCGCCGGTGTAGGCATAGAGGTAGGCCACGTGGTGGCCCGGCTCGTTGCCGTGCGCGTACTGGCCGACCATGCCGGCGATGTCCGGCGGCGCGTCGCCGGGCAGCGACGAGTCGGCCGAGAACAGCGCGTCGAGCTTGCGCTCGAACGCCTCGGGGCCGCCGAACAGCTGCATGTAGGCGTACAGGTCGTGCTGGTTGAGGAAGGTCGCCTGCCAGGCGTTGGACTCGGTGAAGTCGCGCCATTGCTCGGAGTGGCCCATGGCGCGCGGGTCGAACGGCTCCAGCCACGTGCCGTCGCTGCCGCGCGGCCGCACGAAGCCGACCGCCTTGTCGAACACGTTTCGGTAGTTGCGCGAACGCTCGCGCAGGTGCGCGGCGTCCTCGTGGGCACCGAGGCGTTCGGCCAGGTTGGCCAGCGCCCAGTCGTCGTAGCCGTACTCGAGCGTCTTGCTAACCGACTCCCAGTCCTTGTCGGCGGGGATGTAGCCGAGCTTGCGGTACCAGGTGAGCCCGCGGTAGTCGTCGTCCATCGCGCGCTTGCGGAACAGCGGCCAGGCCTTGGCGTAGTCGATGCCGGTGAAGCCCTTGGCCTGCGCCTCGGCGATCACCGAGGCGGAGTGGTAGCCAATCATGCAGCCGGTCTCCACGCCCTGCAGCGGCCACACCGGCGGGCCGTCCGGGCTCTCGGCGGCCATCCGCACCAGGCCGTTGACCAGGTCGGGCACGCGCTCAGCCTGGTACAGCGTCAGCAGCGGATGCAGCGCGCGGTAGGTGTCCCACAGCGAGTAGGTGCTGTAGTTGTGCTGGCCCTTGGGCAGCGTGTGCACCTTGAGGTCCATGCCGCGGTAGCGGCCGTCGACGTCGTCGAACAGCGTGGGCGCGAGCATGGTGTGGTACAGCGCGCTGTAGAAGATCCGGCGGGTGTCCTCCGAGGGCGTGTCGATGCGGATGCGCGAGAGCTCGCGCTCCCATGTGTCGGCGGCTTCGCGGCGGACGCGTTCGAAGTCCCAGTCCGGCAGCTCGGTGTCGAGATTGCGGCGGGCGCCCTCGATGTCGACCGCGGAGATGCCCACCTTCACCAGCAGCGGCTCCCTGGCGACGTCCTCGAAGTGCAGCGCGGCTTTGAGGTGCGTGCCGCGGGCCTCGCGCGCGCCATCCGGCAGCGCCTGATCCTCGCGGTAGAGCGTGGCGCGCCTGACCGGCCGCGACAGCTTCATGGCGAAGTACAGGTGGCGCCCGTTGGCCCACTGGTGCACGCGGCGGCTGCCGACCAGCAGGTCGTCGCCGATCAGCTGCAGCTGCGCGTCGCTGACCTTGGCCGGCACCTTCGCGCTGTCGTGGTAGCCGTGCGCCAGGTCGACCAGCAGATGGCCGTCGCCCTGGCCCTGGAAGGTGTAGCGGTGCAGGCCGGCACGCAGGGTGGCGGTGAGTTCGGCGAGGATGTCGTGGTCGGTCAGGTGCACGCGGTAATAGCCCGGCACGGCCTGCTCCGAGTCGTAGCGCGAGCGGTAGCCCGTGCCCGGCCGGCCCTGCACGTCGGGCGCCAGGCGCGCTTCGGCTACCTGGCCGTCGAAGCGCGAGCGGTAGTTCTGGTCGGGCAGGCCGCGCTCGCCCGGTTGCAGCCGCACGGGGCCCTGCGCCGGCATCACCAGCACGTCGAGCATGTCGCTGGCGCCGGTGCCGGACAGGTGCGTGTGAGAGAAGCCCATGATCGAGCCGTCGCCCTGGTGGTAGCCCGAGCAGGCGTCCCAGCCGTTGTCGTTGGTGTCGGGGCTGAGCTGCACCATGCCCCAGGGCAGCGTGGCGCCCGGGAAGGTGTGGCCGTGGCCGCCGCTGCCGACGAACACGTCGACGTAGCGCGAGACGCCCATGTCGGACCCCGTGGCGTCGCCGGGAAGGTCGCGGGGGCGCGCCAGGGCCAGGGCCGGCAGTGGCGTGGCGCCGCCGAGGACGGCCAGGGCGCCGATGCCCTGCAGGAAGCGTCTGCGAGTCACCATGTCGAGTTCTCCGGTGGGTGCGGGGAGGTGGCGGGATCCGTGCCGCCCGGGCGGCAGGGACCGAGGTGGTGGCGAGAGGGCATCGCATTCATGCGCCCAGCAGCTCCGGCCGGTGCGCGGCGAGCCCGACGATCAGTTCGCCGAACAGCGTGTTGGCCCAGGCGAACCAGGCACGGGTGAAGTGCGCCGGGTCGTCCTGGTCGAAGGCCTCGTGCATGAAGCCGCTGCCGGCGTCCGTGTCGCGCAGCCAGCGCAGGCAGCGGCGGATCTCGGCCGGGTCGTCGCTGGTCAGCGCCAGCATGGTCAGCGACATCGGCCAGATCATGCGCAGGCCTTCGTGCGGGCCGCCGACGCCTTCGGCGGCGCGACCCCGGAAGAAGTAGGGGTTGTGCTCGCTCCAGACCCGCGCTCGCGTGCGCCGGTAGAGCGGGTCGTCGCGGGTGCAGCAGCCGAGGTAGGGCAGGCTGAGCAGGCTCGGCGCGTTGGCGTCGTCCATGAACAGGCGGTTGCCGTAGCCGTCGATCTCGTAGGCCCAGTACTCGCCGCCGTCGGCGTCGCGCAGGCGGCCGTCGCGGTGCGTCGCCTGCTCGACCTCGTCGGCGAGCGCCTCGCAGGCCTGGGCAAAGGTGGCGTCCCGGTGCAGGGCGCGGCTCATCGTGGCCAGCTGCCGCAGCGATGCGACAGCGAACAGGTTGGAAGGCACCGAGAGCGGGTACAGGCAGGCGTCGTCCGAGGGCCGGAAGCCCGAATGGATCATGCCGTTGGGGCGCGTGGGCGCGCCGTAGCCGTCCAGCGCAAGCGTCTCGGTGGGCCGGTCGGTCGGGCGCTGGAAGCGGTACGGCCCGGGGCCGTGCCGGCGCTGCTGCTCGCGGAAGGTGGCGAGCACGCGGTGCATCGCCTCGCGCCAGTCGTCGTCGAAGGGCTCGGCGTCGCCGCTGGCCTGCCAGTAGGCATGCGCCAGGCGGATCGGCCAGCACAGCGAGTCGATCTCCCACTTGCGCTCGCCCACGCCCGGCTTCATCTCGGTCGCGTCCTGCCGTGCCCAGGACAGCGGCTGCGCGCGCGGGTCGGGCATGAAGGCGTTGGCGTAGGGGTCCAGGCGTATGCAGCGCGCCTGCCGGCGGATCAGTCCGCGGAACAGCCGCCGCAGCGCGGGATCCTGCCGCGCCAGCGGGACGTAGGGGTGCACCTGCGCGGAGGAGTCGCGCAGCCACATCGCCTCGATGTCGCCGGTGATCACGAAGGTGTCCGGCTTGCCCTCGAGGGTGCCCAGCTCGACGGTGGTGTCGAGCGTGTTCGGATAGCAGTTGCCGAACATCCAGGCCAGCTTGGGGTCGCCGATGCGCGCCTGCACCGCGGCCAGCTGCCGTTCCACCGCCTCGCTGGTGAAGCGCCGCTTGGCCGGCGGCGGGCGCCGGCTCGGGTAAGACGTGGTCGACGGTACCGCGCCACGGGCCGGCCCGCCGGGAACGAGAGCGCCCGCCACCGCCGCGGTGCCGAACAGCTTGAGAATCTCGCGCCGCGTGGGCATGGCTCATTTCCCTCCGGTCATGACGTGGGCGAGGTCCTGGACCCGCAGGGCCCGGCGCAGCGCGGCAAGCGGTGCGCGGCTGTGGACGGTCAGCGTGACGCGCTCGCCGGGAAGCAGGTCCAGGCTGTTGTCCGACAGCTCGGCGTCCAGCCCGTCGAAGGACAGCCACACGGCGCGCGCCAGCACGTCGCTGCTCAGGGTCAGCGCATAGCCGTCGGCCGTCGGCTCCAGTTGCGCCCGCAGGTGCGGCAGCGGCAGGTGCAGGTCCTTCGGCGGGGCAAAGAACACCAGCGCGCGGGAGGCGGGCGCGTTGCCGTCGAGCAGTTCGAACACGGCGAAGGTGCGGTGCGGATCGGCGCTGCCGAGCAGCTGCGCGTCGCCATAGCGGGCGACCTCCGTACTGGAAAGCGGCGGCAGGGTGACCTGCGCGTCGTGGTCGGCCAGCACCTTGCCGCCCACGTCCATCAGGCGCATGCGCCAGCGTGCCGGCAGCGGCCCGGTGCGGTCGGAGACCAGCGACACCGTGGTCTGCCCATCGTGGCGCAGCGCGGCCACCAGCAGCGGCGCGTAGAAGCGGCGCGCGCGGAACTGCAGCGCCTTCCAGCGCCCGGCCACGTCGATGCTCGACCAGGACACCGCCGGCCACACGTCGTTGAGCTGCCAGTACAGCGAGCCCATCGCGCGCGGGCGTGCGGCGCGCAGGTGCTCGGCGGCGAGACCGATGCCTTCGGCCTGCATCAGCTGGCTGAGGTAGACAAAGGCGGCCAGGCCCTTCGGTTCGCCGTAGTCGCGGCGCACGTAGTCGAGCAGGCGTGCGGTGCCGTTGCCGCCGTCGAACTTCTGGTGCGCGCGCAGCACCGGCGCGTCCCACCGCAGGTCGGTGCGGCCGGCGAGGTCGCGGATGGTCTGCAGCGACGGCATCGACTGCAGGCCGTACTCGGACTGGAAGCGCGGCGTGACGTCGAGGTAGGCCTCGGCCGGCCTGGCCTCGCCCGACCAGACGTCCCAATAGTGGTAGTCACCCTCGTCCAGCGCGCTGGCCATGCCGTCGCCGCCGGTGCTGGGCGAACTGGGCCAGTAGGGCACGTCGGCATCGTGGTGCGCGACCACCTCGCGCAGCACCGTGCCGAACAGGTGGCGCATGCCCTGCTCGATCCGGGTGCGCTCGGCCGGCGCGAGCGTGCGCTTGAGCGCGAGGCGGTCGCCCCAAGACGCCCAGCTGCTCTGCACCTCGTTGTTGCCGCACCAGAGCACCAGGCTGGGATGGTCGCGCAGGCGCTCGACCTGCTCCAGCGCCTCCTGCCGCACGTTGGCCACGAAGGCGCGGTCGTAGGGCGGGATCGAGCCGCCGAACATGAAGTCCTGCCACACCATCAGGCCGAGCCGGTCGGCGTCCTCGTAGAACGCGTCCGGCAGGTAGTAGCCGCCGCCCCACACGCGCAACATGTTCATGTTCGCGTCGCGGGCGGCCTGCAGGACCGCGCGCATGCGCGCCGCGGTGACCCGCGTGGGGAAGCTGTCGAACGGCACCAGATTCGCGCCCTTGGCGAAGATCGGGATGCCGTTGACCACGAAGGCGAAGCCGCGGCCCCAGCGGTCGTGGTCACGCCGCAACTCGACCGTGCGCAGGCCGGTGGCGCGGCGGCCTTCGTACAGGACGTGGCCGTCGCTGTCGCGCAGCACCGCCTCGAAGGTGTACATGGCCTGGGCGCCGTAGCCGGCCGGGTACCACAGCTGCGGCTCGGCGATGGACACGGATACGCCGACCTGGCCGTTGCCTTGGGCGATTTCGACGCTGTGCTCCTGCTTCGCGACGACCCGCCCGTCGGGGCCGAGCGTGGTCACTTCCAGCGACGCGGGCAGGCGGCCGTCGGCGTCCACCGCCAGTCGCACGTCGACGCGCGCCGCGTGCCGGTCGACGTGCGACGGCGTGGCATGCAGCGCATCCACGCGCAGCGTGTCCCAGCTCACCAGCCGCACGTCCTGCCAGATGCCCTCGGTGACGATGCGCGGGCCCCAGTCCCAGCCGTACTGGTAGGCGGCCTTGCGCACGTAGGGCGTGGTCTGCCTGCCCTTGGGCTCGTCGCCGAAGGCGGAATCGTAGGCGCCGGGCAGCGCGTAGGGCTGGCGCTGCAGCCACGGCTGCAGGCGCTTGATCGGCGAGTACAGGCGCACTTCCAGGGTGTTGCTCCCCGCGTGCAGCCAGGGCTTCGCGTCGGCCTGCCAGCGGCGGAACATGTTGTCCGCGGCGAGCAGCCTGTGGCCGTCGAGCCAGACCTCGGCGAAGGTGTCCAGGCCGTCGAACACCAGTGCGACGTGGCGGCGCGCCAGCGTCGACGTGTCGACCTCGAAGGTCGTGCGGTAGACCCAGTCGGACAGGCCGACCCATTGGATCTGCGCCTCGTGGGTCCCCACGAAGGGATCGGCGACCAGGCCGGCGGCCATCAGGTCGGTCTGCACGCTGCCGGGGACGGTGGCCGGCAGCCAGCGGGCCGCCTGCGGATGAGCCCGCGCGTGGCTGTCGCCGGGGGCGAGGCGGAACTGCCAGTCGCTGTCGAGGGTGCGCGTGGCGAGCGGGGCCGCATGGCCGAGTGCCGGCAGCAGGATCAGCAGCAGGGCGGCGATGCCGCAGGAGCGCGCCGGGGCCGACGTATGGGTGCGAGAGGTCTGGCCGTCCCGTGCCCGGACGAGGTGCCCCTCCTTCGCCCCGGTCCGCGCCCCCGAGGCCGGAGGAGCAGGCCGCATGGCGCGGCCTCTCCCACGGGCCCGGGCGAGGGCAGGGATGAGGGCGAGGCGGGCGGCCACTCAATCCACCTTCAGCACGTCGTTGGAGCGGTCCGCTTCCGGCAGCGCGTGCGCCGGATCGAGCGCCGCCGAGACCACCTTGCGGGTCCCGGCCACGCGCACCACGTAGCGGGTGTGCTGCTGCCAGGTCTCCACCGGCACGCGCACGTCCCGGGTGCTGCCGTCGTCGTAGGTCAGGCGCAGCGTGGTGGGCAGCACCAGCCGGTCCAGGTTCGCCACGGTCACCGCGGCGCCGTGCGACCAGTCGCCGTCGATCGGTTCGACCTTGCGCACGGCCATGTCGAACTGCCAGTTGTGCTGGTACCACCCGCGCCAGAACCAGCCCAGGTCCTCGCCCGCCTCGCTTTCCATGAAGCGGAAGAAATCCGACGGGCTGGGATGGTGGTAGGCCCAGGTGGCGATGTACTTGCGGAAGGCGTCGTCGAAGCGCTCGGGCCCGAGGATCTGCTCGCGCAGCAGCACCAGGCCGAAGGCGCCCTTGAAGTAGCTGACCGGGTGGCGGTACTTCTCGCTGGTCATGTCGGCACCGTTGAGCAGCGCGGGCGCGGCGGGATCGGCCAGCACCTGCGCGATCTCGTCCGCCGGGTTGCCCCCGTGCGGCGCGTATTCGCTGTCGCGCTTGGGCGCGTACTCGCCGTGGTTGAAGGCGTCGTCCTCGCCGATGTCGATGAAGGTGTTGAAGCCCTCGTCCATCCATGCATGGCGGCGCTCGTTGGAGCCCACGATCATCGGGAACCAGCTGTGCCCGATCTCGTGCGCGATCACCATGTGCAGGCTCTTGCCCTTGGCGCGCTTGGCGTCGAAGGTGATGCCCGGGTACTCCATGCCGCCCGCGGTGCCGGCCTCGTTGATCGCCACCGGCCAGGGGTAGGGGTACCACTGCCTGGAGAAGTATTCGGTGGAGGCCTTGAGGTACTCGGTGGCGCGGCCCCAGGCGGCCCCGCCGGCGCTTTCGACCGGATACACCGACATCGCCAGCGCGGTCTTCCCGTGGGGCAGGTTGATGCGCGCGGCATCCCATACGAAGGCCCTGGAGGCGCCGAAGGCGACATCGCGGGTGTCGTGCATGCGGAAGTGCCAGGTCAGCGTGCCGCTGCGCTTCGGTCGGCTGGCCGGGTCGGTGACCTCGGCGGGCGTGCGGATCATCACCGTCGCGTCGCTGTGGCGGGCCCGGTCCAGCCGCTCGATCTCGGTGGAGGTAAGCACGTCCTGCGGGTTCACCAGCTCGCCGGACCCGGCCACGATCATGTCCCACGGCACGGTGACGCTGTAGTCGAAGTCGCCGTACTCCAGGTAGAACTCGCTGTTGAGGTAGGGCGCGGTGTCCCAGCCGCGCAGGTCGTCGTAGACGCACAGGCGCGGGTACCACTGGGCGATCTCGAAGATGTCGCCGTTCTTGCTCGGGTTGACGTCCATGCGCCCGCCGAACTCGCCCGGCACGGTGAAGCTCCAGGCGATGTGCACGCGCACGCGGCCGCCCTTGGGCGCGAGCGCCGCGGGCAGGCGGATCTGCATGCGGGTGTCGGACACCAGCCACTTCACCGGCTGGCGATGGCCCTCGGCGTCCTCGACCTCCACCGAGGCGATGCGGTAGCCGCTGGTGAACTCGGTGGGAAATTCGTCGGTGAAGGCGCCGCGCGCGTCGGGCTTGTAGCGGTTCTGGTCCAGCTGCAGCCACAGCACGTCCAGCGCGTCGGGGCTGTGGTTGGTGTAGGTGATGGTCTCGCGGCCGGTGAGCAGGCGACTGGCCGGGTCGAGCGTGGCCTCGATGCGGTAGTCGGCACGGTTCTGCCAGAACAGCGGGCCGGGCTTGCCGTCGGCCGAGCGATAGGCGTTCACCGGGTCCGGATAGGTGAACGGCGCGAAGGTTTCCAGCGGGTCGTAGCGGGGCTTGTCGGCGGCCGCCGCGGCGGTGGCGAGCGCGAGCAGTGCGCCGACGAGGAAGAAAGGCAGGGCTTTGTGCATGGGGATCCCCTGGGGTCGCGAAACTAGGGCTGGCCGCCGGCGCGGATCAGTGCGAGCACCTCGTGGCAGGCGCCCATGGTGTGGTAGTCGGTCTTGCCGGCCGGGCTCTTTTCGTCGTCGTACTTGCGGTTGTCGTGGGTGAGGATGCGGTACCAGGCGCCGTAGCGGTGGTCGACGAAATGCTGCCAGGCATAGCTCCAGAGCCGCTCGTACCACTGGTCGTATTCGGCCAGCCCGGTGCGCGCGTGCAGCAGCGCGGCGGCGGCCAGCGACTCGGCCTGCACCCAGAAGTACTTGTCGCCGTCGCAGACCTGGCCGTTCGGCGCGAAGCCGTAGCTGATGCCGCCGTGCTTGCCGTCCCAGGCGCGCATCAGTGCGGTGTCGAACAGGTGGCGCGCGGTCGGCAGCAGCCAGCGCTCCTCGCGGCCGCGCTCGGCGAGCATCGACTCCATGATCAGCAGCAGCTTGGCCCACTCGGTCTGGTGGCCGGGCTGGAAGCCCCAGGGGCGGAACAGGTGGCGCGGGTTGTCGCGGTTGTAGTCCCAGTCGACGTTCCACTGCGCGTCGTAGTGTTCCCACACCAGGCCGCCGGCCTTGGCCGCCTGGCGACGGGTCATGTGGTCGGCCAGGAGCAGGGCGCGGTCGAGGTAGCGCGGGTCGTCGCTGGCCTGGTAGGCGGCCAGCATCGCCTCGCACATGTGCATGTTGGCGTTCTGGCCGCGGTAGGGCGAGAAGTTCCAGTGCGCGTCGGCTTCGTCGCGGTACAGCCCGGCGTCCGCGTCCCAGTAGCGGCGCTCGAGCAGCTCCCAGGTCTCGTCCATCCACGGCGCCGCCTCCACGATGCCGGCGCGGCGCGCGCTGGCGCAGGCCAGCAGCACGAAGGCGACGCCGTAGGCGTGGTTGGTGCGATCCTCCGGCCTGCCGTCGCGCAGCGTCCAGGCGTAGCCGCCCGTCGCCGGATCGCGATGTACCTCGTGCACGTAGCGCAGGCCGTGGCGGGCGGCTTCCAGGTAGTCGTTGTCCTCGAACTCGACCGCGGCCAGCGCGTAGTTGAAGACGAAGCGCGTGCTGCTCACCAGGTGGCGATGACTGCGGTCGTAGACCGTGCCGTCGTCCTTGAAGTAGTGGAAGAAGCCGCCGGCCGGGTCGATCGCGCGCGGGTGATAGAACGCCATCGTCTGGGCGATGTGCTCGCGCAGGAAGCTTTCGCTGCGGAAATCGGGCAGGGGGGTCATGGCTGGGATTCCAGGAAGGCGTGGACTTCCGCAGCGCTGGGCATGGCGCTGAAGGAGCCCTGGCGGGTCACGGTGAGCGCGCCGCAGGCGGCGGCGAAGGCGAGCATCCCGCCGAGCGCCGCGCGGTCGTCGAGCAGCGCATCGAGCGCCGCGACGCCCCCGAGCTCGGCGAGCCGGCACAGCAGGCCGCCGACGAAGGCATCGCCGGCGGCGGTGGTATCGACCGCATCCACCTGCGGGCAGGGCAGCTCGCCCTGCGCGTCGCGGCGGAACCAGCGCAGCGGACGCGGGCCATCGGTCACCACCAGCAGGCGCGTACGCCCCTGCCACAGGCGTTCGAGCAAGGCGCCGTCCTCGGCCAGCCAGGCATATTCCTCCGCGCACAGCTTGACCACGTCGGCCAGGTGCAACGCCGGCCACACCGAAGGGCGCGGGTCGGATTCGCGCGGCCACAGCGCCGGGCGCAGGTTGAGGTCGAAGCTGACCAGCGCGCCGGCGGCCTGCGCTCGGCGCATGCCTTCGCGCGTGGTCTCGGCCAGCGCCGGGTCGGTCATGCTGTTGGAGCAGACGTGGAACACCGAGACGTCGTCGAAGGCTCCCGCGCGGAAGTGCTCCGGCCGGAACAGCAGGTCGGCCGACGGCGGGCGGTAGAAGTTGAAGCTGCGCTCGCCGCGTGCGTCCAGGCTGACGAAGGCCAGCGCGGTGTTCGCCTCGCCGGTGCGCGCCACGTCGCCCACGTCGACGCCGGCGCGACGCAGGCTGTCCAGCAGGAAATCGCCGAACGGGTCGAGCGCCAGCATGCCGGCGAAGCGCGCGCGGCCGCCCAGCCGCGCCACCGCCACGGCCACGTTGGCCGGCGCGCCGCCGGCGAAGGGGACGAAGGCGCGCGGGAATCCGGTCTCGCCCACGCCTTCGGCGTGGAAATCGATCAGCGCTTCGCCGAAACAGAGGATGCCAGGTCGCATGCCGGGCCCTCAGCGGGTCAGTGCCGGCGCGTCCACGACGCGCGAGCCGCACAGACCGTAGAACACGATGTAGGCGTAGCACAGCGCCGGCAGCACGAAGGCAAGCTGCACCCCGATCCGGTCGGCCAGTGCGCCCTGCGCGAACGGCACCAGGGCGCCACCGACGATCGCCATGATCAGCAAACTCGAGGCCTTCTCGGTCAGCGGGCCCAGGCGCTCGATGCCGAGCGTGAAGATGGTCGGAAACATGATCGAGTTGAACAGGCCGATCGCGACCACGCTCCACGTGGCCGTCATGCCACCGGTGCTGATGGTGGTCGCCAGCAGCAGGATGTTGATGCCGGCGAACAGCGCCAGCAGCGCGCGCGGGGAGTAGCGCGTCATCAGCCAGGATCCGGCGAAGCGGCCGATCATGGCGCCCAGCCAGTAGTACGAGACGTAGGTGGCCGCTGTGGTCTCGGGCATGTTGCCGATCTGCGGCAGGGTCAGGTAGCTGACCATGAAGCTGCCGATCGACACCTCGGCACCCACGTAGCAGAAGATGGCGATCACGCCGAACAGCACGTGCGGGTGGCGCAGCGCGTCGAGCAGCGTGTGGTGCTCGCGGTCGGCCTGCTCGGTGGCCTCTTCCAGCGCGGGCAGGCGGAACAGGTACACCAGCACCGCCAGCGCGAACAGCGCGACCGCCAGGCCGAGGTACGGACCCTGTACCGCGTGCGCTTCCTGCGTGCGGTAGGCCAGTTGCTCCGCGGGCGCGAGCTGGGTGACTTCCAGCGAGCTCTTCACCGCGACCGAGAGGATCAGCAGGCCGCCGAAGTGCGGCGCCAGGAAGGTGCCGAAGGAGTTGAGCGCCTGCGCCAGGGTGAGCCGGCTGGAACTGGTGCGCGCAGGTCCCAGCAGCGCCACGTACGGATTGGCCGCCACCTGCAGCACGGTGATGCCGGTAGCCAGCACGAACAGGGCGCCGAGGAAGGCGGGATAGGAATGCAGCCCGGCCGCCGGCCAGAACCCCGCCGCGCCCACGCCCGCGATCGCCAGGCCCGCGACGATGCCGAGCTTGTAGCCCAGGTGCGCCACCAGCCGTCCGGCCGGTAGCGACGTCAGGAAGTAGGCGCCGAAGAAGGTGAACTGCACCAGCATCGCCTGCGCGTAGTTCAGTTCGAACAGCGCCTTCAGGTGCGGAATCAGGATGTCGTTGAGGCAGGTGAGGAAGCCCCACATGAAGAAGATCGTGGTGACCACGCCCAGTGCGAGCGGATAGTCGGTGTAGCGCTCGCGCGTGCCGTCCGCGGGCGCGGCGGGCGTCGGGGTGGGGGCGTTGGCGAAGGCCATGGGGGCTCCTGGTCAGGCGAGGGGAGGACAGCTGCTGGCACGGACCACCAGCTGTACGGGTGCGATCACGCGACGCGCGGCGGCGCCCGGGTCGCGCAGGCGTTCGAGCAGCATCTGCGCCGCCTGGCGCCCGCGCGCCCGCGGCGCGGCGACCAGCGTGGTCAGCGGCGGACTGGCCAGCGCGGCCTCGGCGATGTCGTCGAAGCCGGTGACGGCGAAGTCGCGGCCCGGCGTGTGGCCCTGGCGCGTCAGGCCCTGCATCAGGCCCAGCGCGACCGCGTCGTTGTAGCAGACCGCGGCGGTGGGCGCGGGCACGGCCGCGAACAGCGCCGGCACGCAGGCGGCCGCGTCCAGG
Source organism: Fulvimonas yonginensis (assembly GCF_037137055.1). Lineage (NCBI taxonomy): Bacteria > Pseudomonadati > Pseudomonadota > Gammaproteobacteria > Lysobacterales > Rhodanobacteraceae > Fulvimonas > Fulvimonas yonginensis. Next base: position 121,656 of record NZ_JBBBNY010000009.1, read on the forward strand.
CGCGTGGGGGCGCACTCCACGCGCCAGTGCGCCGCCACGGCCGCGCCGGCAGCCCGCATGGCCGCCAGGTAGCCGGCGTGGCGCTGGCGGCAGGAGCTGGAATCGTCGTGGCCACCGAAGAAGGCGATGTGGCGGTGGCCGAGCGCGAGCAGGTGTTCGGTGGCCTGGCGCGCGCCCTGCTGGTTGTCCAGCGCCAGCACGTCCCAATGCGCGGCTTCTGGCAGCTCGCCGCCCAGTTCGCGGTTGAACAGCAGCAGTGGCGTGGCCGCGCCGACCGTGGCCAGCACCTGGACGGCATCGCTGCCCTCGGCGGGCGACAGGATCAGGCCGCCGGGGCCGTGCTCGATCAGCGAGCCGAGCACCGCCTGTTCGCGCCTGGGCGACTCGCTGGTGGAGCCGAGCAGGGTGACGAAGCCGGCCGCGCCCACCACCTCGTCGACGCCGGCAGCGAACTCGGCGAAGAACGGGTTGGCCAGTTCGTTGACCACCAGCGCGATGGACGAGGAGGTGCGCCGGCGCAGGTTGGCCGCCGCGCGGTTGTAGACGTAGCCCTGGCGCCGCAGCTCGGCCTCCACCCGCGCGCGGGTGTCCTTGTGCACCAGCGGGCTGCCGCGCAGCACCAGCGAGACGGTCGCGCGCGACACGCCGCAGCCGGCGGCGATGTCGCGCAGGGTGACCTTGCGGCCGAGCGGTGCATTGGTATCCATGGAGGGCTGCGCAAGTTAGAACGATCCAAATCTAGCCGATCGGACCGGCCAGGGCTTCACGCAGCGCAACATGCGCCGGAGGCGGCGCGCTGCTAGGTTTGGAACGATCCAAACCTGGAGATACCCATGGCCCGCCTGTCCTGCCTGCTCGTCCTCGGCCTCGGGCTGCTGCCCGGGCTGGCCGCGGCCGGCCATGCCGCCGACGTCGATCCGCGCATCGGCACCGGCGGCGACGGCCACACCTTCCCCGGCGCCACGGTGCCGTTCGGCATGATCCAGCTCTCGCCGGACACCGCGATGCCGGACTTCAAGCACGCCTACAAGTGGGCCGCCGGCTACCAGTACGGCGACGACAGCATCCTGGGCTTCTCGCACACGCACTTCTCCGGCTCGGGCCACTCGGACCTGGGCGACGTGCTGGTGATGCCGATCGCCGGCGAGGTGAAGCTCGAGCCGGGCGACCCGAAGGTACCCGGCAGCGGCTACCGCTCGCGCTTCGATCATGCAAGCGAGGTGGTGCAGGCCGGCTACTACGCCGTGACCCTGGCCGACTACGGCATCCGCGCCGAGCTCACCGCCGGGCGGCGCATCGGCTGGCACCGCTATACGTTCCCCAAGGGCAAGGGCGCGCACCTGCTGCTCGACCTGCGCCCGAGCATCTACGACTACCCCGGCAAAGTGCTGTGGTCGCACCTGCAGATCGCCGACGACGGCACCGTCACCGGCTGCCGCACCACGCGCGGCTGGGCGCCGGGGCGGCAGCTCTGCTTCGCCATGCGCTTCGACCGGCCGATGGTGTCGCGCACGCTGTACGACCGCGAGACCGACGTGGCCTACAAGGGCTTCAAGGGCCCGGGCAACCAGCCGGCCGACCACGACGCGCAGAACGGCCGCGCGCTGGTGGGCGTGTTCGACTTCGGCACGCTCACGCGGCCACTTCAGGTGAAAGTGGCGATTTCCACGGTGAGCGCGGCCAATGCGGTCGCCAACCTCGACACGGACGGCCAGGGCTGGGACTTCGACGCCCGCCGCGCGCAGGCGCAAGCGGCCTGGGACAAGGCGTTGGCGGTGATCGACGTGGACGCGTCGGCGCCGGTGCGCACGCAGTTCTACACCGCGCTGTACCACGCCATGCTGTCGCCCACGCTGAGCATGGACGCCAACGGCGAGTACCGCGGGCCCGACCATGCCGTGCACCGGGCCGAGGGCTTCGATTTCTATTCGACCTGGTCGCTGTGGGACGTCTACCGCGCGCAGCAGCCGCTCATGGTGCTGTTGCGGCCGGACCTCAGCACCGATTTCGTGCGCTCGCTGATCGCCGCGCGCGAGGCCAGCCCGTTCGGCATCCTGCCGGTGTGGGCGTACCAGGGCCTGGAGACCTGGTGCATGATCGGCTACCACGCCGTGCCGGTGATCGCCGACGCCTACGTCAAGGGCGTGCGCGGTTTCGACGCCGGCAAGGCGCTGGATGCGATGGTCGCCAGCGCCACCTACGCGCCCTACGGCGACCTGGCCGACTACATGAAGCTCGGCTACGTGCCGATCGACCGCGAACCCGAAGGCGCCTCCAAGACCCTCGAATACGCCTACGACGACTGGACCATCGCGCAGATGGCCAGGGCGATCGGCCGCGAGGACGTCGCCGCGACCTTCGCCCGCCGCGCCGGCAACTGGCGCAACGCCTGGGATGCCAAGACCGGCTTCATGCGCGCGCGGCTGGCGGACGGGTCGTTCCGGGAGCCGTTCGACCCCTCTGCGGCCGGCTACGGCAGCGACTACACCGAGGGCAACGCCTTCCAGTACTCCTGGTACGTGCCGCAGGACGTGCCCGGGCTGATCCAGGCGATGGGTGGCGAGGCGACGTTCGTGCAGCGGCTGGACGCCGTGTTCGACGCCAAGGTCGATCCCGCGCACTTCAAGCACGTGGAGGACATCACCGGCCTGATCGGCTGGTACGCGCACGGCAACGAACCCAGCCACCACATCGCCTACCTGTACGACTACGCCGGCGCGCCGTGGAAGACCCAGGCCAGGCTCAAGCAGATCATGGACAGCCAGTACGCCGCCCGCCCGGACGGCCTGGCCGGCAACGACGACCTGGGCCAGATGTCCGCCTGGTACGTGTTCACCGCGCTGGGCTTCTACCCGGTGGCGCCGGGCAGCGACCGCTACGCCCTGGGGCGGCCGTTCGTGGCGCGCGCCACCCTGCACCCGGCCGGCGGCAAGGCATTCACGGTCACGGCCGCGCCGCTGGACGATGCGCATCCGTACGTCGGCGAGGTCACCCTGAACGGCCAGCCGTTGCCGCAGCCCTTCCTGCGCCACGCCCAGATCCTGGCCGGCGGCGAGCTGCACTTCCGCATGCAGGCCACGCCCTCGCACTGAGGCGCCGCCAGCCGCACGCGCTTCCGGGCGGGGCCGGAGCGGCGGGCTTCGCCCGCGCGCCCGGCCGCGCGGTCCGCGGGCGCGCGGCCGGGTCACGTGAAAGCGGTCATCACCCCTTGCTAACGTCCGGTGGGCTTCCATAGCGGATTTACCGGTCGCGGTTGCTGCATCGTAAGCTGCGCCTGCGCCGCGCCAGCCAGCGAGGATCTCCAGCCGCATGTCCCGTAGCCAACGCGTCCTGCTGCCCAGGCTCCGCCGCGGTCTGCACCGCTGGCGGGTGCCGCGCTGGCGCATGACCGGGCTGCTCAGCGCCGTGCTGGTGATCGTCGCCCTGCCGTACCTGGCCACGCGCTTCAGCCACGAGGATGCGATGCAGGCGGCGCAGCTGGTCACGCATTCCTCCGAGGTCAAGTCGCTCACCTACCGGATCGCCTACGTCACGCGCAGCAGCGAGGCGGCGGTGTACCGCCTGCTGGAAGGCGACAAGGAGGCCGGCCTGACCGGCAAGGCGCGCCAAGCCGGCAACGACGTGCCCGCGCTGCTCGGCCAGCTGACCGACATGACCCGCGACAACGCCGAGCAGCAGGCGGCGATCGGTGCGCTGGGCAACGTGGTCAACGGCCGCCTCGCACTGCTCGAACAGGCGTTGGCGCGGATCCAGAAGGGCGACCACGCCGGTGCCGTGGCCGCGCTGCACGACGCCGGCACGCTCTACCGCATGGACCAGCAGATCGAAACGGTCGTGCGCAACGAAGGCAAGGTGCTGATGGAGCGCCGCGCGCATGCCCGGCGCAGCGCCTTCCAGAGCACGCTGGTGCTGGCCATCACCTCGGTGGCGCAGATCGTGCTGCTGTCGGTGATCGTGCTGGTGTCGGAGCGGCAGATCGCGGGCCGCCTGCGCGCGGAGCGTCGCGAGAGCCAGGCGGTACGCCGGTCGCAGATGATCGTACAGGCGGTACGCGAACCGATCGCGCTGCTCGACGCGCAGTTGCGCACGCTGCTGGTCAACACCGCCTTCAGCGAGCTGTACGGCCTGCCGGCGCGCGACGAACAGCGCCCGTCGCAGCCCCTGCGGGAACTGGGCGACGGCGCCTGGAGCGACGGCGCGCTGCTGCAGCGCCTGCGCGACGTGCTGCTGCACGACCGCGAGCTGTGGGACTACGAACTGGTGCAGCGCACGGTCGGCGGCGTCGACCGGCACGTGATGGTGAACGCCCGTCGCCTGCAGCAGCACGAGGGCGACGAGCCGGTGCTGCTGCTCACCGTCAGCGACGTCACCGCGCGCGCGCTGGTCGAGCAGCAGGTGAAGGAACTCAACCGCCAGCTGGAAGGCAAGGTGGCGCAGATCTCCGACGTGAACCGCGAGCTGGAGGCGTTCAGCTACTCGGTCTCGCACGATCTGCGCGCGCCGCTGCGGCACATCGCCGGCTTCACCGGCAAGCTCAAGCGCCACCTCGAACAGCACCTGGACGACACCGCGGCGCACTACCTGGACGTGATCGCCACCTCGTCCACGCGCATGGCGCAGCTGATCGACGATCTGCTGGTGTTCTCGCGGCTGGGGCGCGGCGCGCTGCGGCTGCAGGCGGTGGACATGCAGTCGCTGGTCGACGAGGCGCGCGCGCTGGCCGAGTCGGAGGCGGGCGAGCGGCGCATCGAATGGACGATCGGCCCGCTCCCGGTGGTGGTCGGCGACGAGAACATGCTGCGCACGGTGTGGCAGAACCTGATCGGCAATGCGGTCAAGTACACGGGCCGGCGCGAGGTGGCGCGCATCGCCATCGGGGTGGAGCGCGACCGCAACGGCGAGTACGTCTTCACGGTGGCCGACAACGGCGCGGGGTTCAATATGGAGTACGCCGGCAAGCTGTTCGGCGTGTTCCAGCGGCTGCACCGCGCCTCCGAGTTTCCCGGCAACGGCATCGGACTGGCGAACGTGCGGCGCATCGTCGCGCGCCACGGTGGCCGGGTCTGGGCCGAGGCCGAACCGGACCGCGGCGCGAGCTTCCACTTCTCGCTGCCCGCGACCGAACTGGCGGACACGCGCACCACGAGGCGCTCATCATGATCGCGAATCGCAACCTGGGCTCCGTATTGCTGGTGGAGGACAGCCTGGCCGACGCCGAGATGGCGATGGATGCGCTGCGGGAGGCCAACCTCGCCAACCCGGTCGTGCACGTCGAGGACGGCGTGGACTGCCTGGATTACCTGCACTGCCGCGGCACCTGGCAGGGGCGCGAGCCGCTCGATCCGGCGGTGATCCTGCTCGACATCAAGATGCCGCGGATGAACGGCCTGGAGGTGCTCACCCGCCTGCGCGAGGACGAGCGCCTGCGCCTGATCCCGGTGGTGATCCTGTCCTCCTCGCGCGAGGAGAGCGACTTGGCGCGCAGCTGGGACCTGGGCGTCAACGCATACGTGATCAAGCCGGTGGATGTGGACCAGTTCTTCGAGGCGGTGCGCACGCTGGGCCGCTTCTGGGCGGTGCTCAACCAGTTGCCCGAGCACGAGTGACGGCGCCGACGGAACCCTCAGGAGCACAGAAGCCGCATGGTCCATCGCACGCCGCGCCCGTTGCCGACGATCCACATCCTGCACGTCGAGGACGATCCGATCGACGCCGAACTGATCCTCGCGGAGCTGGACGCGGACGGTATCGAGTACCAGGCGCGGGTGGTCGACAACGAAGCGGACTACCTCGCCGCGCTGGACGAGTTCCAGCCGGACATCGTGCTGTCCGATCTCAGCCTGCCGGGCTTCTCCGGGCAGCGCGCGCTCGATCTGCTGCGTCGCCGCGACGAGGATCTGCCGTTCATCTACGTCTCCGCCACGCTGGGCGAGGAGGCGGCCGTGGAGGCGCTGCGCAACGGCGCCACCGACTACATCCTCAAGCAGAACCCGGCGCGCCTGGCCAGCGCGGTGCGCCGCGCGCTGGCCGAGGCCGAGGCGGTCCGCGCCAAGCGTCACGCCGAGGCGGAACTGATCCGTGCACAGCGCTTCGAGAGCCTGGCGATGCTCGCCGGCGGTCTCAGTCACGACCTGCGCAACCTGTTGCAGCCGCTGCTGCTGGCCGGCGACAGCCTGCAGGACTACCAGGACGACCCGCGCCTGGCGCGGCTGGGCGCACTGGTGCGCGACTGCGGCCGCCGCGGCCTGCAGATGGTGCAGTCGATGCTCTCCTTCGCCCGCGGCGCCCGCCGCGCCGAGCAGGTGAAGGTGGGCGCGCTGCTGGACGCGCTGGGCCTGCTGCTGCGCGGCAGCGTGCCCAAGGGCGTGCGCATGGAGATGGAGATCGAGGACCGCGAGCTGGCCTTCGAGGGCAACCACACCGAGCTGCAGCAGGCGCTGCTCAACCTCTGCCTGAACGCGATCCAGGCGATGCCCGAGGGCGGCCGGCTGCGGGTGGTCGCCGCCCAGCGCGAGCTGGCCGGCGACTTCTTCCTGCCCGAGGAGCCGGTGAAGCCGGGGCGCTACCTGTGCCTCACCGTTGCCGACACCGGCATGGGCATGACCGCGGAAGTGCGCGATCGCCTGTTCGAGCCGTTCTTCACCACCAAGGAAGGCGGTACCGGCCTGGGCCTGCTCTCCTGCCAGCGCATCGTCGCCAGCCACGGCGGCGTGATGCGGCTGGACAGCGAACCGGGCAAGGGTACGGCCTTCCACCTGTACATCCCGCTGGAGGAACCGCAGGCCGAGGTGGCGCCGGAGGAGGAGAGCGAGAGCCTGATGGGCGAGGCCGAGCGCGTGCTGGTGGTGGTGGAGGAGGCCGGTCCGCTGTCGCTGCTGGTCGACGTCCTCGACGGCTACGGCTACCAGCCGCACGCCAGCCAGAGCGGCACCGCCGCGTTGCAATGGATCGAGGCGCACGGTGTGCCCGACCTGGTGGTGATGGATGCCGACATGAACCTGTTCACCGGAGTGCGCACGCTGGCCGCGCTGATCGAACACGGCTACCGCCGCTCGGTGCTGCTGCTGGCGCGGCCCGAGGCGCCCCCCGACCTGGAGGAGCTGCCCAGGCTGGACCGGCTCTACCTGGTGGACAAGCCGATCAACACCCAGCAACTGCTGCGCACCATGCGCCAGGCGCTGGGAGGACAGGAGTCGGGGGCGGAGGGGTAGCGCTTCCGTTTCCGGAGAGCACAGGGCAGAGGGCGAGGGAAGCGCAGCGAGGGCGCAAGTCCGAGCGTGGCGGCGGAATGGCGCGCGGCGGTACGCGCCGGCGCGCCGCGACCGGCCACGGCTGCAGCGGAAGCACCCGCGCGTCAGTCGATCCCGAGCTTCTTGAGCTTGTAGCGCAGCGCGCGGAAGGTGATGCCCAGCTTCTTCGCCGCCGCCGTCTTGTTGTAGCGCGATTCCTCCAGCGCCTTGATGATCGCGCTGCGCTCGAGGTTGCTGATGTAGTCGTCCAGCGGCATGCCGCTGCCCGGCCCGGCATGGGGCATCGGCGGCTGGGCGGCGACCGGCGCCCCCGGCTGCGGGGCGTGCATGGCCGCATGCGCGGCGGTCACCGGTTCGTGCTGGCGCAACGGGCGCTGCGGCAGCATCAGGTCGTCGGCGCCGATGGTGTCGCCTTCGCACATCGCCATGGCACGCTCGAGGATGTTCTCCAGCTCGCGCACGTTGCCGGGGAAGTCGTAGTCCTCCAGCGCCTGCTGGGCGTCCGGCCGCAGCCGGCCGGGCGTGCCGCCGCTCTTGGCGGCGAGCTGGCGCAGGATGAAGGCGGCCAGCTGCGGCACGTCGCCGCGGCGCTCGCGCAGTGGCGGCACGCGCAGCTCGATCACGTTGATGCGGTAGAACAGGTCCTGGCGGAACTGGCCCTGTTCGACCAGTCGGCCCAGGTCCTTGTGGGTGGCCGAGAGGATGCGCACGTCCACCGGCACTTCCTCGCGCGCGCCGATCGGGCGCACCGCCTTCTCCTGGATCGCGCGCAGCAGCTTGACCTGCATGTGCAGCGGCAGCTCTGCCACCTCGTCCAGGAACAGCGTGCCGCCATGCGCGGCCTGGAACAGGCCCTCCTTGTCCGCGCTGGCGCCGGTGAAGCTGCCCTTCTTGTGCCCGAAGAACTCGCTCTCCATCAGCTCCGAGGGGATCGCGCCGCAGTTGACCGGTACGAACGGCCCGCTGGCACGCGGGCCCTGCTCGTGGATCAGCCGTGCGACCAGCTCCTTGCCCACGCCCGACTCGCCCGCGATGTACACCGGCGCCTGGTTGCGCGCGAGCTTGGCGATGGTGGCGCGCACCTGCTGCATCGCCGGCGAGTCGCCGACCAGCCGGCCGGCCGCGCCGATGGCCGCGGACGCGCCGCCGCCGCTCCTGCGTTCCTCCGCCAGCTGCAGCGCGGTGCGCACCAGCCGGCGCAGCATCTGGATGTCGACCGGCTTGGAGACGAAGTCGAACGCGCCCGCCTTGAGCGCGCTCACGGCGGCGTCGACGTTGCCGTAGGCGGTGATCATCGCCACCGGCATGTCCGGATGGGTGGCGGCGATCAGCTCGATCACCTCGTGGCCGGTGCCGTCGGGCAGGCGCATGTCGGTGAAGCACAGGTCGTAGCTGCGTTCGGCCAGCGCCCGGCGCGCTTCCGCGACGGTGCCTACGGCGTCCACCTTCAGGTCCATGCGGCCCAGCGTGATGGTGAGCAGCTCGCGGATGTCGCGTTCGTCGTCGATGACCAGGACGGTCTGTGCGGACATGATTCTCTAGCTAGCGTGGCGGCAACAGCCGAAGGTTATAGGGATGTTCAGACGAATTCCATGCGGCCGCGTCCCGGCGACCGCCGTTGCGGGCACTAGCCGGCGGCGGCCGCTTCCTGCGGGTGGCGCGCCGGCGGGGTGAGCACCAGCCGGAAGCAGCTGCCGCCGCCGGCCACGCGCACGTACTCCAGCGACGCCTGGTTGGCCTCGCTCATCTGCCGTGCCAGGTACAGGCCCAGGCCGGTGCCGTATTCGTGGGTGGTGTAGAACGGCTCGAAGATCTGCGCCGCGACCTTCGGCGCGATGCCGGGGCCGCGGTCGATCACCTCGAGGATCGGCACGCCGTGCTCGCCCTGGCGCACCACCACCATCACCCGCGCCGGCTCGCCGGGCAGGCGGCCGTAGCGCAGCGCGTTCTGCACCAGGTTCCACACCACCTGCTGCAATTGCTGCGGGTCGGCCACCGCCGCCACCGGGGCGCCGCTGGTGATCACCCGCAAAGAGTCCTCGCCCAGGTCGTTGCCCTGCTTGTATTCCTCCACGAAGCCGTGCGCCCAGCGGCCCAGGTCCAGCGTCTCCGGCCGCGACCGCTCGCGCCGCGAGAGCTGCAGGATGTTCTCGATTATCTCGTTCAGCCGCACGCAGTGGTTGTTGATGATCTCGACCATGCGCGCGTCGCTGGGGTTGAGCTCCTTGGACTCGGCCAGCAGCTGGGCGGAGTAGCGGATCGCCGCCAGCGGATTGCGGATCTCGTGCGCGATCGAGGCCGAAAGGCGGCCCAGCGAGCTCAGCGTGAGCTCCTCCGCGCGGCGCGACAGCAGCGAGGTGTCGTCCAGGAAGATCAGCACGTGCGAGTCGTCGTTGGGCGCCAACCGGGTGAAGCGCGGCACCACCTCGGGCACGCCGTCGGCGAGCTGGGTGGCGGTCTCGTCCAGCTTGCCCGAGGTCATCCAGTGGTACAGCCGGCGCGAGAGTTCCGGCGCCAGCTTGCCCAGGTCGCGCTGGTCCGCCGGCGGGTTGCCCAGCAGCATCCAGGCCGACTCGTTCATCTGGTGGATGCGGTTGGCGTCGTCCACCAGCAGCACGCCGGTCTTCATGCGGCGGATGATCAGCTCGTTGACCTGCGACAGGTTGGCCAGGTCCAGGCTGCGCTGCTCGGCCAGCGCTTCGGTGGCGCGCAACTGGCGGCCGAGCACGTGGCAGAGCGTGGTCGTGGCGAAATAGGCCAGGCCGAACAGCCCCGATTCGAGCAGTTCGCCGTCGACCGGCGTCTTGGTGATCAGCGTGTGGCCCAGCATGCCCAGCGTGGCCAGTGCGGCGAAGAAGCTGGACAGCCGCAGCGGCAGCACCAGGGCGCCGGTGGACAGGTTCACCGCCAGCATCATGGCGATGCCGATGCGTGCCTCGTGGATCAGCCATGCCGCCAGCACCGCCACCAGGATGTCCACCACCAGGGCGCCGGACACCACCAGCCGCGCCTTGGCCATCGCGTGGCGGGTCTGCACCAGCATGCCCACGGCGAACAGCAGGTAGACCCCGACCACCACATAGGCCAGCACCGGCTGCTCCAGCGTGGGCCAGGTCAGCCGCGGCGAACTGATCGCCAGGCCGGTATAGACCAGCGCCTGGGCCAGCCGGAAATAGTTGAGGAAGAACAGCTCGTGGCGGATCGCCGGGGCAGCCGGCCGGGCCGGCTGGAAGGTGGGCGGTACGGTGCTGGGAACGGAGGAGGGCACGATCGCGGCGTCGAGGCTGGCGTCGTCCGAGTATAGACACGCCGGCGCGTGCCGCCACGCCCCGGTTGCGCACGGCCGCACCGGATGCCGTCTCACGCGTCGCTCACGGCCGCCCCGCGGAGCGGCCCTTTCCATCAAGGGCGGCTTTAAGGGAAAATGCCCGGCCGTATTGCGCGGTTTCTGCCCGGTACCCCCGCGGCAGCGCGCACTGCACGCCGGCAGCGCGTCGTGAAAGCCCGCCGTCCGACCTCTCCCGCGCCCACGCCGCCAGCGCGCGTGCGGCCCGACACGTTTCCCCGTTCGCTCGAGGTATCGAATGAATTTCCACGAGTACCAGGCCAAAGAGCTGTTCGCGCAGTACGGCATCGCCGTACCGCCGGGCAAGGTTGCCAACTCCCCCGATGCCGCCGTCGACGCCGCCAAGGCGCTGGGCGGCTCGCAGTGGATGGTCAAGGCGCAGATCCACGCAGGCGGTCGCGGCAAGGCCGGCGGGGTGAAGTTCTGCAAGAGCCTCGACGAGGTGCGTGCCGCCGCCAAGGGCATGCTGGGCACCCACATGGCGACCTACCAGTCCGCCGGCCGCGCGCTGCCGGTCAACCTGGTGCTGGTGACCGACGCCACGAACATCGCGAAGGAGCTTTATCTCTCGGTGCTGGTCGATCGCGACTCGAAGGCGATCTCCTTCATCGCCTCCAAGCACGGCGGCGTGGACATCGAGCAGGTGGCCCGCGACACGCCCGAGGACATCCACACCGTGGTGGTGGATTTCGTCGAGGGCCTGCAGCCCTACCAGTGCCGCCAGCTCGGCTTCGCGATGGACCTGAATCCCAAGCAGGTCAACCAGCTGACCAAGATCATGCTGGGCCTGTACAAGCTGTTCAACGAGAAGGACCTGTCGCTGGTGGAATTGAATCCGCTGGCGATCCTCGAGGACGGCAACCTGGCTGCGCTCGACGGCAAGGTCAACTCCGACGACAACGCCGACTTCCGCCATCCGGAGCTGGTCGCCATGCGCGACCTGACCCAGGAAGACCAGGCCGAGGCGGCCGCCGTGCAGCACAACCTCAACTACGTGACCATGGACGGCTCGATCGGCTGCATGGTCAACGGCGCGGGCCTGGCGATGGCGACCATGGACGTGATCAAGCTGGCGGGCGGCGAGCCGGCCAACTTCCTCGACGTCGGCGGCGGCGCGACCAAGGAGCGCGTGACCGAGGCGTTCAAGCTGATCCTCTCCTCCGAGAAGGTCAAGGCGATCCTGGTCAACATCTTCGGCGGCATCGTGCGCTGCGACCTGATCGCCGAGGGCATCATCGCCGCGGTGAAGGAAGTGGGGCTGACCATCCCGGTGGTGGTGCGCCTGCAGGGCACCAACGTGGAGAAGGGCCGCGAACTGCTGGCCAACTCCGGCCTGGCGATCACGCCGGCCGACGATCTCAACGACGCGGCCCAGAAGGCCGTCGCCGCCGCCAAATAACCATGTAGGAGCGAGCTTGCTCGCGGTGTTTTTCGCTCGGCTGCCCGTCGTCGGACCAAGCACATCGCGAGCAGGCCCGCTCCCACGAAGAAGAACAGGAACCTATCTCCATGAGCGTTCTGGTCAACAAGAACACCAAGGTGCTGGTGCAGGGCTTCACCGGCCAGCAGGGCACCTTCCACGCCGAGCAGGCGATCGACTACGGCACCAAGATCGTCGGCGGTGTGACCCCCGGCAAGGGCGGCACCGAGCACATCGGCCTGCCGGTCTTCAATTCGATGGAAGAGGCGGTCGCCGAGACCGGCGCCGACGCGTCGGTGATCTTCGTGCCGCCGCCGTTCGCGGCCGACTCGATCCTCGAGGCGATCGACGCAGGCATCCGCGTGATCGTGGCGATCACCGAAGGCATCCCGGTGCTGGACATGCTGCGCGTGAAGAACGTGCTGGCACAGCATCCGGAGACCGTGCTGATCGGGCCGAACTGCCCCGGCATCATCACCCCGGGGGAGTGCAAGATCGGCATCATGCCGGGCCACATCCACCAGCCGGGCAAGGTCGGCATCGTGTCGCGTTCGGGCACGCTGACCTATGAAGCCGTGTTCCAGACCACCAACGAAGGCCTGGGCCAGTCCACCTGCATCGGCATCGGCGGCGACCCGATCAACGGCCTTAACTTCATCGACTGCCTGAAGCTGTTCCAGGACGACCCGCAGACCGAGGGCATCATCATGGTCGGCGAGATCGGCGGCAGCGCCGAGGAAGACGCCGCCGAGTTCATCGGCGAATACGTGACCAAGCCGGTGGTCTCCTTCATCGCCGGTGCGTCGGCGCCTCCGGGCAAGCGCATGGGCCATGCCGGCGCGATCATCTCCGGCGGCAAGGGCACCGCGGCGGCCAAGTTCGCGGCGCTGGAGAAGGCGGGCGTGACCACGGTGAAGTCGCCGGCGGACCTCGGCAAGACGCTGGCGAAGCTGATGAAGTAGGGCACGACCTCTGCGCACGACAAGAGGCCACGCACCTGCGTGGCCTTTTGCTTTCAAGCGCCATCTCCCCTCAGGGGATAGGGAGCCAGGTGTTGGCGCTGCGAACACCCGCCCCCACTATCATGGCGATCCCCCACCACCACGCCCGCCCATGAGCGCCCAACTCCGCCTCGCCCTGGCCCAGTTCGACTTTCCCGTCGGCGCGGTCGCCGCCAACACCGTGAAGATCCGCGAGCTGATGGCCCAGGCGCACGCCGGTGGCGCGGACCTGGTGGCTTTCCCGGAACTGGCGATCAGCGGCTACCCGCCGGAGGACCTGCTGGTGCGCCCCAGCTTCCTGCAGGCCTGCAACGAGGCGATCGCCGAGCTGGCCCGGGGTACCGACGGCATTGCCGCGCTGGTCGGCTTCCCGCACAGCGAGGGCGAGGTCTACAACGCCGCGGCGCTGCTGCGCGAAGGCCGCATCGAATGCGTCGCGCACAAGCAGGCGCTGCCCAACTACGGGGTGTTCGACGACAAGCGGTATTTCCGTCCGGGCCATGCCAGCGCCACCGGCATGATCGGCGGCGTGCGCGTGGGTTACCTGATCTGCGAGGACATCTGGCAGCCGGAACCGGCCGCACAGGCGGCCGCCGCGGGCGCCGAGCTGATCGTGGTGGTCAACGCCTCGCCCTGGGATGACGCCAAGCAGGCCGCGCGCGAGGAGCAGCTCATCGCCCGTGCGCGCGAAACCGGCTGCGCGATCGCCTACCTCAACCTGGTCGGCGGCCAGGACGAGGTGGTCTATGACGGCGCCGCGCTGCTGGTGAACGGCGACGGCCGCGTGGCCGCACGTGCCCCGGCCTTCGTCGACGCGCTGCTGTGGGCGACGTTCGACCCGGCCACCCGCACGCTGACGGCCGATGGCTGGCCGGTCGTGGCCGACCCGCGGCCCGAGGCCACGCTCTACGCGGCACTGGTGCGCGGCATCCGCGACTACGTACAGAAGAACGGCTTCCCCGGCGTGCTGCTCGGCCTCTCCGGCGGCATCGATTCGGCGCTCACGCTCGCGTTGGCGGTCGACGCGCTGGGTCCCGGGCGGGTCACCGCGGTGATGTTGCCCACGCGCTATACCTCGCGGTTGTCGCTGGAGGGCGCGCGCGAGCAGGCCGAGCGGCTGGGCGTGGACTACCATGTGATCGACATCGAGCCCACCTTCCAGTCCTTCCTCGCCGCGCTGGCGCCCGCCTTCGGCGGCAAGGGGCCGGACGTCACCGAGGAAAACCTGCAATCGCGCACGCGCGGCGTGATGCTGATGGCCCTGTCCAACAAGCACGGCCGGCTGCTGCTTTCCACCGGCAACAAGAGCGAGATGGCGGTGGGCTACGCCACGCTGTACGGCGACATGTGCGGCGCCTACGCGCCGCTCAAGGACGTGTACAAGACGGTGGTGTACCGGCTGGCGCAATGGCGCAACGAAGCCGAACGCGCGCGACTCGCCCGCGAACCGGCCAGGCGCGCCACGGTACCGGCCATGGTCGGCGTGGGCGGCAACGGCGAGGAGGGCGCCACGCATGCCGCACCCGGCGTGTGGATCATCCCGCCGGCCGTGATCGAGCGCCCGCCCTCGGCCGAGCTGCGCGAGGACCAGACCGACCAGGATTCGCTGCCGCCCTATGACGAGCTGGACGGCATCCTGCGGCGGTTCATCGAGGGCGAGCAGTCGCAGGCCGAGATCGCGGCACAGGGTTTCCCGGTGGAGACCGTGCACCGTGTCGCCAGCCTGGTCTTGCGCAACGAGTTCAAGCGCCGCCAGGCCGCCCCGGGGCCGCGCGTGACGGCCAAGGCCTTCGGCCGCGAGCGGCGCTACCCGATCACCTCCGGCTGGCTCTAGCCGCGTTGCGGACCGGCGCCCGAAAGAAAGGCCGGCGACGAGCCGGCCTTTCTTTCGTCAGTGGTGCCCGGAGAAGGGAACCATCTTGCGCAGCGTGGACGGCGGATGCGGCCACTTCGGATCGTCCAGGTAGGGATGGTCCGGGTAGTTGAGCGCGAGCACCTTGCGTACCTGCTCGGCCTGCGCCTTCTGGTCCAGCGCCAGGTAGCTGCGCGTCAGGATCGCCAGCGCATCGCCGGTCTGCGGCGCCTGCTGGTAGTGCTCGACCACGTACTGGGCGCGGTCGGCGGCAGCCACGTAGGCCTTGTTGCGCAGGTAGAACTTGGCCACGTTGATCTCGTACTGCGCCAGGATGTTGCGCAGGTAGATCATGCGCTGGCGCGCGTCGGCGGTGTAGGCGCTGTCCGGAAAGCGCCGCGCCAGCTCGGCGAAGTCGTCGAAGGACTGCAGGTTGTACGCCTGGTCGCGGCGCGCCTGCGAACCGCTGCGCGAGATGAAGCGCTCGATCACGCCGCTGGTGCGGTTGAAATTGATCAGGCCGCGCAGGTAATAGGCATAATCGACGTGCTTGTGCGTCGGGAAGGTCTTGATGAACCGGTTGATCGTCGAGGACGCATCGTCCGGCTGGTTGTCCTTGTACTGCGAGTAGGCCAGCTCCAGCTGCGCCTGCTCGTTGTAGTCGCCCGACGGGAAGCGTGCGATCAGGCGCTGGTAGGCTTTGGTGGCGGCGGCGTAGTCGCCGTTGACCAGGTCCTCGTGCGCCTTGGCGTACAGCCTGTCCACCGGCATCGTGTCGATCGACTCGCGCTTGTGGCCGAACATCGAGCAGGCGCCCAGCGAAAGTCCGAGGACGAGCACGGCGAGCAGTTTGAAGAAGACGCGCATGTGGAAGGTTTTCATGAGGTTGAACGGACGGATGATAGCCCAAACGGCCCGGCTCCCGCGGAGGCCGGCATGACCGTCATCCGCCACGAGGGGCAGGTGCCCCTGTCGGCTGCGGGTAGGCGCTTCGACCAGGCGCTGGCCGAGATGTTCCCGGACTACTCGCGTTCGCGCCTGGCGGCCTGGATCAAGGCGGGGGCGGTGACCCTGGACGGCGCGGTCGCGCCGCCGCGCCAGCTGCTGCGCGGCGGCGAGCAGGTGCGGCTGCAGGCCGAACTCGTCACCGAAGTGGAAAGCGCGCCCGAGGCCATCGCCCTGGCCATCGTGCACGAGGACGAGCATCTGCTGGTGCTGGACAAGCCCGCCGGCCTGGTGGTGCACCCGGGCGCCGGCAACCCCGCCGGCACGCTGCTCAACGCGCTGCTGCACCACGACCCGAAGCTGGCCGAGCTGCCGCGCGCCGGCATCGTGCACCGGCTGGACAAGGACACCTCCGGCCTGATGGTGGTCGCGCGCTCGCTGGCCGCGCACACGGCACTGGTGGAGATGCTCTCACGCCACGCGGTGGAGCGGCAATACGAGGCGGTGGTGGTCGGCACCCTGGTCGCCGGGGGCACGGTCGACGCGCCGATCGGCCGGCACCTCGGCGATCGCCTGCGCCAGGCCGTGCGCGACCAGGACGAAGGCAAGCACGCGGTGACCCACTATCGGCTGCGCGAGCGCTTCCGCGCACACAGCCTGATCCAGTGCAACCTGGAGACGGGCCGCACACACCAGATCCGCGTGCACATGGCGCACATCCACCACCCGCTGGTCGGCGACCCGCTCTACGGCGGCAGTCTGCGGCTGCCCAAGGGCGCCACGCCCGAACTGGTGGCGGCGTTGCGCGGCTTCCGCCGGCAGGCGCTGCACGCCGAGCGGCTGGCGTTCGAACATCCGGTGACGGGCGAGGCGATGGCGTTCGAGGCGCGGCGTCCGGCCGACCTGGACGCGCTCGTGGCGACCCTGCGCACGGATGCCCAGATCCACGCCGACCTCTAGCCAGCCATCAGCCGGCGGAAGCGGGGCCCACGCGCGCTATGCTTGGGTCTCCCCGTCACGGCCTTCCCCATGACCGAACCCTGGATCCTGCCCGACTGGCCCGCGCCGCGTGGCGTGCATGCGGCGGTCACCACCCGCGACGGTCCCGGTGTGTCGACCGGACCGTACGCACGCTTCAACCTCGGCCTGCGCAGCGGTGACGCCGCCGAGGCGGTGGCCAGCAACCGCGACGCGCTGCGCCACGCGCTGGACCTGCCGGCCGCACCGCGCTGGCTGCGCCAGGTCCATGGGACCACCGTCGCCGAGCTGGGGCCGCTGGCGAGCGCCGACGAGCCGCAGGCGGATGCCGCAGTCGCGCACCTGTCCGGCACGGTGCTGGCGATCCTGACGGCGGACTGCCTGCCGGTGCTGTTCTGCAGCGAGGACGGCGCCCGCATCGGTGCCGCCCACGCCGGCTGGCGCGGGCTGGCCGCCGGCGTGCTGGAGGCCACGGTCGCCGCGATGGGCACGCCGTCGGCGCGCCTGCTGGCATGGCTGGGGCCGTGCATCGGCGCCGCATCCTACGAAGTGGGCGGCGAGGTGCGCAGCGCCTTCGTCGAACGGGATCCGGATGCCGCCGCCCGTTTTGCGCCGTCGCGCCCGGGCCACTGGCATTGCGACCTGGCCGGCCTGGCGCGCCGCAGGCTCGCGGCGGCCGGCGTGACGCGGGTCCACGGCGGCGGCTTCGACACGTTCACCGACGCGCGGTTCTATTCCCACCGCCGCGACGGTGCGCACAGCGGACGCTTCGCGAGCCTGATCTGGCGCGACTGACGCCATGTGGGAGCGAGCTTGCTCGCGATGCGGTTTGCGTGGATGCGCGCCTGCCGAAGGCATCGCGAGCAAGCTCGCTCCTACAGGATGGGGTTCAGCCCAGGGCCGGCAGGCTCGCCACGCCGGCTTCGATCGCCGCACGGTGCACCGCGCAGCGCGGCAGCATGCGTGCGAAGTAGAAGCGCGCCGTGTCGCGCTTGGCCTGCCTGAACGCCGCTGGTTGCGTGCCGGCGTCGGCGGCCGCCACGCTGCGCGCCCACATGTAGGCCAGCGCCACGTAGCCTGCGTAGTAGAGGTAGTCGACCGCGGCCGCGCCCAGTTCTTCCGGATCAGCCTGCACGCGCTCGGCCAGCGCCGTCGTCAGCGCCTGCCACTCCCTGGCCGCCTGGCCGAGCGGCGCGACGAACTCGGCCAGCATGGCGTCGCCCGCGTGCCGCTGGCAGAAGCCGCCGATCTCCTCCAGGAAGTGGCGGAAGCCGGCGCCCTTGAGCTGCATGATCTTGCGGCCCAGCAGGTCCATCGCCTGGATGCCGGTGGTGCCCTCGTACAGCGTGATGATGCGCGCGTCGCGCACGAACTGCTCGATGCCGTTTTCCGTGATGTAGCCGTGGCCGCCGTAGACCTGCACGGCCTCCTTGACGCTTTCCTGCGCCAGTTCGGTCAGCACGCCCTTGACGATGGGAATGAGGAACGCGACCAGCTCGCCGGCCTTGGTGCGCGCGGCCTCGTCGCTGGCGCGCTCCTCGATGTCCAGCTGCAGCGCGGCGTAGAGCATCAGCGCGCGGCCGCCCTCGACGATGGCGCGCTGGGTCAGCAGCATGCGGCGCACGTCCGGGTGCACCACCAGCGGGTCGGCCGGCTTGTCCGGCTGCGCCGGGCCGCTCAAGGCGCGCCCCTGCAGGCGCTCGCGCGCGTAGTGCAGGCTGTTCTGCAGCGCGCGCTCGGCCAGGCCCACGCCCTGCACGCCCACCGCCAGGCGCGCCGCGTTCATCATGGTGAACATGCCGAACAGGCCCTTGTGCGGCTGGCCGACCAGCCAGCCCTCGGCGCCGTCGAAGTTCATCACGCAGGTCGGCGAACCGTGGATGCCCATCTTGTGCTCGATGGCGCCGGCGGCCACGGCGTTGCGCTCGCCCATCGAGCCGTCGCGCGCGACCTTGAACTTCGGCACCGCGAACAGCGAAATGCCGCGGCTGCCGGTCGGGGCGTCCGGCAGGCGTGCCAGCACCAGGTGCACGATGTTCTCGGTCAGGTCGTGCTCGCCGGCGGTGATGAAGATCTTGGTGCCGGTGAGGCGGTAGCTGCCGTCGCCGGCGGGTTCGGCGCGGGTCTTGAGCAGGCCCAGGTCGGAGCCGGCCTGCGGCTCGGTCAGGCACATGCTGCCGCACCAGCGGCCCGCGACCATGGGCTTGAGGAACACTTCCTTCTGCCAGGCGTCGCCGTGCAGCTGCAGCGCGTGCGCAGCACCCTGGCTGAGCAGCGGGTAGTTGCCCCAGGCCAGGTTGGCCGAGTCGAGCATTTCCTTCATGGCCACGCCGATCACCTCGGGCAGTGCCTGGCCGCCCAGCGCCTCGGGCATGGTGAGCCCGGCCCAGCCGCCCTCGACGTAGGTGCGGTAGGCCTCCTTGAAGCCCTTGGGCGTGGTGACCGTCGCGGTGGCCTTGTCGAAGTGGCAGCCCTCGGCATCGCCGGAGGCATTGAGCGGGGCGAGCACCTGTTCGTTGAAGCGCGCGGCCTCCTCCAGCACGGCGTCGAGCAGGTCGCGGGTGTGGCCCTCGCCGCCGGCCAGCGGGGTGAGCACGGCCTCCGCGCCCAGCACGTCATGCAGCGCGAAGCGCAGGTCGTCCAGCGGCGCCTTGTAGATCGTCATCGGGTAGTCCTCGGGTGATCAGCGCCAGGTGTTGGCGATGCCGGGGACGGGCGAGAGCCAGTCCTTGCCGGAAAAATCGAAATCGCGCGGCGCCTTCTCCTGTTCGGGAGTGGCGCGCACGCTGCCGGAGAGGGTGTAGGGCAGGGCGCCGGCGCTGCCCTTGGCGGCGCTCGCCGCCAGCGCCTGGCTCATTGCCACCGTGGGCAGCACGTCGATCTGCACCACGTCGCCGGCGAAGGCGGGGATGTCGCGGTCGAAGCTGCCGTGCACGCGCACCGGCACGCTGCCGGCCATCGCCAGTTGCGCGTCGAGCCCGGTGAAGTCCATCTCGCCGTAGCTGTTGTTCTGGATGCGCACGGTCAGCCGCCAGGCGCCGCCCGGTTGCAGCACGAGCTGCTGGATGCTCACCGTGGGCGGGAACACGCTCTTGCGCGGCGGACCGCAGCCGATCAGGCCCAGAGCGAGCGAAAGCGGGACGATCCAGTGCAGGAAACGCATCACGGCCTCTCCAAACGATCGTTCGAATTTGCCGATTCTAACCACACCCGATGGCGGCGCGTGAGCCTCGACCACGGCGGCCTTCACGTGCACGCGGTTTCCCCGTGCGCACCGAACGGGCATCATCGGCGTCTTTCGCCGCAGGATTCCCCACGCATGCCACGCCGCTACGTCGCCCGCCGCTCGCCGATCCACGGCAACGGCGTGTTCGCCACCGCACCGATCAGCAAGGGCGAGGAAATCATCGAGTACAAGGGCACGCTGGTGACCCACGCCGAGGCTGACGAGCGCTATGGCGACGGCGGCGAGACCGGGCACACCTTCCTGTTCACGCTCAACGACGAGTACATTATCGACGCCAACCGCAAGGGCAACACCGCGCGCTGGATCAACCACAGCTGCGCGCCCAACTGCCGTGCGGTGATCGAGGAGAGCGCAAGCGGCGACCCGCGCAAGGATCGCGTGCTGATCGAGGCCATCCGCGACATCGCCCCGGGCGAGGAGCTGACCTACGACTACGGCATCGTGCTCGACGTGCCGCACACCCCTCGTCTGAAGAAGCTGTGGCGCTGCCTGTGCGGCGCGCCGAACTGCACCGGCACCCTGCTCAAGCCCAAGCGCTAGCACTCCCCTTGCCGCATGCCCTAACGGGCGGATGACATGTGCGAGACATGCTGCGCATGCCGGCTGCGCGATCCTCCCGGTTTCGCTTGCAGGAGGGTCGGTCCATGGCTTCATCCAAGTTGAACGGTCGCGCCGTCGCCGTGCTCGCCACCGACGGCTTCGAGTATTCCGAGCTCACCGAGCCCAAGCGGCTGCTGGAGGAGGCGGGCGCCGAGGTCACCGTGGTGGCGCCGGGCGACGCCAGGGAAATCCGGGGCTGGAAGGGCGGCGACTGGGCCGGCAGCGTGCCGGTGGACATGAAGCTGGAGGAAGCCGACCCGTCCGACTTCGACGCGCTGGTGCTGCCCGGCGGCGTGATCAACCCGGACAAGTTGCGCACCCAGCCGGCGGCGCTGGACCTGGTGCGCGCGTTCGCCGCGTCGGGCAAGACGGTCGCTGCGATCTGCCACGGCCCGTGGACCCTGATCAACGCCGGCCAGGTCGAAGGGCGCAAGCTCACCTCGTGGCCGTCTTTGCGGCAGGACCTGGAGAACGCCGGCGCGCAATGGGAAGACCGCGAGGTGGTGCGCGACGGCAACCTGATCACCAGCCGCAAGCCGGACGACATCCCGGCCTTCGCCAACGCGGTGATCGAGGCGCTGGCGGCCTAGTTGCGTAAACCCACCAGGTTGTTCATGGCAATGCGGGTGATAGGAGGCTGGTAGTCAACGCTGGCATGCGGACGGTGCCAGTTGTATTGATGCAGCCAGG